>PHDP01000192.1 GCA_002842655.1 Bacteroidetes bacterium HGW-Bacteroidetes-14
CGCCTCAATTGACGATCGTAACGAAACTATCGGCAAGAAAATCAGGGAGAATGAGCTTAAAAGAGTTCCATTCCTCCTTATTGTTGGTGAGAAGGAAGCTGATAATGGCACAATCTCTGTAAGAAAACAGGGAGATGGGGACAAAGGAGCAATGTCAGTGGACGACTTCAGACAAATGATAGAGAGTGAGATCAAGCAACAAATTGAGTAATAACTAATTATAGGAGGACAAATTTATCGCTACACCTTTTAAACCTCGCCCGAGCGTATTCAAACCGAAGACGCAATCATCATCGCCGTTAACGCCAAGAACACCTAACAACAGGTATGGCGGACCGCAGAAAAAAGATGACGGACCTCGTATTAACAATCAGATTTCGGCACCCCAGGTAAGGGTAGTCGGAGATAATGTTGCAAATCAGGGTGTTTACCCGTTGAGAGAGGCTTTAGAGATGGCAGAGGCGTTGGAATTAGACCTCGTGGAGATTTCTCCTAATGCCGAGCCGCCGGTCTGCAAAATAATAGACTATCAGAAGTTTATTTATCAGCAGAAGAAAAAGGCCAAGGAGATGAAGGCCAATGCCAGCAAAGTTGTAATTAAGGAAATTCGTTTTGGTCCTAATACAGACGAGCACGATTTCCAGTTTAAACTGAAGCATGCCCAGTCCTTCCTTGAGGAGGGAGCAAAGGTTAAAGCCTATGTATTTTTTAAAGGACGCTCAATTTTGTTCTCTGAGCAGGGTGAAAAGCTGCTTCTGAGATTTGCGCTGGCCCTTGAGGATTTCGGCAAGGCCGAACAGCTTCCTAAGCTTGAAGGAAAAAGGATGATAATGATGTTATCACCTGCAAAAAAGAAATAAATTTATTTAACAAATTTAAAATAAAGACAATGCCCAAAATTAAAACCAACTCCGGTGCCAAAAAGCGCTTTACGCTTACCGGAACGGGAAAAATCAAGAGAAAACACGCTTACAAGAGCCACATTCTCACAAAGAAGACAACCAAACAGAAGAGAAATCTGACTTACTCAGCTCTGGTTCACACCACAGATGAGAAGAGAATCAAAGCACTGCTGGTTGCTTAAGCTTACAAATTATTAATCTGAGTGTTCAGCAGGAAAAGTTTCTCATTGGAGGAGAGCGCTGACATTCGCAACATGAGTAAAAAATGCCAAGATCGGTCAATT
>PHDP01000090.1 GCA_002842655.1 Bacteroidetes bacterium HGW-Bacteroidetes-14
GCTGAAATCAAATCTGCCTTATTCATAATTTTTAGTTTAGGATGTTAATTACTTGTCTTTGTGCAAATATAACTTTTAAATTGAAAAATTCAAATAAAATGAAATTATTTGTTGAGTAAAGGTAAATAATAATCTCATTTATTCCTACACCTTGGCTGCCTTAATTTTAGAAAATATTTTTCTCTTAAATTAAATTTGTGTTAAGAAATCGTAAGTTAAATATTTTTCCAATAAGTTAGAACTCCCAACTACCTTTTTTTTAATTTTTCTTCAAGATCGCACAATCTCTTTTCGAACTCTTTATAACTTTTACTCTCCGGGAAAAGCGGACGGTGAGATTTCATTTCATAAAGCCGCTTATAATCTTTAAGCAACTCCTCTGACTTTTCATCCAGTATAAATTCTGCAAATCTTTCCCATATGTAATCTGTTGCCTCTCTGCTTAAATGAATCATATCTGCAGCATAAAACCGGTAGTCTCTGAGCTCATCCATTACAATTTCGTACGACGGAAAATAGCAAACATTTGAATATCTGCGTGAAAGCTCATCTGCTGCAATAAGCAGCCTCGCTTTGCTCAGCTGGTTTTCATGAGCACCATCCTTGAGGTGCCTTACAGGACTGACACTTATTATCCACCTTTTATCCTGGTTTTTCCGAATAACCGGCTCCAGAAGAGATATGCACTGCTCTGCGGAGAGAAACTCCCTGCTGAATGCATTTGAGGGAAGTTTGTGGCAGTTGGCAACAGTTCTGCCGTCTGACTGAAGTTTATAGAGCCATGTGGTTCCAAGGGTGAGTGCAATAACATCTGATTGTTTAAAAAATGCAGAGCTCTGCTCCAGGGAGGTGTTAATTTTTCTGAGTAAAGCCTCCTCACTCATTTCTGCATAATCACTGCTGTGATAAATACTTTTATAAACATCCCCGTTCCTGATAATATCGCTGCTGCAGAAAGGTGTGGCAGAAACAAGTCTCTCAAGAGAACCTGCAATGGATGCCGGATTGTAAAGCACTCCAAAGGGATTTACCAAACACTCAAAACCCATATTCTGCATGATTATGCCTATCTCCTGAGCAAAACATGAGCCCAGAAAAAGGATTTTGTCGTCATAATTTATATTAAAGGGCGGAATGCCTGTATCTACACGTGTAATCCATTTCATATCCTCAGATTTTTCTGCTGTTATACTCAATAGTGTTCTTAATTTTTTCAAGTCCTGCTCTCATTAGCGGAGAGAGTGCAAAAACGGTGCTGAAGCTCTCCCGGTCCATCTTCTCCCACTCTTCAGTCGTCAGATCGGTTATCAGCCTTCCGGAATTTTCAATTTTAAGGGGCTTAAATTCCTCCCAGCCGGTCGGCTCACCCCTGCCTGACCACGGGCATGCTTTAAGGCAAATATCGCACCCGAAAATGTAATCTGAAGGGGGTATGAGTCTCTCTTCCTCCTCTCTCTTCTTTTTGGACTCAATTGTCTGATAGGAGATGCATTTTCCTGCGTCCAGGGAGAATGGAGCAGTGAGGGCTCCGGAAGGACAACTCTCAATGCATCTGGTACAGCTTCCGCAGCCATTTGAAACAGGCTCACCATATTCAGTTTCAATATCTGTGATAATAACACCAATAAGGTTATGAAGCCCGTGCGTTTTGCTAATCAGGAAGTTGCTCTTCCCGACAAAACCAAGACCTGCCTTTGCCGCCCATGCCCGCTCCATAACAGGCGCAGAGTCAGAAAAGACTCTGGCATTCATCCCGGGAATGTACTCCCTGATTTTTTTACAGATAAGATGAAGTTTATCCTTGATTACTTTGTGATAGTCTTCTCCATATGCATAGGCGGCTATCTGAGGCAGTTCCGCATCCTGATATTTTGCCGGTTTATATGGTGCAAGGAAGCATAGCACAGATTTTGCTCCAGATAGCAGCAGCGAAGGATCTTCCCTCAGCTGGATGTTTCTTGCCATGTAACCCATATCTGCATGAAAACCCCGGCTGAGCCACTTCTCAAGTCTGACCATGTCTTCATCAAGTTTGCAGGCACGGGCTGCCCCGTAAGCAGCAAAACCATATTTTGCCGCCTCCTCCCTGATAATTATATGAAGTTGACCGGGTGTCATGCCGTAATATAAACAAATATTCAGAAAATAAAATATGAAATTAAAATCAATGTTTTTCTATAAATTTCATACATTTGTGTCCCATTTCCCTTACAGAAATCAAAAGTTTTTAAATATATGAATGTTTTAGTAGTAGGTGCCGGCGGGCAGATTGGTACGGAATTGATTCCTCATTTACAAAAAGTTTACGGCGAAGATAATATAATTGCAGCAGACCTTCGTCCGGAAATAGTTGAAAATCTCTCTAAAAGTTCCAGAGCCATTATGCTTGACGCACTTGATATCAAGGCATATTCCCAGGCTGTAAAAGATTACAAAATTGACAGAATCTACAACCTTGTAGCTCTGCTCTCTGCAACAGGCGAGAAGAATCCGCAGCTGGCATGGTCCGTAAACATGGGAGCACTGCTAAACTCTCTTGAACTTGCCAAGGAGAACAACTGCTCTATCTTCACTCCCAGCTCAATAGGAGCTTTTGGAAATAACACCCCCCACAAGAACACCCCACAGGACACAATCATGAGACCCGGAACAATGTACGGAGTTTGCAAGGTTGCAGGAGAGCTGCTTAGCGATTACTACTACACCAGATTTGGAGTTGATGCCAGGAGCGTAAGATTCCCCGGCATTATCTCAAACGGATGCCTTCCGGGAGGCGGAACAACCGACTACGCTGTTGAGGTTTTCTATGATATTATTAAGAAAGGTGAATACACCTGCCCTATTCCGGAAAACACATACATGGACATGCTGTATATGCCGGATGCACTTGAAGCATGCACCCAGATTATGGATGCAGACCCGTCAGGACTTGTTCACCGCAACAGTTTCAATGTTACAGGAATGAGCTTTAACCCTAAACAACTCTTTGCTGCAATTTCAAAAAGGGTTCCTGAAGCAAAATTCCATTATAATGTAGATCCTGTTAAAAAAGAGATATCTGCCTCATGGCCGGACAATATGGACGACAGCTGTGCACGCGAGGAGTGGGGCTGGAATCCAAAATGGAATATGGAGTCAATGATTGACGATATGCTTTCTGCAATCAGGGCAAAGAATCTGTAAACAGAAAATACTGAATAAAAGAAAAAGGCGGCCGGAAGGCTGCCTTTTTTTATTCTATTTTGGAGCAATCTTGTAGAGGAACCACGCTATGAACCCGTACAGAATGTTAGGTACCCACAGAGCCAGCCATGGCGGCAACACCCCTGAATGGACAAACATCTGACTGAATCGCAGGAAAAGGATATATGAGAAGCTCAGGGTTATCCCTATACCAATGTTTACACCAATTCCTCCCCGCTTTCTCTTTGATGAGAGTGACACACCCATCACTGTAAGAATTATGGCTGCAAAAGGGAGAGCAAGCCTTGTATGTTTTTCAATCTGAGCATACTTTACCATCTTGTCACCCCTTAGTTTTCTCGTCCGGATCATCTCATTCAGATCGTTGAAACTTACAGATTCAACAACATCCCATCTGGAACTCAAGTCTTTAAAGGTTAAGCTGATAACTGTATCCATCCTGTCGCCTCTGCGAATTGTCTGAGTATTGTTCCCGTTAAATGTTCTCAGGTAGTAGTCATAGAGAACCCATCCCTGCTTTGTACTGTCCCAGACAGCACTCTCAGCAGAGAGTTTGGAAACAATCTGGTGCCCCTCAATTTTTTCAAGAGTAAATTTCAGCCCCGTTTTGTTCCAGTTGTTAAACGACTCCATATAGACAAACTCTCCCGGAGAGAGCTGATAGTGAATGTTTCTGGTGGTGTTCAGAAATTTCTTCTTGATATATTTCTCCTGAAACTCAAGCCTTCCCCTGTTTGCAGGCGGGATTATGTAAAGGTTGAGCAAAAGGCTGAAGAGGGTTATAACCACTGCCGATAGCATATACGGATAGAGCATTCTGTTAAAGCTCACACCGCCGGACAAGATTGCAATTATCTCACTGTTTGCAGCAAGTTTTGATGTAAAGAAGATAACCGTGATAAACACGAACAGAGGGCTGAACATGTTTATGAAGTAAGGTATGAAGTTGGCGTAGTAATCAAATACTATCTCGCTGAAGGGAGCCTGATTCTGAACAAAATTGTCAATCTTCTCGCTTATGTCAAAGATTATGACAATCCCGATAATTATCAGAAGAGCAGAGAGGTATGTCCCAATGAACTTCCTGATAATATACCTGTCCAGTATGGTTGGCTTAAACTTCATATATTACAGCTTGGTTTCCAGTTTCTTAACCATTACACTCTTCCATGAGTTAAAGTCTCCGGCAAGAATATGCTTTCTTGCCTCTCCAACCAGCCACAGATAGAATGCCAGATTGTGCTCACTCGCAATTTGCGCACCAAGAATCTCCTGAGCCACGAAAAGGTGACGCAGATATGCTTTGGTATATGTTTTATCTACAAAAGATGTTCCGTCAGGATCCAGCGGAGACAAATCGTCTGCCCACTTTTTATTCCTGATGTTAATTATACCCTCAGAGGTGAACAGCATACCATTTCTTGCGTTTCTGGTAGGCATCACACAGTCGAACATATCAACCCCCCTGGCTATACCCTCAAGTATATTGGCAGGAGTTCCCACTCCCATTAGATATCTTGGTTTGTCTTTTGGAAGAATCGGGTCAAGAACCTCCAGAATCTGATACATGATTTCCGTAGGCTCCCCGACAGATAATCCGCCTATGGCATACCCCTCCCTCTCGAGTGAAACGGCGTGCTCTGCAGCCTCCCTCCTGAGGTCCGGATATATACAACCCTGAACAATGGGAAAAAATGTCTGAGAATAGCCGTAAAGAGGTTCTGTTGCATCAAAGTGAGAACATCCTCTCTCCAGCCAGCCCTGAGTAAGCTTTAGTGATTTTTTTGCATAATCATGAGTGGAGTCTCCGGGAGGACACTCATCAAGAGCCATAATTATATCGGCTCCTATTATACGCTGAATATCCACTACCCCTTCCGGTGAGAAGAAGTGTTTCGAGCCGTCTATATGTGAGCGGAAAGTACATCCCTCGTTTGTAAGCTTTCTGTTCTCCGCAAGGGAGAAGACCTGATACCCGCCACTGTCGGTGAGTATCGGGCCATCCCATGAGCTGAACTTGTGCAGACCTCCGGCCTTGCGGATTATATCCGTGCCAGGCCTCAGGTAGAGGTGATATGTATTCCCAAGTATTATCTGTGCCTTGATATCTTCTTTAAGGTCCCTGTGGTAAACGGCCTTTACTGTGGCCAGTGTTCCTACAGGCATGAAGATGGGAGTCTCAATTATTCCGTGGTCTGTGTAAATTTTTCCACACCGTGCAGAAGAATTGAGATCGGAAGCTATAGTTTCAAATTTCATTATTTAAGTCCCTCGAAAGCCTCGGGTTTATGTTTGTATTTGAAGAATAATGCGAACAATATACCAAGAACCAGTGCATATCCTGCAAAGACAAACCAGATTTCAGGCCATGATTTCATACCTGTTGCATCTGTAAATGCATCAACAACCCAACCGCTGGCCATTCCACCAAGGAATGCACCAATACCGTTGGTTACAATCATGAAGAGTCCCTGAGCACTTGCCCTTATTTCCGGCTTTGCCTCTGTCTCAATGAAGAGAGAGCCTGATATATTAAAGAAGTCAAATGCAATACCGTAAATTACCATTGACATGATAAGCAGAACCAGACCATCTCCCGGGTTTCCAAGACCAAAGAGTCCAAAGCGAAGTACCCATGCAAAAATACTCATGAGCACCACCACCTTTATTCCAAAGCGTCTGAGGAAAAACGGAATTGCAAGAATGAACAGTGTCTCTGACATTTGAGATACAGACATAAGGATTCCGGGGAACCTTACAGCAAATGTCGAAGCATACTGAGGGTCTTTGGCAAAGTCGTGAAGGAACGGCTCACCAAAAGTATTTGTGATTTGCAGTGCTGCTCCAAGCAACATTGCAAAGAAAAAGAAGACAGCGATTTTTCTGTTCTTGAACAGAACAAGTGCATCAAGCCCAAGTGCAGATACAATAGTATGTTTCTTCTGAACCGGTGAAGGAGGGCATGATGGCATTGTGAATGCATATATCCCAAGGAAAAGTGCAGATATTGCACCAATCTGAAGCTGGAACGGACTCAGGGTCCATCCTCCCAGGTCAACTACCCACATTGCGACAATAAAACCAACTGTACCCCATACCCTGATTGGAGGGAAATCCTTTACAACATCCATCCCCTCTTTTTTGAGGATACTGTATGAAACAGTGTTATTGAGAGCTATGGTAGGCATAAAGACCATTGCATTCAGCAGCATAACCCAGTACATTGCGTCAGGATCTGTTATAGTTGATGCAGTAAAAAGAAGTATACCTCCAAGAAGGTGGCAGATACCCAGAAGTCTCTCGGCATTAATCCATCTGTCTGCAACTACTCCCAGCAATCCCGGCATAAAGAGCGAAGCAAGACCCATTGTTGCATATATGGCACCTACCTCTCCGCCTGTGAAATTCAGTTTTACAATTAAGTATCCTCCCAATGAAATGAGCCAGGATCCCCAAAGGAAAAACTGGAAAAAGTTCATCAGCGTCAATCGAAGCTTAACATTCATAAATTTATTGTTTTTGTTTATCTGTTGGCGCAAATATACAAATCATCTGAGCCTTTTGCAAATGGCTATCATAGCGTCAATTTCAGAGGCCGAAGACTCATTATGCCCCTGTATTGCCCTTATGCTGCTGCCACGGAAAGTCATAAGTGACGGCACTGTAGTCTTTGCAGAAAAGTGAACTTCGTTAAAGTTTGTATGGGCAAAAATCTCCTCCACATTTGACGATGTAACTCCGCTGCCCACCAGAATTGTAATGCGATCTCCAGCCCTCTCAATAAGTTTTTTAAGAGTCTCCTTCCCCTCAAGAGCAGTATCGTTAAGTCCGGATGTGAGAACCCTGCAGCAACCGCAGGCAACAAGATCTTCCAGTGCCTCCTCCCAGTTGCGGCATCTGTCGAATGCCCTGTGAAAAACGACCTCCATTTCTCCTGCTATCTCCACTACCCTTCGCAGCTTTTCAGTATCCACAGAGCCGTCGGCCTTAAGAAAACCTACAACTACTCCCTCTGCTCCGGCCTCTCTGCAAAAGCGGACATCTTCGCAGATTATGTCAAATTCTGCATCTGTATAGAGGAAATCTCCCGATCTTGGTCTTATAAGCACTGCAACGCCTAAATTCAGGTTATCGCAGCACCATTTTGTAAATGCCGGCGAAGGTGTAAGACCTCCGTCCGATAAACCCTGGCACAACTCTATCCTGTCTGCACCAGCCCTCTCTGCGTTAAGTGCCGAGTTTACATTTTCTGCAACCACCTCAGTAATTATCCTCTTCATCATTTTTCAAAATTTGGCGCAAATATACATATTCTCGATGTATCTTTTCGTCTAATAAATTTGATATGGGGAGACGATCCAACGCAACGTAGTTTTTCTTTACGCTTTTTTCCATCGTGTTTTCAGGGGCTTCCGGGACTCCTCCCTGCGGTCGTCAGACAGTCCTCAGCCTTTTTCCTGAAAACACTTCAGAAAAAAGCTAAAAAACTCCGATTTTGCTTTTGGCTCGTCTCCCCATTTTCAAACAGTAAACGGCAAGATATCATCTCGAATTCAGGCTGGAAGAAACAAAATAACGATAATTGGGGAGGATTTTCCGTACTGACACAGATAACTGATAATTATAAATGAAAAAAAAGACTAACCAATTTATGGTTAGTCTCTTTCGTGACATATCTTGAAATGATAATTTCTGATTACTCTGCTGTCTCGTCTGCAGCTGGTTTAGCTTTCGCTTTAGGTGCTGCTTTTGGTTTTGCAGGTGCTTTTGCCTTTGGAGCTTTTGGCTCTGCAGCAGGAGCAGCTTCAGCTGAATCTGATTTCTTAGCGCGGCTACGGCGGGTTGCTGGCTTTTTAGCTTCTGGTTTGGCTGCTGAAAGCATTGCCTCGTTGAAGTCTACAAGCTCAATCATTGCCATGTCGGCAGCGTCTCCCTGACGGAAACCAGTCTTAAGAATACGGGTGTATCCTCCCGGACGGTCTGCAATTTTGGGAGCGATTGTGCGAAACAGTTCGGCTACTGCCTCTTTCTGCTTCAGGTAAGAGAATACCATACGGCGTGAATGTGTTGTATCGTCCTTTGATTTTGTAATCAGTGGCTCGATGTACATTCTCAGTGCTTTCGCCTTTGCAACTGTAGTCTCAATCCTTTTGTGAAGGATGAGAGATGAAGCCATGTTTGCAAGCATC
>PHDP01000091.1 GCA_002842655.1 Bacteroidetes bacterium HGW-Bacteroidetes-14
TTTTGCTGTAAACCTTGTTTTAACATATAAGGGAAAGCATTTATGCAAAGATATGATTTTTATTTAACTTCGCACTCAGATAAACCCCTTCAAATATGGTCCAGGAAGAGAAGAAACTTCAGATTGACATAGCCGGAATTATCGGTAGTAAGAACCCAAGGCTGATTAAGGTAATCCCAAGGTTTCTAATTACTTTGTTAAAAAAACTGATTCATCAGGACGAAATCAATGTTGTTCTTGAAAAGTACGGTAATCTCAGGGGAAAAGAGTTCGCAAAAGCTACACTCCAGCACCTGAATATTAAATTTAAGGTCCACGGAGTTGAAAAAATTGACACGACCAGAAGATATATTTTCGTTTCGAACCATCCTCTGGGAGGACTTGACGGAATGATTCTGATAGATATTTTTGGAGAAGTTTTCAAAAACGTGAGATTTGTGGTGAACGACTTGCTTATGAGTATTGAACCCTTAAGGCCGGTATTTATTCCCGTGAATAAATACGGGAGGCAAAATGTTGATAATGCAAAACTTATACACGATTCATACAGCTCAAGCGAACAGATACTCTACTTTCCGGCAGGACTCTGTTCGAGGCTGGTAAAGGGAGCAATTGTAGATCTGGACTGGAAAAAAAGCTTTGTTAACCAGGCTGTAAAATATGGAAGGGATATAGTCCCGATTTTCTTTGAAGGGAAAAACTCCGGATTCTTCTACCGGTTTGCCAACATAAGAAAATCACTGGGAATAAAGTTTAACTACGAAACAATACTGCTGCCTCACGAGATGTTCAGGCAGAAAGGTGCAACATTCAATATATACATAGGTGAACCTGTTCCTCTGGAACAACTGGCGGTTGGCGGAAATCCGGCATACTGGACACAAAAGATAAGGGAAGAGGTTTACAATTTAAAAGAACAAAAATGGAACCGGTAATACAACCAATAGACAGGAAACTCATAATGGATGAACTTACAACAGATAAGTTTATCCGCAACACCCGCAAGGGAGAGAACAAAATATACGAGATAACCTACCACGACTCTCCAAACACAATGAGAGAGCTTGGAAGGCTTCGCGAAATATCATTCAGACTGGCCGGGGGAGGAACCGGCAAACCTATTGATATTGATGAGTTTGACACAGACACCAGATATCCTTACAAACAGCTCATTGTCTGGGACCCAAAAGATGAGGAGATTATCGGAGGCTACAGATACATCCAGTGCACAGGGCTTAATGTAAGACACCTTGCAACAAGTGAGCTCTTTAACTTTTCACCTGAGTTTGTTAACGATTATCTGCCTTTTACAATAGAGCTGGGCAGGTCATTTATTCAGCCTAACTACCAGAGTACAAATATCCGCAGAAAAGGGCTCTTTGCGCTGGATAACCTCTGGGACGGGCTTGGTGCTTTAATGCTGAGATACCCGCATATCAAGTATTTTTTTGGTAAGGTGACCATGTACACTTCGTACCATATGACTGCCAGAAATACACTGCTCAACTTCCTCAACTCATACTTCCCGGACGAAAAGCAGCTGGTTACACCAATTATCTCCCTGGATTACGACAGCAAGAATCCTTATTACAAAGAGCTGTTTGATTCGCTGGACTACAAAGAGGCATATAAAGTTCTCTCAAAAGAGGTAAGGACACTTGGAGAGCACATTCCGCCCCTCATTAACTCATACATGAACCTCTCCCCTTCAATGAAGGTGTTTGGAACATCTATCAACGAGCACTTTGGAGGGGTTGAAGAGACCGGTATCCTGCTTAATATTAAAGAGATTTATCCTGAAAAAATTGAGAGGTACATATCTCCGCTCATGATTCTGGCAGAGAAGTTCAGTCCTAAATGGTGGAGAACCAAAAAGGATGACAAGGAGAGAGAGAAGAGGAAAAAGGCTAAACTTGCAAATTCAGTAGCTCAGGCTCTGAATAAGCTTAAGACCGAAGGGGTCAAGGGCGTTAAGGCCGGAAAGAAGAAGAAAGATTCTAAAGAGGGGGAAAATTAATCTGCTCCCTTACTACAAAGGCAGATGGGAATTCGGCCTCAATCTGCTTTAGCATGCGCATAGCATCTGATTTGGTACGGAAATCACCAACAGTTACTTTAAAGTAAGGGTTTGTGTAGGTCCGGTAGACCTGTATTGCCGGAAACCTGGATGCAAACTGTGCAGAAACATCGCCTGAACGGGAGCGTGCATACTGGCTGTTATCGAAGTAAATCCTCACACGGAATCCATTCATTTTTTTGGATGCGGCACTGGCAATATGGGCTGTGAAGGCTCCTTCAATTGCCTTGCTCTGCTCAACTGTAACCCTGTTGGATGCCGGTCCCGGCTCAGAGAGCAGAGAGAAGATGCTTTTCATGTAGAATGAGGAGTCCATTACAGGAGGGGCGGCAATCTTTACTGTGTCCTGTGTTCTGATATCTTCCTGCAGCTTGAGAGTCTCCTGCGCCTGAAGCGAGATAGTCGCTGCAACTGTGATAAATATGGCGATAATAAGTTTTTTCATTTTTAGAATCTTTTAATCAGGTTTTCAAGCGGCAGGTTTTTGAATTTAAAAACCTTTTTGCGCCCTTTTGAATTCTCAATTACACCTCTGACATTAATCTCAAAATCTGATGTTTTCCAGCTGTTGATATTCAAACCCATTGAAAAGAGTGAAAGCGGGTCCAGCAGCTCTACATTGAATTTGAGCCTGTTTGTTGTTGTCTCACCGCGGGCAATAGTGTCTGCCGATACCAGTGTTAACTGTGCAAAGTTAACTCTGTTTTTCATCAGAAAGCCGTCTGCAGAGGCAAGTATGAGGTCACTGCCTGAATTATTGGTAATTACATATTCAACTTCAATAGCTGCCCTTGAGGTACTAAGAAGTTTAACATCCCGCAGCGCAACGCTGTTCACCTCAATGTTGCGGTAATTTGTACAGCTGCTCAAAAGCGTAATAACCAAAACAATAACAGTCAGTAATCTCTTCATCATATTTGTGTGAATATCTGCAAAGGTATAAAAAAGCTATATTTGCACCCATTAAACTGATTATAATGACTAACAAATATTATTCCGTAAAACCAGCAATCAATGCCGGCCTCAAGCAGGTGTTCATTGAAACCTACGGCTGTCAGATGAATGTGAACGACAGCGAGGTGGTGCTCTCTATTCTTCAGCCTTACGGCTATTCGTTGTGCGACAGCATAAAGGAGGCAGATCTTATTCTTATAAATACATGTTCTATCAGGGATAATGCAGAGCAGCGCATCTGGGGAAGACTGGATATTTTCAGACTCGAAAAGAAAAAGAGAAAAGGTGTTGTTGTGGGAATTCTAGGTTGTATGGCAGAGAGGCTCAAGGAGGAGCTGCTGAACCATGCGGCTGTTGATATTGTGGCCGGCCCGGACTCATACCGCGAACTTCCTCAGCTTATTGCAAGCCTGACCGGAGGCGAAAAGCAGATTAACACAATTCTCTCTCAGGAAGAGACATATGCAGATATCTCTCCCGTCAGAATGGACAAAAACGGAGTCTCATCCTATATCTCTATCATGAGGGGTTGCAACAATATGTGTACTTACTGTGTTGTACCATATGTAAGGGGAGCAGAGAGAAGCCGCGATCCAAAAAGTATTGTGAGGGAGGCAGAGGAGCTGTTTGGAAACGGATACCGCGAAGTCACACTGCTGGGGCAGAATGTGGATTCCTATAACTGGGTGAATCCGGAGAATCCCGCCGAGAAGACAGACTTTGCAAAGCTGCTGGAGATGGTTGCGCTGATTGATCCTAAACTGAGAGTGAGGTTCTCTACATCGCATCCTAAAGACATGGGGGACTCAGTGCTGTATACAATGGCAATGTATCCAAATATCTGCAAGCATGTTCACCTTCCCGTTCAGTCCGGAAGTGATGCAATGCTGGCAAAAATGAACAGAAAATATACAAGGGAGAGCTATCTGGAGAGAGTGAAAAAAATAAGGGAGATTCTTCCTGACTGCGAGATTTCGACAGATATAATTGCCGGATTCTGTGGTGAGACAGAGGAGGACCACCTTCAGACACTTTCAATCATGAGGGAGGTTGGTTACTACACCGCCTTTATGTTTCAGTATTCAGAGAGGCCCAACACCAAGGCTGCAAGGCACTATCCCGACGATGTCCCGGCTGAGGTCAAGAGCAGAAGGCTGAGTGAGGTAATTCAGGTTCACGGCGAAATTTCGCTCGCAAGCAACCAGAAGGATCTTGGAAAGGTGGTTGAGGTTCTGGTTGAGGGGTACTCCAAGAAATCAAAGGCAGAACTCACAGGAAGAAGCTCTCAGAACAAGGTTGTGGTATTTCCCGCCGGTAACCATAAGGTGGGAGATTATGTAAATGTAAAGGTTGAGAGATGCACACCTGCAACTCTTATTGGAACGGAGATTATTAAATAACACACATATATTATGGCAAAGTATCGTACTTATTACATTGGTGACCTCAAGACAGAGGCCGAGCACCTGAAATCGGGCAGCAAGATTATGACCGAAGCTCCGGAAGACAACAACGGAAAGGGAATGATGTTCTCTCCAACTGACCTCTTCTCTGCATCGCTGGCCTCATGCATGATGACAATTATGGGTATAGCAGCGCAGGCTCACGGCTTTTCAGTTGACGGAATGAGAATTGACACAGAGAAGATTATGGCTGCAAATCCAAGAAGGGTTGCAGAGCTTAAGCTTGACATCTACCTGCCTCAGAAATATTCAGAGAGGGAGATGAGATTCATTGAGACTTCTGTTAAGACCTGTCCTGTGGCAAACAGTCTGCATCCGGACATTATCAAAACAATCGTTTACCACCAGCCTGAGGAGAAGTAGCCTGGAGGTTCTTGAGATTTTTTACTGAAGAAGAGAAAAAGGGGGCGCAATCAATGGCAGTTGATTGCGCCCCCGGCTCTTCATTGCACTTTCAATAATTTAGAAGAAGAGATATCTGCTGGTTCCGATTCCTGCTGCGGCTGAACTCTTAACCACACCATCCTTTCCCACTACTTTAAGCAGGGAATTTGATGTAAAGCTTACCTCGGCAGTAAAGAGGTTACCTGTTGACGGGCTGATTCCCAATCCGTAGAAATAGGTTCCCGAGAAGAATTTTGTTGCTGTGTTTGTATTTACATCAACTGCGTAAACTGATGCATCCACAGCCTCGTAGCTTGCATTGAATGTTGTCTTGTAGGTGTAAATTTTCTGACCATTGTCGCCGGTTGTGATGTAACCATCCATGCCGTCCACCGGAACATCTACCACAACAGAGGCCGTAGCTGTAGAGGGGTTAATCTTTACTATACCTTTTGAAGGGAATGAAGCCCATAGGTTATAGCTTGCATCAAAGGTGAGATGCTTCGCCCCGCCTGTAACGCCGGAAGCGGTAATAGTCTTGATAATCGGGTATGCAGGATTTGAAACATCAACAACTGCCACACCCTCTTTTGTTGCCACAAACAGTCTGTTTCCAAAAAGGGCGAGACCCTCTGCGTCAGTACCAACAAGGATTTTGCCAAGCAGTGTCTTTGTTACTGCATCATAAACAGCCACATAAGATTTGTTAAACTCCCACCATCCTTCACTGTTTACAATATGATCGTAGTCCCAGTTAGTCACATAGAGTTTGTCTCCGGCAAAGATTATGTTTCTTGGAGATGCAAGACCTGTTGTAAATGAGCTCTTGGTTTTACCTGTGGTTGCATCAATGATTTCGATTTTATCCGGGTTGTTGCATACCAGATAGGCCTCCTTCTGAGGAGATACGACTCCCGACACAATAGTTGCTCCAATGGAGACACCGTTTGCTGTTTCATAAATACGGTTTGTAATCTGCATTGTGTTTTCGTCGTAGAGGGAGAGGCTTGCAGATTGCTCGCTGTAATTGCCCTGGTTGATAATAAGTACTTTCTTGTCAAAGGTTACGACAGGAGTTGGATCATCTTTTGTACATGAGACAAATGGCAGCACAAAGAGTGCAGCAAGCAGGAGGCTTTTAAAGATTTTTTTCATTGTAAAGAGTAATGTTTTGTGTATTAATTATATATGTGTATGTTTTTGCGTCTTAATGAATGTCTGCGATTTAAGCAGACTTCTTAAAATCTGAACTGAACCGTAAGTTGCCCGTTTGTACCCGGCATTGCGTAGAACTTGACATTCTGGTAGCTTACATTGAAGATGTTTTTGACCGTAGCGCTCAGCACCAGCTCATTTTCCCCAAAAGGCTGCCTGAATGTGACACCGGCATCTGTGAGCAGGTACGAAGGCAAAACATCATAAATATCCAGAGTTGTTCGCCGTCCTGTGTAGCTCATGGCGGCAAAAACCGAGAACTTTCCCCTCTCCCCTTTTGCCATTGCTCTCCAGGAGTGGCGGGGCTGGTATGCAAGCTGCTCGCCGCGGGCAGGGTCTTCACTCCAGAGTGGCTCTACTGTAATTATGTTTGTATATGCGTAGTTTGCTGTAAATGAAAGGTCTGTTGTACCGGCTCTCACGGTGATTTTAGCTCCGGCCTCGGCTCCCCTGGAGAGAACTTCCGGAATGTTGCGCGGCCTCCACACCTGCCCCGCCGGCAGCCACCTGATCCAGTCGTAAACCTTGCTTCTGTATGCTGTTGCAAAGAGTGAGGCGCTCCACCCGTCTCTGTACCAGCTGTAATCTGCTCCGCCTTCGGCAGTAAAAGAGGACTCACTTTTAAGATAAACATAGTTGCCTCCCCAGTATCTGTCGTTTAAAGAGGGAACCTTTGCATTTCCGGAGAAGGATGCCCTCACAGAGAGTGAGTGAGGTGATGAGAGTGGAATACGCAGTCTCGCATTCAGCGATGGCATAAGAGGAATGTTGTTGCCAGATGAGTAGAGGTATCTTAAACCTGCAGATGCAGAGAAGAGTTTCTCCCCTTCGAATCTGGCCAGCAGAAATGCACCCGCCCGTTTTTCGCTAACCGAATCGGCATAAGAGTGTACCCTTGGCAATATATATTCTCCTGAAATCCCTCCCTTTACGGTAAACTGTCCTTTGCGGAACTCTGCATCTGCAGAGGAGAGAATTCTGTGTGCTGCAATTATATCCTCTTTATAGGTCTCATGGTCATATGCATAGGAGGCGGCGATGTTCCAGGAGACAGTATTCCCTGAGCCATTCAGTGAGGCCGAAGCCTTGAAGTTTTTGTCGTAAATGGAGGCATACGATTCCGGCCTGTCATTTAATGAGACAGAAGGCTGAATCTCTCTTGAGAAGTCCAGGTACATAAGGGAAAGTGAGAATGTGCCGGCTCTTTTTGTTCTAGCATAAAGTTCCTGCAGGAACCCCAGGTTTGAAAGGGCTGCATTGTTTAGCCTCTCAACCGGCAGTCCCGGTTTGGTATTGTTTTTAAATGTGTAGTCGTTGGTGGCTCTGTTATAGAAGAGGCTGCTTCTGGTTTCAAGTTTGCCGGCCGAATATCTGTATGTGGCTCCGGTAAAGAGAGTCCCAAAGCTTCCGCCCGACAGAAGAATATCCCCGCTGCTTCCCTTTTCCCACTTTGGCCTTGTCTTAAGGCGGATACTCCCTCCTATGCTGCCGTCACCGTAAAGGGCAGAGCTTCCGCCTATATGGATATCCATTGCATCAAAAAAGTATACCGGAACATGTGAGAGATCTGCCTGCCCCATTGTTGGAACAGACATGCTCTGGCCATTCCAGTCTATGGTGGTGTGAGATGATGATGTGCCCCTTACTGATATAAAGGCTCCCATACCCTTTCCGTACTCTTTTATGTAGGCTGCATTTTCGCTCTTGATAAATTCAGCAAGGGTGCTTGACTGCATTTTGGCGATTGCCTCCCGGGAGACAGAGATTACATTGGTTCCAAGTGCGAATTTCTTGTTCTCTACAGGGCCGGGCCTTTTATATGCACTAACCGTTACAGAGTCCAGCCGGCTCTCCTTCTGGACCACTTTTGAGGTATCACGCGTTTGTGAAAAGAGATTTGCACCCGCTCCAAAAACGGAGAGAGTACATACAAATACAGCAAATAATGAAAATTTAGTTTTCATCGTTCCTTTTTTCCCGAAAGCTCGATTAATATGTTTTGCTCCTGCAGGTTTTCTGACTCAGCTTTTGCGTCTTTGCCTTCCCACCAAACTTGGCAGTGGCCGACTTAAGACAACCCCTTTACATAGGGTAAAGCTTTAC
>PHDP01000003.1 GCA_002842655.1 Bacteroidetes bacterium HGW-Bacteroidetes-14
TGCGCATCTGAGACAGAGGTTCAATCTCAACCAGATGCTCACTGGCTGGTAATGAAACAGCAGAAGATGAGATAGATGTCGCTGGTTTTGATTTATCTGTTGCAAACCTCAGAATATCATCTTTGGTTACACGACCAGCCGGACCAGTTCCTTTTACATTATTTATGTCAATTCCACTCTCCTTTGCAAGAGCACGGGCTACCGGAGTTGCAAGTACTTTGACTGTTTTGTTTGAATCTGAAGATGTATTTGAAACACCCTCTTTACTTGCCGAAAGAACTGCGCTGTTTCCTGCAACTTCAAGGGTCCCCACGACACCTGCTCCCTCTTCCTCAACCGCTTCAGGTTTATTCACCTCTGCAACTGCAGCTTCTCCCTCAACACCCTCCATATCGATTTCTACGAGTGCAGATCCAACATGTATAGTTTCACCAACCTTGCCAAATTTTGCGGCAATTATACCATCTCTCGGAGAAGGAATTGCGGTAACTACTTTATCTGTTTCCATAGTGACTAGCGAATCGCCCATCTTTACAGACTGACCTTTTTCGACATGCCATTCAACGATTGTTCCCTCTTCGAGTCCCTCGCCTATGTCCGGAAATTTGAATATATATCTCATACTTTTAATATTTTACTATTTTTTCAATTTCGTAGAAAATCTTGTAGGGATCCTGCATATAATGGTGCTCTCCTTTAGGAAGAGGTACAATTACGTCAAATCCGGATACCCTTGCTGGCGGTGCTTCAAGGTGCAAAAATGCCTCCTCTATTGCTATCTGACTTATTTCAGCCCCGAGCCCGAACGATTTTGGACCCTCGGTCACAGTAATGATTCTTCCTGTTTTCCTGACAGATTTTGCGATAGTCTCTCTGTCGATAGGGTAGATAGAGCGAAGATCAATAAGTTCTACGCTGATTCCCGCCTCCTTTGCCATTACCATAGCTTTCTGCACTTCACGTATCATCGCTCCGAAAGAGACGATTGTAACATCCTTACCCTGAGCCAGAACATTTGCCTTACCAAGAGGAATAGTAAACTTTCCGTCCGCTACCTCCTGTTTAATTGCCCTGTAGATTCTCTTTGGCTCCATGAAGAGTATTGTATCATTGCTCTCAATGGCAGAAATAAGCATTCCTTTGGCATCATGCGGTGTAGACGGAGCAACTACCTTCAGACCGGGTATGTGGCCAAAAATCGCCTCCATACTCTCACTGTGGTGCTCAAGTGCATTTATACCTCCGCCATAAGGCATTCTGATTACCATAGGCGTTTCCAGCTGCCCCCTTGAACGGTTTCTCATTCTGGCAGCGTGGCTGATAATCTGGTTAAATGCAGGATAAACAAATCCGCAGAACTGCATCTCCACAACCGGGCGCATTCCAGCCACAGCCATTCCAATAGCAGTTCCAACAATTCCTGACTCTGCAAGAGGGGAGTCAAACACCCTTTCTACACCATATTTTTGCTGAAGCCCTTCTGTAACACGAAATACTCCTCCCTCAACCCCGACATCCTCGCCGTATACAATTACGCTTTTATCTTCTGCCAGTTTTATATCCAATGCATCATTGATTGCATTGACCATATTCATTATTTTCATTCCGGTAAAATTCTTTAGATTGATTATTATTTAACCTTTGAGGCTTTCCACTGAAGGAAGCGTTCATACTCCTTCTCCTGTTCCTTAAGATCATCTGGCATCTCTGCATAGAGGTACTTAAAGACATCCTCCTTTGGATAGGGGCCGTAGTTTTCGGCCTCAATAAACTGGCGGTCTACCTCCTCTTTGTACTGAGGAATGATCTTTTCCTCCTCCTTTTCGCTCCAGAGTTTCTTTGCCTCAAGATAGAGTTTCAGCCTTCTTAGGGGATCTTTTGATTCCCACTGCTGCTCCTCCTCTTTAGTTCTGTATTTTGTAGGGTCGTCTGAGGTGGTGTGAGCACCCTTTCTGTATGTAACTGCCTCAATCAGTACCGGACCTTCGCCGTTTTTACATGCTTTTACAGACTCTTCAACCGCTTTGTACATTGCAAAATAATCATTTCCGTCTACCTTAATTCCCTTTACTCCGTAGGCAACGGCTTTGATTGCAAGAGATTCAGATGCAGTCTGCATGCGGGTAGGGGTGGAGATTCCGTACTGGTTATTCTGAATAATAAAGACTACAGGCACTTTCCACACACCGGCAAAATTGACAGCCTCATGGAAATCTCCTTCGGAAGTTCCTCCATCACCTACAAATGCAAAAACAACTTCATCTTTTTTATTGTATTTGATTTCATATCCAATTCCGGCAGCATGAAGCAACTGAGATGCAATAGGAACACTTATGGGAAGAGTTTTCTTTGCATTCTGGAATTTTGAGCCATCTTCATATCCCATGAAGTAAAGAAAGAGCTCTTTAAGAGTAACGCCTTTTGCAAGCATTGCACCCATCTCCCTGAATGCAGGAACCAGCCAGTCATTGTCACCAATTATTGCTCCTACAGCACCCGATATTGCCTCCTGACCATAGTTTGGCGGATAGGTGTAAATTCGTCCCTGACGCTGGTATGATACAATCTGCAGGTCTGCTGTTCTTGCGAAGAGCATATCCTTGTATGCCTTGAGCAATTTCTCATCTGAAACTGCAGGCATCATAGCTTTATTAATGACCTTTCCCTTGTCATCAATAATCTGAAAAACCTTGTTATCTATTGGATTATATTCGTTGAACATCTTGATTGTTTTGTTGATTTATTACTTAAAACAAACAAAATGTCATTTTGTTGAGAGGCAGTTTTTTTGGAGAGAAAACCCTGACAAAGAAAAAAGAGCTCCCCGTAGCGGAGAGCTCCTTTAAATATCTGCATGTAAACAATACTAGATGTCGTATCGTACAAACAGCTCTATAGCCTGATATTCTGCCATTCCCAGTTTGTCGAACAGTACAGCTGTGTTGTGGTTTCTCTCCTCTGCACGCTGCCAGAATTCACGTTTGTCTGAACCGGGGAATAGAGGTCTGTCTTTCTGGGACTGGTGTTTGAATATGGCCTCCCTTTTAATGTTTACCTCCTCAGGACTCAATGGAACAGCCATATTTGAGTCAGCAACGTCCCACTCCTGCCAAGCTCCTCTGTAGAGCCAAACCCTGCAATCTTTAATCCATTTCTCCTCTTTAAGCTCTTCAAGGGCAGCAAAAATTGCCTGCAGACAAACTCTGTGAGTTCCGTGAGGGTCGCTAAGGTCTCCTGCTGCGTAAACCTGGTGAGGTTTAACTTTTTGCAGCAGCTCTTTAACTATCTCAATATCAGCTTTGCTGATAGGCTTTTTCTTTACACCGCCTGTTTCATAGAAAGGAAGGTCAAGGAAGTGAACTCTGTTTTCAGGAATTTTCAGATAGCGGCAGGCAGCTTTAGCCTCTCCGCGTCTGATTGCGGCCTTGACAGCCCTGATACTAGGTGTGTCAGGTTCTCCCGGATGCTTGGTGCTTAGCTCCTTCTGTGCAGTAGCATAGATATTTTCGCTCTTTGACATATCAAGTTCAAAGATTTTTGAGCTGTCTCTGAGGAAGTCAAGGAACCTGATTGCATCATGGTCAAAAACAGCAATATTTCCGGATACCTGATATGCAATGTGAACTTCATGTCCGTGCTCAGAGAGCCTTGCCATTGTTCCGCCCATTGAAATAACATCATCATCCGGGTGAGGGCTGAATATTATTACCCTTTTTGGGAAAGGTTTTGCCCTTTCCGGACGGGTAGAGTCGTCTGAGTTTGGCTTTCCTCCCGGCCAGCCTGAAATTGTATGCTGAAGATCGTTGAATACTTTGATGTTGATTTTGCTTGCAGGTCCCTTTTCGGTAACCAGGTCACTCATACCATTATCGTTGTAATCTCTGTCTGTGAGCTTGAGGATAGGTTTATCAAGCTTCTTGCAAAGCCAGAAAACAGATTTTCTGATCATGAAATCTGTCCATTCAACAGTTCCGGTGAGCCAGGGGGTTTTAACCCTTGTAAGTTCTGCAGCTGCAGCGTAATCAATAATTACCTCAAGATTATCATGTTGCTGAAGATAGGAGATAGGAGTCTGCTCATTTATTGGACCCTCTACCATTTTTGCTATTGATCCGGCTTTACCTTCACCCCATGCAAGAAAGAATATCTTTTTTGCTGAGAGGATTGTCTCAATACCCATAGTAAGGGCATGGAAAGGAACATATTCAACACCAAAAAACTCAGATGCAGATGATACTCTTGATGAATAGTTGAGCGTAATAAGTCTTGTTCTGGAGTTGTAAGCAGAACCGGGTTCGTTAAATCCCATTCCTCCAATAACCAGAGCGTCTATTCCGCCAAGTTTGTCGATTTTATTCTCATATTCGACACAATAGTCGTGAATTTTCTCCTTAGCAACCTCTCCGTCAAGAAAATGAATATTTTCTGCAGGAATATCTATGAAATCTATAAGATACTCTTTCAGAAACCTGTAGTGGCTCTGGAGTTCGTTTTTGTTCAGCGGCCAGTATTCGTCTACAGAGAAGAGGTGAACATTTTTAAATGACAACTCCTTTCTCTGATGAATGGCAACAAGCTCTTCATACACTTGTATCGCAGAAGATGAGGCACTTACACCCAATATACAATTTTGTCCCTTACGGGCTTTTCCTCTGATTAACTCCGAAATACTTTCCGCTACAATCGCAGAGGCAGCCGTTGAGTCCTCGTAAATGTCTACCGGGATCTTCTCGTACCGTTTTGTGAAATCACTGTGAACTATCATAACATTACAATTTATAATTATTGATTACCATTGACAGGTAACAATCGAGACGCAAAAATAGTTAAAAAAACTATTCAATAATTGTACTTTTTCCACAGTTTGGCAATGTGCCGCCTTATCTCGCTCTCTTTTGCATTGTTACCCGGATCATAAAATTTAGTACCGGCTAATTTATCAGGCAGAAACTCGAGTTCTGTAAAATTACCCTCATAAGAGTGGGCGTATTTGTACTCCTTTCCGTATCCCAGGCTCTTCATCAGTTTGGTTGGTGCATTCCTGAGATGCAGAGGAACAGGGAGGTTTCCGCTCTTTTCCACCTCAGCAAGAGCCTCGTCAATAGCCATGTAGGAGGCGTTGCTTTTAGGCGAGGTAGCAAGATACACAGCAACCTGTGACAGGATAATCCTCGATTCAGGCATTCCAATCTTATGTACTGAGTCAAAACATGAGTTTGCCAGCAGAAGGGCATTTGGATTTGCAAGGCCGATATCCTCAGATGCCAGTATAACCATCCGCCTGGCTATAAAAAGAGGATCTTCGCCGCCTGCAATCATTCTGGCCAGCCAGTATACAGCCCCGTTAGGGTCTGAGCCACGGATACTTTTTATAAATGCAGATATGATATCATAATGCTGCTCTCCATTTTTGTCATAAATGGCAATATTCTCCTGTAACTTTTCGGTTACGGTCTTATTGTCAATAATTACAGCCTCATCAGGCAGATGAGAAGATACTATCAGCTCAATAATGTTTAGAAGCTTTCTTGCATCACCGCCGGAAAACCTGAAAAGAGCCTCATTTTCGGTAACCTGAATTTCTCTTTTGGATAAAACCGGATCTTCAGTTAAAGCTCTCTTAGTTAGTTTGTCAAGATCCTCAACATCAAGAGATTTAAGGATATAGACCTGACAGCGGGAGAGGAGGGGAGTAATTACTTCAAAGGATGGATTTTCTGTTGTGGCACCTATAAGAACAATGGTCCCGTCCTCGACAGCACCAAGAAGTGCATCCTGCTGAGATTTGCTGAAACGGTGGATTTCATCAATAAAGAGAATTGGTCTTCCTTTCGAGAAAATTGATCTCGAACGGGATTTCTCAATTACTTCCCGGACATCTTTAACTCCGGAACTTACAGCTGACAGAGTATAGAAAGGTCTTTCAAGCTGATGTGAAATGATTTTTGCAAGTGTAGTTTTTCCGACACCCGGAGGGCCCCAGAGAATAAAGGAGGAGATGTTTCCGCTCTCAATCATTTTTCTGAGAACAGAGTCTTTTCCTACAAGATGTTCCTGGCCTACATATTCATCGAGGTTACGGGGCCTGAGCCTTTCCGGAAGCGGTGGAACGGGGGTGCCTCTTTCCGGCTCGTCTACGCTATTTAACATAATATAAATTGTCTTGCTATAATGGTTATTCCTGATCTCTTTTTTTCAACTGCTTAACAATCCGGGAAATAACGCTTTCGATTGATTCGTCTGGTTCAATGATATTGTAACTTCCCCAGAAGTTGCTGTCTGTAAAATCCTTCACTCTGTTTGATATTATATCCTTAGGCCGGATTCTGTTCTCTGTATCAATTTTTCTCTGGCGGTCAGAAATATCAGTTGTTGCGAGTTCAGAATAAACTGTATAATTATTTTTAAACCATTTCTTATCCCATTTTGCATGAAACTTCACTTCAGTTCTCGAATAGTCAAAATACCAGATTCCATCAATCTCTTTGTAATTTACAAGATATGCTGCCGAAACCACATCCATTTTAAGATTAAAAGGTTTCTTTTTGACAAAATAGCTGTTTGCATTTTCTCTGCCCTCTACATTCATGTTAAATTCAATTCTTGCAATTGCCATTGATTCCGACTCAATGTAAACTTTGCCTCTAAAATAAATATCTGCAAGTCCCTCTTTTTCATTGAATTCAATTACATAAAAGAATTTATCACCAATTGTAACAGGTGTGCCAAATGAGAAACGATAAATATTGTCCATAGAAAACGGATCTACTCCAAGGAACGGATCCTTTGCCACATCTATTTCAATAGCAGAATTTGGCCCGCCCTGGAATTTAACCATCAGTGTGTCAACCCTGTTTTCATCGTAGTTACCCCGTGCCTTGTAAATACCCAACTGATCTGCCCTGTATCCTACATAAGGCGCTTTGTTGATATCAAGAACGGCCTCATTTATTGATACATAGCTACTGCCCTTCTTAATCATCTCTCTGTAGAACGCAGTCATCTGTTTTGGCTCTACAGGGTAATTATTGTCAATTCTGCTGATTGCCAGTTTTATAAGCAAATCTGCATCCTGCGGACGGATAGTGACTGGTTTAAGATTAATCTCAGATGGTGTGAGTTTAACTGAAATTTCCTGATTGGAATTTGGTGTAATAGCAATTTTCTGGCTTCTGAAGCCAAGGTAAGAAACCAGAATTGTATCGGCGGTTACATGTTTTGGAACTTTTAAAACAAAGAAACCGTCAGAGTTCGAAACATTACTTATGTTGGTAGATAACAGCTGTATGCTGGCATAGCTTAAATTCTTCCTGTTAGAGGCATCCTGTACCCTGCCCGAAACCGAGTAGAACTCCTGAGCTAATAGAGTGTTGACGCTCAGCATCAAAACTAAAACTAGAAGTCTGGATATTGTTTTCATAACCAAAAAATTTATTGGTGATACCAGTGCGAATTTAAGAAAAAAGCAAGAGAGAATCATTCATTAGGAGGAAAAAAGCTAATTTCGCAGCTGAATTATGAAACAAATGAGAAAAAAAGAGAGAGAAGTTCTGCATGACATTGTAATTGAATCTGTTGCAGCAGAAGGTAAGGCTATTGCAAAAATTAACGGAAAAGTATTATTTGTTCCTTTTGCAATTCCTGGTGATGTGGTTGATGTCGAGATACACAGAAAAAAGAGCGGATGGATGGAAGGTGTTGTAAAACAAATAACTGCCCCCTCCCCTGACCGGATTGAGCCTTTTTGCTCTTACTATGGTACTTGCGGAGGTTGCAAATGGCAGCCGCTGCCCTACCCTTTGCAGCTTAAGTTCAAACAGCAGCAGGTAGAAGATCAGCTTAAACGAATTGGTTCACTTGAGTTACCTGAAATATTGCCAATCATTGGATCTGACAATACAAAATATTACAGAAACAAACTGGAGTTTACCTTTTCAAACAAGAGATGGATTGAATCCCTTTCAGAAGCAGAGAATATTCCTGCAGACGAAAGACAGGGTCTGGGATTTCATATCTCGGGCATGTTTGATAAAGTACTGGATATTCATAAATGCTATCTGCAGGAATCTCCCTCTGATGAGATAAGAAATCATATTCGCAAGTTTGCACTTGAAAACAAGTACGATTTTTTTGACCTTCGTGAGCAGACAGGATTTCTGAGAACACTCATTATCAGAACTGCAACCACAGGCGAAACGATGGTAATTGTTGTTTTTGCTTATGATGATAAAGAGAAGATTAACAAATTAATGTCTTCCCTTACCGAAACGTTTAATGGAATCAAATCCCTCAACTATGTTATCAATGGAAAGAGGAATGATACTATATCTGATTTACCGGTAATTAACTTTGCAGGAGAAGACGCCATTTACGAAAAAATGGAGAATCTCAGATTCAGAATTGGTCCGAAATCTTTTTATCAGACAAACTCAGACCAGGCCTACAAGCTGTATTCAGTAGTAAGAGAATTTGCCGGCCTTACAGGAAATGAGACAGTATATGATTTGTATACCGGAACCGGTACAATTGCTCTCTTTCTGTCTGCCGGAGCTGCAAAAGTTGTTGGCGTTGAATATGTTCCTGAAGCAATTGAAGATGCCTTTTCAAACGCATCTGTGAACAATATAGATAACTGCTCGTTTTATGCAGGAGACATGAAAGATGTTCTTTCATCTTCATTTATTGCAGAAAACGGCAAGCCGGATGTAATTGTTCTGGACCCCCCGCGTTCGGGCATACATCCCGATGTAGCTAAAGTAATTATTGAGGCAAGACCTTCTAAAATAGTATATGTCAGCTGTAACCCTGCAACTCAGGCGCGCGATATTTCACTAATGAAAGATTATTATTCAGTAACTGCTGTTCAGCCGGTTGATATGTTTCCCCATACACATCATCTTGAGAATGTGGCTTTACTGGAACTTAAAAATAACTAACTGCCAAATACACTAAACCTGAAGAAAATGGATATTTTCAGTCAGTACAGGGCGAATGCAGATTACCAGAGAGGTCTTGAAATGTCTGCTTACATGAGACATCAGTTTAAATATCTGGGAATTGGATCTGTTAAAAGACGGGAAATATCTGCTCAGTTTTTCAGGGAGATTGATAAAAAAAGCCCTTTTGACTGGGATTTTGTATTTGACTGTTTCAAAAGGGAAGAACGCGAATATGTATATCTGGCTTGCGATTACATGTTTCGCCGCAAGGACGTGATTAATGAGTGCGATTTTGGTAACATTGAAAAGCTTGCACTTATTAAGCCATGGTGGGATAGTATTGACTCGATAGCTCCTGTAGTTGGTTTTTTGTGTATGAAATATCCGGAACTGACAGGGAAGTTTATTATTCCGTGGAGTAAGGGAAGTGATAAATGGCTTATAAGAATATCTATAATATTTCAGCTTAAATATAAGAAAGATACTAATTTAGAGTTGTTGTCGAAAGTAATACTTCATAATAACGGAACAAAAGAATTCTTTATAAACAAGGCTATTGGCTGGGCTTTAAGAGAGTATTCTAAAACAGATTATGAATGGGTTATAGACTTTGTAAACACAAATCAGTTAAGTAATCTGAGCAAAAGAGAGGCATTAAAAGTAATAAACAGAAAGGGTTGAGATTATGATACACTTTGACGAGAGAAATGATACAATTTGTGCACTTGCTACCCCGGGTGTCACTTCTGCAATATCTGTCATAAGAGTAAGCGGAAAGGATGCGATTGCAGTTGCCGACAAGATATTCAGGCCACTGGGCGGTCCTTCCCTTCTTAATGGCAGTGGCAGGACTATGAGGCTGGGTACAATTCTGAAAGACGGACTTGTAATTGATGAAGCTCTGGCTGCTGTTTTCAGGGCTCCGGCTTCATATACCGGTGAAGACTCTGTGGAGATATTCTGTCATGGTTCTCTCTTTATTCAGAAAGAGGTTCTTATGCTGCTCTTTGAAGCTGGTGCCAGACAGGCCGGTCCGGGAGAGTTTTCTATGAGAGCGTTTCTTAACGGAAAAATGGATTTAGCCCAGGCAGAGGCCGTTGCAGATCTTATTTCATCAGAAACTTCAGGTGCTCACAGAATTGCCATGCAGCAGATGAAGGGTGGATTTTCAAAGAAACTTTCTGAGATGAGATCAGAATTACTGAATCTGGTGTCATTAATGGAGCTGGAACTTGATTTCAGTGAAGAGGATGTTGAGTTTGCAGACAGAACCAGACTTAGAAATATTCTTGACGGAGTTAGAGCTCATATCGAAACTCTTATTGAATCTTTTAAATTAGGTAACGTTATCAAAAATGGTGTTCCTGTGGCAATTGTAGGTGCCACAAATACAGGAAAAAGTACTCTTCTCAACTCAATTCTTGGAGAAGAGAGGGCTATTGTTTCTGATATTCACGGTACTACCAGGGACTTTATCGAGGATGTTGTAAATGTTGAAGGAACAGCATTCAGGTTTATTGATACAGCAGGAATCCGCAAGACAGATGAGGCAATTGAGCTGATAGGCATTGAGAGGACCTATGAGAAGATAAGAAAGGCATCCGTTGTAATTTTAATGCTTGATGCAGAGAGAAGCGACTCTTTTGCAGATAGCATGGCAAAACTTGCGGAAAGCCCTGCTCTTCAGGATCAAGTTCTGTTTATTCTGGTTAACAAAACAGACTCACTCTCCGGAGGAAATACAAAAGAAGAGCAATTAGTCTCTCTTGCTGCCGCTTTTGCGGATAAATGCGGGCTAAAGCCATATTTAACAATGGGAATTTCGGCAAAAGCAGAAAAGGGGTTAAATGAGCTTAAAAAAGCCCTTGTATCAAGCCAGAATTTACCACAGGCAGGAACAGACGAACTTTTGGTTTCTAACATAAGGCATCATCAGGCGCTTCTGCTTGCACTGGAAGCCCTCAACCGGGTTGAAGAGGGCATGAATAACTCATTTCCAACAGATCTCCTTACACAGGATATCAGGGATGCATTGTTTCACCTGGGTGAAATTGTAGGAGAAATAAATACAGAAGAGATTCTTGGAAATATTTTCAGTAAATTCTGTATTGGGAAATAGAATTTCTAATATGAAGCCAGTCTGCTAATGATTGAATTAATGTCTTCTTTTAAATAATCAATTGCAGATACCTGACTGTAAGCTATGTTTATCTCAGTTTTTTGTGAGTTATCAAGCGATTCCTCAGCCATTGGGTATAATACATTATCCTCTTTGTAAATGTGGTTTTTCAGAAGCAAACCATATCCTCTGGCATTCTCAATAGCAGCAGCAAGGTTTTTTGTTTCAACTGCCTTAATCATTCCTTTTACATACTCTCTGCCTGCATCGTGTTCATTTAGCATAACCGGTATTGGGTTACAGTGCATATTATCAAGGTTTTGAAGCATTTGTCTGAATAAAATATCCTCCTCTTTCACATGGTGGAATCCGTCTGCATAGTTACGAATGAAATCAATCAAATCATTGAAGAATGCGCTGTTCATTTTTCTGCTGCTCTCCATCTGAGTGCACTTTTCAAAGATTATGTCAATGACTTTCAGAATGTTTTTATGTTCATTTACTAATACTGATGTAATGTTGTTCTGCTGACTCATATATTTATCTGTTTGTAATCTTAATTAGTTTTTTTTGCGAGCGACTGTATTGTTTCGTCCCTGACCATATTTTCCATAGCTTCTCTTATTGGAGCATATTTATGGTGCATTGGGCACGGGTTTTCACAATCGCACTTTTTCATGCCAAATGCGCAACTTGAAATTATCCTGATGTCTCCTGTTGTCTGGGCAAGTTCTATTAAAGACAACTCAGGTTTTGATTCATCAAAAAAGAATCCGCCTCCTCTCCCTTTCGCCGAATTTATGAACCCTAATTTCGCTATGCGTTGCAAAATCTTCGCAGTAAAGAATTTTGGAGCATCAATCTCTCTTGAGATCTCATCTGTCCCTGGACGGTAACCAGCCCAGTTGCTCTTCTGGATATATACCAGAGCTCTCAGTGCATATTCGGTCTCTTTGTTAAACATAATTGATTAATTTTTTGCAAAGATAAATAAAAATATAAAAAGACCTATAAGTATTATTATAAAAATGTCTATCTTTGCAGAAAATTAATAAAACTACATGATTATGAATGCAAATGAAATGAATAATAAATTGTTGGGCGATATAGTAGCAAATGACTTCAGGAGTGCTGAGATATTTAAGGAGGCTGGTATCGATTTTTGCTGCGGCGGAAAGAAAACACTTGCTGAAGCCTGCAAAGAAAAAGGATTAAATATCAATGAAGTAGCTGACAGACTCAAAAAAATCCAGGAAGAGCCTGCGTCTCCGGGTCAGAATTTCAAGGAGTGGTCACTTGATTTCCTATCAGATTATATTGTTAACACCCACCACAATTATGTAAGGAGAACCATGCCGGATCTGTTGTTTTATACTGCTAAAATTGCATCTGTTCACGGAGAGAATCATCCGGAACTGAAAGAGGTTGCAGATCTGTTTATGCAAATTGAGGCAGAACTGACTCAGCATATGAAAATGGAGGAGGATGTTCTGTTTCCTGCAATAAAAACAGCACTTAGAGGAAATAGTTCTGATGTAAAAGAGAGAATTCATTCTGAGATAACCAGAATGAGCGGCGAGCATGAATTTGCCGGCGGAGCAATGGATAAGATTAATGAAATAACCGGAAACTATAAAGTACCTGCAGACGGCTGCAATACATATAATGTAACCTTTAAATTGCTCAGACAGTTTGAAGATGATCTGCATGTGCATGTTCATCTGGAAAACAATATACTGTTTCCAAAGGCACTGGCTTTGTAATTTTATCAGAAAGGATAGCCGACACCAAACTGGAGGCTGTAGGTGTTTTTCTGAAACCAGTTGAATGGCTTAATCCATGCTTTCTGGACAGGGTCGTATGCAACCATGCCAAGATCTAGTCTGAGGATAACAAAATCTAGATTTAGCCTTGCTCCGAATCCCCAGTTGAAGGCTAAGCTTTTGTAAAAAGAGCCCAAATCGAAGCGACCCTCTTCCCTGCCCTCTTCTGCCTTGAGGGTCCAGATATTTCCTGCATCTGCAAAGAGAGCTCCCTCAACTTTCCAGAACATTAAAAACCGGTATTCTGCATTGAATTCCAGTTTTATATCTCCAGTCTGATTGGGAATTGAAAATGTTGTATCCAGCGGAGCTGATCCCGGGCCAACGGATCTTGCCTGCCATCCTCTGAGGCTGTTAGCTCCCCCTGCATAAAACAGTTTTTCAAAAGGAAGTGATTTGGAGTTTCCGTATGAGATACCTATACCTCCGTTGAAACGGGCAGCAAACGAGTTGTTGGCATCTACCCTCCAGGTTTTTGAAATTGTCAGATCAGATCTGAAGTACTGTGAATATGGTGTATTCCAGACCATTCGTGCTCCGGTTGTGTCAGCTGGAAGCACAGAATTGAACATACTCAGCAGGTTGCCGGATAGATCGTTGGTCCATCTGACATAGAAAAATGAGTTTTTTGGATAAGGTGACGGGTCTGTTGTGTAGTAAATTGTTGCTCCGGCTCCCATATCAAAGTGATTCTTGTATGAATTCTTAAGAAATGGGTCCGTAAGGTTTTCAAAGAAGTCAGGTGAGATATTATTCAGTTTAACAATGTTAAGCTGCATGGGATTTACTCTGTAGAAAAACTTTCCGCTGCTCCAGTTGTATCCATAGTTGAGAGATATCAGGTTTCTGGTAAATTCAGGTCTGTTCTGATAATTATAACTCAGATTTATATCTGTTCTGGGAACGGAATATTTGAAAATTCTGTCCGGCAAAAGAAGAAAATTAGGTGTGGAGATACCTGCAGAAACTCCCAGCTCCGTAGATTTTACCGGATCATTAAACTTAAACTGAAAGTTTCCCATGAACCCAAGGTTTAGCCACTCTCCTCCCCTGAAGATATTTTTATGGTAATAAGAAATTGCCGGAGATACACCAAGAAGTCCGTTTGAGTTACTTGAAGCCTCGATGTTAATTTTGTATCCCTGAGTTTTGGACGGGGTAAGTCTGACTGTGAGGTCAACATCTTTTAATTCAGTTGTATCAGCAAGATTATCTTCTATTTCATCAAACTGGAGATTGACGCCGGAAAAGAGTCTCAGCGATACAAGTCTGTCGTAGCTGCTGGTTACTTTACTCTCGCTGTAGATATCACCCGGCCTTATTCTGTTCATGGTTGTAAGAACTGACGGCTTAACAATTGACTGTCCGGGGGATATTATGCTGATTCCCTTGTATACAACCGTATCATTCGCATTTAATTGTTCCTGAATACCGGTGGGATCATAGGATGGATGTATGCTTACATTTCTGATTTTATACCTCCTGTGTGCTCTGGCATCCTCAGGCTTTTCATTTCTGGTGTAATTTTCGACTTTAACCACCAGACTCGCTTTTGAAGGGTCTTTCAGAGTATCAGCCTCAAAGAAAAAGAAGTTTTTTGAAAAATTATAAAACCCTTTGTCGCGTAATAGTGCAGTAACCCTGACACTCTCCTCTTCAAGTAATTTTTCAGAGAGGAAACGGCCTCTCTTAATCAGGGATGATGCAGTGTCATTGATAATATAATCCTTTATTGCCGGGTCGTTAACCGAATACCTTATATCAGAAATGGGGTATCTTTTTCCGGGTGTTACTGTATAATTAACATATGCCAGTTTCCCCCTGGTAGTAACAGTATCTGTAACAGTTGTTCCGTAATAACCCAGAGACTGAAGGTGATTTGCAATATTTTCGTTACTCTTCTTTACCAGTGTGCTGTCAAAAATCACAGGAGCCTGCCCAAGTTTAGTAACAAATCTGTCCCAGCCGTTTCCGGTTCCGTTGCTCCAGTTGTAGATGCTAAGAAAAGGATTCCATCCGAGTAAAAATTCGCTGTTTGGTTTCTGCCTGACATATGAAAGCAGATCTGACTCCTTTATTCTGCCGGTATTGAGTACTTCAATGCTGTTTTTCTTAAGGCGGAACTCTCCTTCGGGGACAACTTTTACAGTGCTGCATGAATATGCAAGCAGTGAAATCAGGAGAACACAGATGTACCTTACCGGACCTTGTTTCATTGAGTGTTACAATTTTTTACAAAAATAACTTAAATTCTATTTTTTTTGGAATATAAAGTAAAAAATGAAATATATTTGCAACCCCATTGTAAACCAACCGACTTACATTGGTGTTAATTTTGAAATCTAACTCAGTTACATTAGAAAAATGAAGAACAAATACATAGACTTAATTGAGCAGTCATTTGAATTTCCGCAGGATGAATTTCGTGTTGAGGACGGTGAACTTTACTTTCACAATATTCCGGTAATGGATCTGATTGAACAGTACGGAACTCCTCTTAAAATCACTTACCTGCCAAAAATCTCTTCCCAGATTCAGCGTGCAAAGAGAATGTTCAATGTTGCTATGGCAAAAGTGGACTACAACGGAGACTACAACTACTGCTACTGCACTAAAAGTTCTCACTTCTCCTTTGTAATGGAGGAGGCACTTAAAAATGATATTCATATTGAGACATCTTCTGCTTTTGATCTGAATCTTATTGAATCTCTGAGTGAACAGAATGTAATTGACAAAGAGCACTATATAATTTGTAATGGCTATAAAAAAGATATTTACATTGAAAATATAGCTAATTTCATAAACAACGGATGGACGAACACTATCCCTGTTCTGGATAATATGAATGAGTTCGATCAGCTGGATGCTGTAATAACTGAACCAACTAAAATTGGTATAAGAATAGCTGCAGAGGAGGAACCAAAATTTGAATTCTATACTTCTAGACTTGGAATCCGCTACAGTGACATTCTTCCGTTCTATGAAAGCAAGATTAAGGAGAATAAGAAATTCACCCTTAAGATGCTACACTTCTTCATTAATACCGGTATAAGAGATAATGCTTACTACTGGAATGAACTGAGCAAATGTGTATCTGTATACTGTGACCTCAAGGCTATTTGCCCCGAACTTGATTCGCTTAACATTGGAGGCGGATTCCCGATTAAAAACTCACTTATGCTTGACTATGACTATGAATATATGGCAGAAGAGATAATTGCACAAATCAAGAGTATCTGCCAGCAGAGAAATACTCCGGAACCTCATATTTTCACAGAGTTTGGAAGCTTTACTGTAGGCGAAAGCGGAGCCACCATCTATCAGGTTATGGGCCAGAAGCAGCAAAACGACAGAGAGAGATGGTATATGGTAGACAGTTCATTTATGACCACTCTTCCTGATACATGGGGAATAAAGCAGCGTTTTATTCTGCTCCCGATTAACAAATGGAATGAGGAGTATCAGAGGGTCTTTCTTGGAGGACTTACCTGTGACAGCCAGGATTACTATAACGCAGAGGCACATGCTAATGCAATTTTCCTTCCAACAATAAACGGAGGAGAAGAGCCTCTTTATATTGGTTTCTTCCATACTGGTGCATATCAGGAATCTATAGCCGGATTTGGTGGTATTCAGCATTGCCTTCAGCCTGCACCTAAGCATATTATAATTGATCTTGACGAAAACGGCGAATACTACACAAAGCTTTTCAGCAAGGAACAAACCTACAAATCTATGCTTAAAATCCTGGGATACTGATGCTTTCAAAGCAAGAGATAAAATTTATCAAATCGCTGTCACAAAAAAAGTACAGGGAGGAGAATTCAATGTTTGTAGCAGAGGGAGAGAAACTCGTAACCGAGATTCTCTCTTCTCATTTTGAGGTTGTTAAAACCTTTTACCGTGATGAAATTGGTGAAGAGAATATGTCAAGAATCTCTTTGCTCTCGTCTCCCTCTCCGGTTCTGGCTGTTGTAAAGATTCCTGAATATACAGAAGTGCCTGCACCGGACAATTCAAAACTGGCACTTGCTCTTGACTCTGTAAGAGATCCCGGCAATCTTGGCACTATTGTGAGAATTGCAGACTGGTTTGGAATTGATACAATTTATGCATCAGAGGATACAGTTGACCTCTACAATCCAAAATGTGTACAGGCAACTATGGGAGCAATCTCCAGGGTCAGGGTGTTCTATACAGAACTATCTGAGTTTTTAAGCATACACCATGATAAAACTGATATATATGGTACCTTTCTTGGTGCACCTTCAATCTATGAGGCTAAGCTTGGTAAAGGTGGAATAATTGTCATGGGAAACGAGTCTGATGGAATTTCTAAATCCATTGGCAAACTGGTTACTAAAAAAATAATGATTCCCCCCTATCCTGCAGATTCAGCAAGGGGAGAATCACTTAATGTCGCCATATCTACAGCTGTGGTATGCGCCGAATTCAGACGCCCTTCTGGCGGACCGCTTCAAAAATAATAACAGAGGCAGCTACCGATACATTGAGGGAGCCAATTTTTCCGCCAAGCGGAATTCTTGCCTGTTCTGTTGAGAGAGAAAGCAGAGAATCTGATATACCCTTCTCTTCAGAACCCATAATTATTGCAGTCGGCTTGTTAAAATCTACCTGATAAATTGTCTTTTCTGCCTTTTCGGTTGCGGCAACTATCTGAAAACCGCTTTCCAGCAGGTAATAGAGTGCTGTCTTAAGATTTGGAACCTTCGCAGTGGGAACCCTGAGCAATGCACCTGCAGAAGCTTTGATTGCATCGGCATTAACTGCAGCGCCTCCCTTTGCAGGAAGGATTATTCCGCTGACACCGCCACACTCAGCGCTTCTCGCTGTTGCGCCAAAGTTCCTCACATCGCTCACTCCGTCAAGGAGCAGGATTATTGGAGCAGGCCCTGATGCAAGTGCTGCTTCAGTAATTGATTCTACTGAAACATATTCAACAGGTGAAATCTGTGCAATAACACCCTGGTGTCTTCCGCGGGTAACTCTGTTGAGTCTCTCTTCCGGTACGAATTGAACGGGGATTCCTTTATCCTGCAGCAATTTAAGCAGTTTGTGAAATTGAAGCCCGTCCAGCCCTTGTCTGAAAAGAACCTTTTCAATTTTTTTATTTGATTCTACAGCCTCGGTAACCGGGTGCATACCAAACAGATACTCATTCTTATTTTCCATTTCTTGCATAGTAATTTCATTTTAATGAAGGCCCTCCCACTCTTCCATTTTTGAAGAGAGTTCAGCCTTTAAAACATCGTATTTCTTTATAAGTTCATCGAGTTCTTTACCCGACGGTGATTCCGAAAGCCTTTTTTCTGCATCAGCAATCTGAGATTCCAGCATCTCTATCGCCTTTTCACATTTTTCTATTGCCTGGCGCCTTCGTTTAACCTCTCTCTCCTCCTCTTTTTGTTGTTTATAATCAACAGGTTGTGCCGATTCTGTCACGACCGCCTGGCATGAAGGGGACTCCTTAACGGCCTCCGGTTTTCTCTCAATATCAGAAAAACTTTCGGCCTTTCTTCTTTCAAGAAATTCAGAAATACCCCCGATATGTTCGCGAACTCTTCCGTCTCTGAACTCATAAACCTTGTTTACAAGTCCTTCGAGAAAATCTCTGTCGTGCGATACAACTACAAGAGTTCCGTCATATTTTGAAAGAGATTGTTTGAGTATCTCCTTAGAACGAATGTCCATATGGTTGGTGGGTTCGTCAAGAGCAAGAAGGTTATGAGGTTTCAGAATCAGTTTAGCCATGGCAAGCCTTGATCTTTCTCCTCCGCTCAGTACAGCTACCTTTTTCTCTACATCATCTCCCCTGAATAAAAATGCCCCAAGAATATCTCTGAGTTTAGTACGAATCTCCCCAACGGCTACTTTGTCCAGAGTATCAAATACAGTATCATTTTTCTCCATGAGATCTTCCTGATTCTGTGCGTAATAACCTAGAGATACATTGTGCCCGAGGTTTATTGTACCTTCTGTAGCTTCAAGTTCTCCGCACATCATTCTCATGAATGTAGTCTTTCCCTCTCCGTTTCTTCCCACAAGTGCAATCTTCTCTCCCCTTTCAATCACAATATCTGCTCCAGAAAAAACCATTTTAGGTCCAAAGCTTTTCGCAAGATTCTTTGTCTTTACAGCAACTTGTCCGGAACGGGGAGCAGGAGGAAATTTAACTGACAAAGCAGAGTTATCCTCCTCTTCAACCTCAATCCTGTCAATCTTCTCAAGCTGTTTGATTCTTGACTGAACCTGATTTGATTTTGTAGCTTTATAGCGAAATCTCTCTATAAACTCTTCGCTTTTTTCAATAAGTCTCTGCTGATTCTCATACGCTGCCTGCTGCTGACCCATTCGCTCCTTTCTAAGCTCCAGATATCTGGAATAAGGCACCTTGTAGTCGTGAATTTTGCCAAGCATAATCTCAACAGTTCGGTTAGTTACCCTGTCAAGAAATCTCTTATCGTGAGAGACAAGAACCAGAGAACCTCCGTATGAGGCAAGATAGTCTTCAAGCCACTGAATAGATTCTATATCAAGGTGGTTTGTAGGCTCGTCAAGCAGCAGAACAGAGGGTTTTGAGAGAAGTATCTTTGCCAGTTCAATTCTCATATTCCATCCCTGGCTGAAAGTTGATGTAGCCCTCTCCAGCTCGTTGCTTTTGAAACCAAGTCCAATCAGAGTTCTCTCAGCCTCACCCACAGGATTGCCTGTTTCGTGAAGATGAAGCTGGTCGCTTAAATCGTTGAGTTTAACTATTAGATTATGGTATTCTTTGCTCTCGTAATCGTCCCTGCTGGCCAGCTGCTCTGTAACCTTTTCAATCTCGCTTCTCATTTCGAAGAGATGGGCAAATGCCATCATAGCCTCGTCAATCACAGATTTATCTCTGTTGTGTTCCATCTGCTGAGGCAGATAGCCAATGGTCTCAGATGACGGGACCATCACTGTACCCTGGGTGGGTACGTTGATTCCTGCAATAATTTTTAAAATTGTAGACTTTCCGGAACCGTTTTTTCCTACGAGTCCAATTCTGTCTTTATCGCCAATATGAAAATTGACATCGTTGAAGAGCGAATAACCTCCAAACGATACGGTAAGGTTATTTATCGATATCACGGCAGATTAAAATACTAAATTCATATAACATGTAAAGAGGTGCACCAACAATGAAAAGAGTGAATGCATCTCCGCTTGGTGTGATTATAGCTGCAATTATTAAAAGAACTGTAAATGCATGTTTTCTGTATTTTTTAAGAAGACTCTTGCTGATAATTCCCATTTTTGAAAGGATAAGAGCAAGTGCAGGCATCTCAAAAACAACCCCCATAATAAGAATGAGTCTTGTAAACATAGAGATGTAGGACTGAAGAGATATCTGGTTTGGCACATTCGGGCTAACCTGATAAGTTCCTAAAAATCTTACGGTAAGAGGAAATACAAAAAAATATCCTACCAGCACTCCAATAAAAAAGAGGATTGATCCAAAAAAGAAGGCTCTTCTTACAGATCTCTGTTCCTTTTCATACAAACCAGGTTTTATGAACTGCCACAGCTGATACAATATGTACGGAACAGCAAGAATAAAGGCAAGGGTCAGTGAAACAGAAATATGTATAAAAAACTGGGCAGAGAGCTCAATATTTATGAGATTCAGGCTGAATTCAGACATGCCGGCGGGAGGCAGGCCCACTAAAATGGCAAGTGCATCAAACCATTTGTATATAATAAACCCGGGCTCAACAGGGGCAAATATAATATCACCAAACAGAAGCTCCTTGGAAAGAAAAATGGGAACAACAAGCACCGCAACTGCAATTGCAGAGCGGAACAATACCCTGCGAAGTTCGTCAAGGTGTTCCCAGAATGTCATTTCACCGCTCACTATTTTTTTTCCTCTTTATTCTCTCCGTTATCCTTGATGTCATCTTCAATACCCTTCATTCCATCTTTGAAGCTCTTGACACCTTTTCCGATGCCTTTCATCAGTTCCGGAATTTTTTTTCCTCCGAACAGAAGAAGTACAATAAGTGCGATGATTATAATCTCAGTTGCACCCAAAGTTCCAAAAAGTAATAAATGATTCATTGTAATGTATTTAAATAATTAATTTTCAAAAAAAGGTTCAAAAACTTCAACTACAAACTTTGGGGCTCTGGTAGCCTTTCTTGTGTCTGAGTGAATAAAGCCCAAAGTTACACTTCCTGAGGCAACTTTTTCTCCTGCGGGGCTGAATATTTCAGTATCTATGGTAATTTTTACCCTCGGGGCATCTTTTATCGTACTTACAACCCTGAGAACCTCTCCGACTCTTGCAGGGGTTTTATAATCACACTCAACATGAATAACAGGCATCATGATACCCATCTCCTCAATTTTTTCAATTGGAAGATTGAGGTCCTTAAGAGCTTTGCTTCTTGCAACCTCAAAATACCTGATGTAGTTTGAATGGTGAACAATTCCCATCAGGTCTGTCTCATAATACCTCACCTCAATTTCTGTTTCTGAAATATACATCTCTTATTTTATAATTATAGATCCTTCGGAAGGATTGTAGTAGTTAAGTCTGAAATTGTCAATAACAAGAATTGAACCAGCTGCCCCCGTAAAATGTAATCCGTCTCTGCTTGAGGTAAAGGAGACTACAATGTGAGTGGGAAGAGAGTTCTCTTTTCCTGCAAGATAATTTATATTTGCCACTCCCCTGTTCCAGGTTTCCCTCTTTTCATTAACGATAAATTCACCCGAAGCAATTCTGTTCTCTGCAGGCTCTTTGTTTACATCAAATTCAAGGGATGAATTATGCTGCCACAACTCTACCCTTGCAACTGCTGCATCTGTACCGGATATATTTACCGGCGGTTCAAATGCCGGAATATTAACTGATGTCAATCTGGGTGCAGTTCTTACTATCTGGTCACCGGGAGAATACTTATACATAAAGCTGAACGAAAGTGGTTTTTTCTTTCCGTCAAAAAGAACGCCCATTAAAGTCATGTTTGAAGGATTGTATACATCTCTTGTGAGAATACTGTACCTGAAGTTTCCCAGAAACATACTTCCTGCAGTTAACGAAGTTACAGAGACTATGCTTCCAAAATTTACAGTTGTCAAAGCCGTTGATATTTTAGCGGCATAATCAGACTCAAATCCGGAAGTTTTTGTTACTCCCTGCACAGACGGATTATTTGATGAATTCCATCCTGAACCGTCGCTTGGTGCAATAGTTTGATCAATCGTGCTGAACTGCGGGTGAGTAATCCAGTTTTCAAAGTTGCTTCCGGGTATCTGAGGCGATTTGATAACCCTCAGTGACCACGTTTTTTGCTCCCCGTTTTCTGCATTAATATTAAATAAATATTCTTTACCCTCTTCCAGCCCAATAACTCCGCCAGGAACTATTCCTTCGAGGGATGCTCCTGGTGAAAGAGCAAACTGAGGCTTAATCCATAGTTTTCCCTCTTCAGGAAAGAGATCTGCTACTATTGTTATTTTGCCGGAAGATTGTTCAATGTAGGTTTCATACAGATTATATCCGTATGAAACAGGACCGCATGAAAATCCGGTAACATCTGCCTTGCTGCTGTATGTAGAGTAGCCATCTTTAAGTTTAACCCTCCATTTCTCAGCTAATCCTCCCTTAAGAATTAAAAATTCCTTTTCGTCAGACAGACTGCTAAACAGAAGTGAATTGCCCATTCCATTAATTGTCCCGTTAGTAGTCACCGAAATATTCATAAATTCTGCAGGAAAAAAGCCTGAAACAGAAACAGGAATACTTATGAGTCGCTCTGATTCTGATATTTGCACGCTTCCGGTAACAACTTGGTTAGCAGGACTAACAATTTTGTTCCATGAAAATCCGGTGACCTCTATTCTGGTGCCAAATTCTTTTAGTATAACATTCCATGTTGCTGAATATCCAGTCATTAAATCACAAAGAATAAGCTTTTCCGCTTTATTCCATTCCGATAAACTGATTTCAGATGTGCGATGTGGCCAGATTACAGAGATTCCGGCTGCTGTAACAAGATGTAAATCAATCTTTGAAGTGGGTGTTTGTGATCCGTAAATAGAAATATCTCTGTATATTGAAGACTTTAATACCGTATCAATTTTTAAGTTACCCGATATAACAGATGGTGATATTGCTTTCACTGCATTATTAAGTCTGATTTTTACCTCTTCGGGCACACCTTCGAAGTTGTTTTCTGCAGGAATAATTATTTTTAGAAAGATTTTCCAGTTTTGAAGTCTGCCGCTTTCACTAATAACCTGAAGTGTGGTGAAAGATCCCGGCTCGTTAAAGTTGAACTTAGTCCCTGCTGTATAACCAGAAAATGTTGCTCCCGGGGATAATTTAATATCCGGGACCAGCGAGAGAGGAAAGTTAGTTTTATGTGTGTAAATTGTAACCTCAGATTTAACAGGATCAATATAAGATGCCACCGAAGAGGTATCTGTACCGGAAACTATATAAGAGTTTAATTCCTCAATTTCTGCAAGGTCACCGGAGGGCAGGATTCTGACAGATACCTGGTATTTTTTTGTAAGTCCGCTTTCTGAAACTACATATAGATACCTGATATTGGCAGGAGAATCAAAAGAAAGAAAACCTTCATCATCCGGTCCCAGGATAGCCGGAATTTTACCGGCAGTCTTAAAATCAAGATTTATTTTTGCAGGAAACAGATACTTTCCAAATCTGAGCGGAAGAATAATCTTCTCTCCTTCAATTACAGGAGTATCGAACTGTAAACCGACCGGAAAAGATGATTTAACTTCTGCAGAGAGAATTACATTGCTGTCGCTCAGGGTGCTAACCTTATCGCAGGAGAGAGGCACCCCGGAAGCTGCAGCAAGCAGTATTAATGTAATATACTTAGCAAATCTGCATCGCATGATTATCATTTAAGCAGCTCTTCACGGGCTGCCGAGAGTTTCGCGATTTTTGTCTCTGCATCGCTTTTCTTTTTGAATTCCATCTCAACAACATTTTTAGGAGCACTCTCAACAAATTTCTCATTTGAAAGCTTCTTGTTCACTGCAGACAGGAATCCTGTAAGATGGGCAATGTCAGCGTCTATCTTTGCAATCTCCTCCTCTTTATTGATGAGGGAAGCAATTGGGAGAAAGAGTTCAATAGTATCAATCATAAATGACGACCCGTTAAGGTCAGATGGCTTTTTCAGGAGAGGATGGATCTCAGAAATATTTGCCATTTTAAGAATGAATGAATATAACTCTTCAGGTATTGCATTGTCTGTAATATATAACTCAAGAGGCTCTTTAGGAGATATTCCTTTTGCCTGTCTCAGACTTCTGATTCCGGCAATAGCCTGCTTGGCCTGTTCAGCCTTTATGATAAACTCAGAAGAGTAATTTCCTGCTGCAGGCATTTTGCATATCATTATACTCTCTCCCTCTTCTCTTTCGGCAATATTCTGCCATAGTTCCTCTGTAATAAATGGCATAAAAGGATGAAGCAACTTCATCAGCTTTTCAAAAAACTGAATTGTGGCCTCGTATGTGGCTTTGTCAACAGGTTCTCCCTGTGCAGGTTTAATAATTTCCAGATACCAGGCACAGTAATCATCCCAGAAGAGTTTATAGAGATGCATCAAAGCATCGGAAATCCTGAATTTCTCAAAATGGTCATTAATTACCTCTACAGACTGTGATAACAAAGCATCAAACCATTTTACTGCGGTTTTTGAACGAAGTGGAGTATGAGCAGATTCATCTGCATTCCAGCTCTTTATAAGTCTGTATGAATTCCAGATTTTGTTTGAGAAGTTTCTTCCCTGCTCAACCTGACTTTCGTCAAATAAAACATCTGTACCGGCACTGCTGCATAACAGCATACCTACGCGGACGCCATCTGCACCATACAGTTTCATTAATTCAATCGGGTCAGGTGAATTGCCCAGCGATTTTGACATCTTTCTCCCCTGCTTATCCCTTACTGTTCCTGTAAGGTAAACATTTCTAAATGGCAGATCCCCGCAGAATTCATGCCCCGCCATAATCATCCTGGCTACCCAGAAAAAGAGAATTTCAGGAGCTGTAACCAGATCATTAGTTGGATAGTAGTATGCAAGATCTCTGTTTGGAGCTTTATCAGGAAAGCCTGGTTTTGACGGGTCAAACACAGATATTGGCCATAACCATGATGAAAACCATGTGTCAAGAACGTCTGGGTCCTGGTTTAAATCTTCTGATTTTAGACCGGGATTGATTTTTTGTGCAAGAGAAAGAGCTTCCGCCTCATTTGCAGCTACAACTAATTCTCCGTCCGGCAGGTACCATGCAGGAATACGCTGACCCCACCACAGCTGTCTTGAAATACACCAGTCCTTGACATTTTCCATCCAGTGTCTGTATGTATTTCTGTATTTGTCAGGAATAAGCTTGATTTTCTCCTCCTCTACATATCTGAGGGCCTCAACTGATGCATCACCCATTTTCATAAACCACTGCAGAGATAATCTTGGTTCAATTACCGCATTTGTTCTCTCCGAATAACCAATTTGTGATGTATAGGCCTCCTCTTTTTCAAGGAATCCTCCCTCAGTGAGCATTTTAACAATTTTCTTTCTTGCAGCAAATCTATCCTCCCCTACTAGTATAATTGCCTTTTCGTTCAGCTTACCCCACTTGTCAAGAATATCGTTAACCGGCAGTTTATGCCTGATGCCAATTTCATAGTCATTTATATCGTGAGCGGGAGTTATTTTCAGACAGCCGGTTCCAAAATCCATCGATACATATGAATCTTCAATAATCGGAATCTCTTTTTCTATGAGAGGTATTAATACCCTTTTTCCCTTTATTGATGCAAATCTCTCATCTTCCGGATGAATACAAACTGCAGCATCTGCCATGATTGTTTCAGGACGGGTAGTTGCCACAACTATATAATCTTTTCCGGGTTTTCCGTTTTCTGAAATATAGTATCTGATATAATAGAGCTTCGAAGGGGTCTCTTTATGGATTACCTCTTCATCACTGACAGCTGTCTGTCCTTCCGGATCCCAGTTTACCATTCTTACTCCGCGGTAAATGAGGCCTTTGTTGTAGTAATGAACAAATGTATTTATTACACCCTCGCTGAGTTCAGGATCCATAGTGAAACTGGTTCTGTCCCAGTCACATGATGCTCCCAGCTTTTTAAGCTGCTCAAGTATAATGCCTCCGTGTTTCTCCTTCCATTCCCACGCGTGGGCAAGGAACTCCTCCCTTGTGATATCTGTTTTTTCAATCCCTTCGCTTTTGAGCTTTGCCACTACTTTAGCTTCAGTGGCAATGGATGCATGGTCTGTTCCCGGAACCCAGCAAGCATTTTTACCTGTCATTCTTGCCCTTCTTATCAGAACATCCTGAAGTGTATTATTAAGCATGTGCCCCATATGCAAAACCCCTGTAACATTTGGAGGAGGTATCACAATAGTATATGGTTCTCTCTCGTCAGGTTCTGAATGAAAGTATTTGTTTTTGAGCCAGTATGAGTACCATTTGTCCTCTGTTAGTGCCGGGTCGTATTTTGCAGGAATCTCCATAAAGTGTAATAACTATTAAATCTAAACGGCAAAGTTAAATATTTTTATGGAGTGCGCATCAATTCGCTTATCAGAAAAAATCTTATATTTGCGTACAAAATCATTAACCTAAAAACTATGAGCGCTGATAATGAGCTAAATATAGAGCTCAGCAACGAAATTGCACAAGGTTCCTACTCAAATCTTGCAATAATTACACATTCCAGCAGTGAATTTATAATTGATTATATCCGAATGATGCCGGGGGTACCTAAACCTCAGGTTAACAACAGGATAATCATGACTCCGGAAAATGCAAAGAGACTTCTTTTTGCACTTCAGGATAATATTGCAAAATTTGAATCGCAATTCGGAGAGATAGAAGTTCACAACGACCCAAAAGGTGTTATCCCTATGGGCTTCGGAAACAATTCTGCCGAGGCTTAAACCACTATAAACAAACAGTATGACTAAAGCATTTAAAATTGTTGTTCTGGCAAAACAAGTGCCGGATACCAGAAATGTTGGCAAAAATGCAATGAAGGAAGACGGGACGGTTAACAGAGCCGCACTTCCTGCCATTTTCAATCCCGAGGATATGAATGCTCTCGAACAGGCCCTTAGAATTAAAGATAAGTTCCCTGGCACCGAGGTTCTTTTGCTTACAATGGGTCCCGGAAGGGCCGCGGATATTATCCGTGAAGGCTTTTTCAGAGGGGCCGACGGAGGAGTCCTTCTTACAGACAGAAAATTTGCAGGAGCAGATACACTTGCAACCTCTTATGCTCTATCTATGGCAATCAGAAAAATTCAGCCCGACATTATTATTGCCGGCAGACAGGCTATTGACGGAGATACTGCTCAGGTAGGCCCTCAGGTTGCCGAAAAACTCGGATATCCTCAGATTACCTATGCAGAAGATATTATGGATATCAGCAAGGGAAAGATTACAGTTAAGAGAAGGCTTGAAAGAGGTATTGAGGTTGTTAAATCGGCAATGCCGGTAGTAATTACAGTACATGCCACTGCTCCTGACTGCAGGCCAAGAAATGCAAAGCAGTTAATGAAGTACAAACATGCAAGAACATTAACCGAAGAACAGGATAATGAACACAATTCATATCTGCCGCTCTACACAATGGATTATCTGAAAATACCTGAATGGGGAGTGAATGACATTGGAGGTGATGAAAAGAACTATGGTCTTTCCGGTTCTCCTACAAAAGTTAAAAAGATTGAGAACATTGTGTTCCAGGCTAAGGAGTCAAAAAAACTCACATCATCTGCGGAAGATATTGAAATGCTCATGCAGGAACTGATCTCTTCCCATACTATCGGCTAATTTTAATCTACTGCTTACAATGAACAATATTATAGTTTTTATAGAGACCGAAAACGGTAAATTATGTGATGTGAGTCTTGAGCTTCTGACAAAGGGAAGATCACTCGCTTCGCAGCTGGGATGCGCCCTTGAGGCGCTTCTGATTGGTGATAATGTAAAGGATCTTGTTCCTGAACTTGCATCTTACGGTGCTTCAAAAATTCACCTTGCACAGGATAAAAGGCTTGTAAACTATCTTACTCTTCCCTTTTCTGTCATAACCATTTCTCTTTTCCGTAAGGAACAACCTCAGATTGCTCTCTTTGGAGCAACAAGTGTGGGCAGGGATCTGGCACCAAGGGTTTCCAGCGCGCTAAGCAGCGGACTTACCGCAGATTGTACATCTCTGGAAATTGGTTCGCATACAGATGCAAAGGCTGGTAAAACCTATGAGAATCTGCTTTATCAGATAAGACCTGCATTTGGAGGAAACATTATTGCAACAATTATTAATCCCGACTGCAGACCTCAGATGGCAACCGTAAGAGAGGGTGTTATGAAGAGGGAGCCACTTGCATCTCCAGCAGATTATACAGTTAACAACATCGAGGTTTCAGAATCGGTCAGCGATACAGATTTCATTGTTGAAATTATCGAAAGACAGATTGAAGAGCGCAAGATTGACATAAAGGGATCTCCTGTTATTATTGCGGGTGGTTTTGGTGTCGGCTCGAAAGAGAACTTCAATTTGCTGTTTGAACTTGCACATGTGCTTGGCGGAGAGGTTGGTGCCTCCAGGGCAGCAGTGGATGCCGGTTTTGCAGATCATGCAAGGCAAATTGGTCAGACAGGTGTAACTGTAAGACCAAAACTTTATATTGCCGTGGGAATTTCAGGACAAATTCAGCATACAGCAGGAATGGACCAGTCAGCAATGGTAATTTCAATAAACAATGACCCTTCTGCTCCCATCAACCAGATTGCAGACTATGCAATTGTAGGAGACCTGAATGAAGTAATACCAAGAATGATTAAATCGTACAAAAAAAACAGTAAGTAGAGATGGCAAACTTTTATAAAGATAATAAAGACCTAAGGTTCCAGTTCTCACATCCCCTGATGAACAAAATCGTTACTCTGAAGGAGCAGGATTTCAAGGATTCCGGAAATTTTGATTATGCACCTTGTACTGCAGAAGATACAGTGGATTCATATCAGAAAGTTATGGAGATAATGGGTGAGATTTGCGGCGATGTTATTGCCGTTAATGCAGAAGGTGTAGATCACTCAGGTCCTCGTCATGAGAACGGAAGGGTTTTCTATGCTAACGGAACACAGCAGAATCAGGATGTACTTACTCAGGCAGGCCTTTACGGAATGTCTCTTCCCAGGGAGTTTGGAGGATTGAATTTTTCAATGGTACCATATGTTATGGCTGCTGAACTTGTTGCCAGGGCAGATGCGGGGTTTGCGAACATCTGGGGGCTTCAGGACTGTGCAGAGACCATTCACGAATATGCTTCAGACGAGATAAAAAGTGAGTTTCTTCCAAGAATTCACTGCGGAAGCACCTGTTCAATGGACCTTACAGAACCGGATGCCGGTTCTGACCTTCAGGCTGTAATGCTCAGGGCTACATACAGTGAAAAGGACGGTAAATGGTATCTGAACGGTGTTAAGAGATTTATTACCAACGGAGATGCAGAAATAAAGCTTGTACTTGCAAGATCAGAAGAGGGTACTACTGACGGCAGAGGTCTCTCCTACTTTGTCTATGACAAGAGCTGGGGCGGAGTTACTGTAAGAAGAATTGAGAACAAACTTGGAATCAAGGGATCTCCTACCTGCGAGCTGGTTTTCAGCAATGCTCCTGCAAAACTGGTTGGTGACAGGAAAATGGGACTTATTAAATATGTAATGTCTCTTATGAATGGTGCCCGTCTTGGTGTCGGCGCCCAGTCTGTTGGTATTTCAGAAGCGGCATACAGAGAAGCTCTCAAATATGCCCACGAAAGGGCTCAGTTTGGCAAACCAATTATCCAGTTTCCTGCTGTATATGAAATGCTTGCTGTAATTAAGGCAAAACTTCAGGCATCAAGAGCACTTTTATATGAAACAACCAGATTTGTAGATATTTACAAGGCCTATGGTTTTATTGCAGAAGAGAGAAAACTCACCCCTGAGGAGAGAACTGAATCTAAGCAGTATCAGAAACTTGCAGATATGTTTACTCCGCTTTTAAAGCTGATGTCATCTGAATATTCAAACCAGAATGCCTATGATTCGCTGCAGATTCACGGCGGTTCTGGTTTTATGAAAGATTATCCGATTGAGAGAATCTACAGAGATGCCAGAATTACAACAATATACGAAGGAACATCTCAGCTACAGGTTGTTGCTGCACAACGCTATGTAACCAACGGATCATACCTTGCCCAAATGAGAGAGTATGAAAAGAATGAGGTTAAGCCTGAGTATGAATTACTCAAAAAGGAGATAGTGGCTATGACTGACCAGTTTGAAAAAGCTATCGAGCTTATTGCAGGAAAAGATAACGAATACATTGATTTTCATGCAAGAAGACTTGTAGAGATGGCTGGTCATATTATGATGTCTTACCTTCTGCTGATTGACAGTCAGAGTGATGAAAGCTTTTCTGCGTCTGCTGAGATTTACATTGGTAAATCAAAAGCATGGAACGATGAGAGATACTCTTATCTGAAAGATTTCACAGAGTACAAAATGAGCTCGTTCCTTGCTGTAAAAGGAGAAACTGTGATTGAAGCATAATCTTAAGTCTTACATAAAATGAAGGCCGGCCGGTATAAACCAGCCGGCCTTTTTATTGTCATGTAATATGTTATCTGCAATTATCTCCTTTAATACAATTAATGTTATCCTCTTTAGTTTCGGTTTCAATTGTTACATGATTTATACCCTCATTAAAAAGCATTTCTCTGATATTCTCCTTTAAATCAGAAATATCTGCCGGTGTCACATTTTCGTCTGTAACTATATGAAAAGTTACTATATGGTTCTCTCCATCTAAAGACCAAATGTGAAGATCATGAACAGATTTCACACCATTTGCAGCCTTGATTTTTCTCTCAATTTCAAGTATATCAATTTGTTCAGGTACCTCCTGAAGCATGATTCTCATGGTCTCTCTTAGATTTCTGTAAACATTGTACAGAACCCATACTGTGATTAGCAGAGACATAACAGGGTCAATAAACGGAACATCTGCAAACATCATAATGATACTACCTGCCAGGACTGCCGTCCATCCAAGCAGATCTTCCATCATATGAAGCGTAACTGCTTTCTCATTGTAGCTTGTCCCCTTTTTCAGTTTAAAAACGGCAGCCCCGTTAACAATTATTCCCAGTACAGCCAGTATCAGCATACCTGTTGCATCAGCTTCCTGAGGAGTTATGAGCCTGACTATACTTTCTCTGATAATAAATACTGAACTTACAATAAGTACAACTGATATAAACAGAGAACCTAAAAGGGAAAATCGTTTGTAGCCATAAGTGTATTTATTGTCTCCCTTTCTTTCTGACTTTTTCTGAAGGTAAAATGCAACTCCCAGAGAGAGAGAATCTCCAAAATCATGAATTGCATCTGAAAGTATTGCAACAGAGTTGGTGTAAAGACCTCCCGCAAGTTCTATCAATGCAAAAATCAGGTTTAAAGCAAAAGCAGTAACTATATTACCCGATGATTTGCTGTTTTGATTTTTGTTACTAATCTCCATATCTTATGTAATGTTGATTTTTTATATACGCAAATTAAAATTTCTATCTTTGCAAAATTAAACTTATTCTATGGAACTAAATCTTACTCTTGTCGTTTTTGCATCCAATCTTCACGATGGTAACTCAGTATCAGGTTCAAGGGAAACATTATATTCAGATTTCAAATCCCGTTACTCCCTCAAGGTAGTAAGTGCTCAGGAGTATGAACCCATAAAGGGCCAGGAAGAATTTGCCATTGCATTCATTGCAACCGGCGGAACTGAACAGCTTTTTCTCAAACACTGGCAGAAGATTTCCAAACCACTGGTAATTCTGAGTGATTCGTTTCATAATTCTCTGGCTGCAACACTTGAAATTTCTACCTGGTTAACAAATAAAGGGATAAAACACAGACATCTTGATTACCCGATTGACCCCTCAAAAAAGTATTTGGAGGAACTTCATGAGGAGATTTCGATGTTATGCAATATTCAGAAGGCTTTCAAGGAGATAACAAATACAAAAGTGGGTCTGATTGGAGATGCTTCTCCATGGCTTATCTCTTCTGATGTTGACAAATATTCGCTTACATCAAGGTTCGGAGTTAAATTTGTTGATATTCCCGTTATTACTTTAGAAGAGAAGTTTAAAAATATTCAGAACTATACAGGAAAATACGCTTTAAACAGTGAAGATTCTCTAAAACTGATTGATAATTTCAGGAAACTGACGGTTGGAGACAGAACTTCAAATGATGTTACTGATGCCGTTAAACTCTATATATCAATTAAACAATTAGTTCAGGAAAACGAGCTTAATGCATTGTCTATTAAGTGCTTTGATTTAATTCATACTTGTAATACAACAGCATGCCTTGCCCTTTCTGTTCTGAATGACAGAGGTCTGGTTTCCGGATGTGAAGGTGATATTCCAACGCTCTGGTCTATGATAATTGCAAGATCTCTGCTTAATAAAGCAGTGTTCATGGCAAATCCCTCTTCTATTGACAGAAGTGATAATACTGTAGATTTTGCGCATTGTACTGCACCTGTTTCATTTTCTGAGTCTTACACACTCCCGTCCCACTATGAGTCTAAACAGGGAATTGGTGTGGCTGCTAAACTGATACTAGGGAAATATACTATATTCAAATGTGGCGGAGAAAAGCTTGATAAGTACTTTGTTGCACATGGTGAAGTGATCCAAAATACCAATGTTACTGAAAGATGCAGAACTCAGGTAAAGTTTCGCTTTAAGTCAGGAGAAGAGATGGATAGCTTCCTCAATTCTCATCTTGGCAACCATATAGTTCTTATACCAGGAAAACACAAAAAGGAGATAACGTCATTTTTTGAACTTTATTAGTATTCAAAACAAAGAGCTATGAAAAAAATGATTGTCAGTGTACTTGCAATGATTTTGCTTGCGAATGTCTGTATCCAGGAAAATGCGTTCTCTCAGCAGATTATTTATAAGGATACACAGATTCAACAGGCTGCAAGATCAATTTCGGTTAAAAACATTTCCGGAACAATTGACACTTTAGTCTCTTTTACAACCAGGCATAATTTAAGCACCAGGAACAAACCTGATTTTGGAATTGGTGCCGCAGCCCGTTTCATTAAAAAATCTCTTGACAGATTTTCAAAGTCGGGAGTTGCCATAGCTGATGCTGAACGGATTGAATACAGGGCAGGAGGAAAAAACACAAGACTTGGAAAGGAAATTACCCTTGAGAATATTATATATACTGTTCATGGCACAGACAAAGATGATAATCGCGTAATTGCCCTGCTGGCTCATTATGACAGCCGCTCTTTTGATAACACTGATTCTCTGATTTTTGCCCCCGGGGCAAATGATAACGGCAGCGGAGTATCCGCATTACTGGAAATTGCAAGAGTACTCTCTATAAATCCGCTCCCTGTTACAGTAAAAATTATGTTTTTATCCGGTGAGGAGCATGGATTGCTTGGAGCAGCGCATATGGCCGCTCTTGCAAAAACTCAGGGCTGGAATCTGGCAGCAGTATTAAATAATGATATGATTGGTAACTCTAGGTCAAGTGCAACCGAAATATCAAACAACACTAAACTCAGAATCTTTTCAGAGAATGTACCTGTAATTGAAACAGAGTCTATGAGAAAAGAGAGAGTATTCAATTCTGCCGAGAATGACAGTAAATCAAGGCAACTAGCGCGATACATCAAGGAAATTGGTGAAAGATATGTAGAAAATCTGGAAATTAAACTGATATACAGAAATGACAGATTCGGCCGCGGAGGTGACCATACACCATTTGCACGAGAGGGTTTTACTTCAGTAAGACTTTGTGAATATCACGAGAATTATGACAGAACTCATCAGGTGGTTGAGCTAGTTAATGGTGCAGAAATGGGTGATGTAAAAAAGGGCGTTGATCTGGAATATGTAAGAAAAAATGCTGCTGTAAACCTGGTTTCAGTTATGAATATGGCGCTTGCCCCTGCTGCACCCTCTAATGTTAAAATTGATATTTCCGGTCTTTCAAGCAGCACTCAGCTTAGCTGGAGTGCTCCTGAAGCTGGTAAAAAGCCGGCTGGGTATTATGTACTTGTCAGGGAAACAGATAAATCCAACTGGGAGAGAAAGATTTTTGTTAAAGAAACCAGTTGTGAAATTGATATAAGTAAAGATAATTATCTCTTTGCAGTACAGAGTGTTGATTCGGATGGACATGAGAGTATTGCTGTTTTTGCAACAGGAGGCAATCTGCGATGACTTCGTCTCTCAGAATTTCATTTGCCGGAGCCGGCAACGCCGCTTTCAGGCTTTCCATTGCTCTAAAATCTGCAGGTTTTGAGGTGCCTTTTATCTGGGGCAGAAATGAAAAGAGCGGTGTGCAGCTTGCATCAATTCTAAATAAACATGAATATAATCCGCTATCACTTTCTGATACCGCATATGCTTCAGATATTTCAGAACTGAACGAAAGTGATGTTATTATACTGGCCGTTTCGGACGATGCCATCAAAGAGGTATTCAGCAAGATTTCATTAATCCCGTCAGTTGTATCAGGTAAAACTGTAGTTTGCCACACCAGCGGAGCCACTTCAATATCTGCAGTTTCTTCGGTTCCCTCATACGGGGTGTTCTATCCACTTATGACTCTCAGCAAGGCAAAGCCTGTGGATATGAAGATTGTTCCTTTTCTTCTGGAGGTTTCTGATGAAAACTCAAGGTCAGTTCTGGTAAATATGACAGAATCACTGGGTTCTGAATACATGATATGTAATTCAGACGAGAGAATGCGAATGCATGTGGCGGCTGTTTTCGTAAGCAATTTTGTCAACTATATGGCTGCACTTGCTTATGATGTTTCTGTCCCCCATCATGTCTTTCTGCTTCCTCTGGCAATAGAAACAGTAAGAAAAGCATTTTTATACGGTCATCCCTCACTTGTTCAGACAGGACCGGCAGTAAGAGGTGATATTTCAACTATTGAGAAGCATCTTGATATTCTCGAAGATACACCGGAGCACCGCCAGGTATATGAACTTCTTTCAAAATTAATTGCCTCAAGGGCTCAAACAAAAAAGTAATCTTATGTCAAATTTTAAGTCCAACCTTCACAAAATTAAAGCATTTGCCTTTGATGTAGACGGAGTATTTACTGATGGCCTTGTTCTGGCAACCGAAACAGGAGATCTTCTAAGATCTCATAATGCAAAGGATGGATTCGCAGTAAGAATTGCTGTTCTTAAAAATTATCCTGTTGCAATAATTACAGGAGGCTCTTCTCAATCAATAAAAAAGCGCTTTTTACAGGTCGGAATCAGGGAGGAGGATATCTACCTCCGGTCTCTTAATAAAATGCCGGATTTTAATGATTTCTGCACCAGATACGGGCTCAAACATGATGAGGTCTTGTATATGGGTGACGATATACCGGATATTGAAGTTCTGAAATCATGCGGAATCGCAACCTGCCCGGGTGATGCCGTAAATGAGGTAAAAGAGGTTTGTCACTATATTTCTCTCTACCCGGGAGGAAAGGGAAGTGTGAGAGATGTAATTGAACAGACACTTAAAGTTCAGGATAAATGGTCTTTTGATCAGGAAATATATTCAGGTTTGTAATGTTAAAAGAGTTACTAAAGAACAGAACTGTAATCCTTTCCTCTGCTTCTCCCAGAAGAGAGCAGCTTGTAAAGGGACTGGATATTGATTTCGCTATTGAACTGAATGGTGAAACAGAAGAGGTCTATGATGCTTCAATGGACCCGTCTGAAGTGCCGGAGTATCTCTCTAATCTCAAGTCACTGCATTTTGGGAGAGTTTTAACTGAGAATGAAATTCTGATAACTGCAGATACGATGGTCCTTTGTAACGGCGAAATTCTTGGCAAGCCGGCAGACAGAGATGATGCAGTAAGAATCCTTTCGAAGCTGTCAGGAAACAGACATACAGTAATTACAGGCGTCACACTCAGAAGTGTAAGTTCGCAAAGAACATTCAGTGCTACAACTGATGTTTGGTTCAGGAAGCTGTCACAGGAAGAAATTTATTATTACATAGACAACTATAAACCCTATGACAAGGCAGGTGCATATGGAGCTCAGGATTGGATAGGCTATATTGCAATTGAAAAAATTGAAGGATCATATTTCAATGTGATGGGATTGCCTGTCCAGAAGCTTTACAGGGAACTTGAAAAATTTGCGGCAGACCCGCTTTCTAATTAGTTATCAGATAGTATAGCTCATCCCGGAGCTCTACTCCTCCCCTGTCTGTAAGATCTCTGAGAACCTGGATGTAAGTTCTTGATTCATCATCTATTTCAAGCGAGAGTTCTGCTAAGTTTTTTGGCCCCTCAAGAAGAAGATCAATAACCTTCTTCTCAATTTCTCCGTAAAAATCATTCTCCTCCCTAACCCTTTTCCCGGCCAGACATATATCGCAGCAATTGCATGGTGGAGTTCCATATTCGCCGAAATATTCCAGCAGCATGGTTTGCCTGCATTTGGACCTTGAGGAGAAATAGTCTATTACTCCTTCAATTTTTCTTTCCATGCTACCCCTCAGACTGTCATAAAGGTTTTGAGAAATCCTGAAGTTTTTTTCATCCAGCCTTTCGTCCTTAAGAATTAACAGGGGAGATCTTACAGAAGGAATATATGTAATAACACCCATCCTTGATAATGTTAATAAGCTTGATGTAATTGCTGCCTTGCTGTTTCTGGTGATTTTTGCAATATACTCCTCGTCAACAGGTGTAAGTGCAGAGAAGAGCCCTGAATATAATCTCAGCAAAGTTTTGATAAATGCGTCAAGGGAGTTGTTTTTAAGCTGAATATTATAGAGTTCGTCCCTGGAAATTAAGAACTTAACTCTTGAAGGATTGTCAATCTCCTCAGTTACATCCAGATATCCCTCCTTTGAAATGTATTTTAGAGAGTGATACGCAGGAACTGGATGCAGTCCTGAGCTTGAGGCAAAATCTGCAAGACTGAATTTAAGGACTCTGTCTTTACCTGCGCCATAGGCGATTCCAAAGTAAATGAATATCTTCTGGTAAACAGATGCAATATACTCAACAGGAGGAAATGTAGATGAGAGAATTTTTCTCAGCCTTCCTGCATCTGACCTGCTCCATAAAAGAACGGCAAATGATTTATTCCCGTCTCTTCCGGCCCTGCCAGCCTCCTGATAGTATGCCTCCAGCGATTCGGGAGGATCAAGATGGCATACAAACCTGACATCAGATTTATCTATACCCATACCAAAAGCATTTGTGGCTACAATCACTCTTATGGCACCACTTTTCCAGTCGTCCTGTCTTGCTGAGCGCAGCGATGAACTTAAGCCGGCATGGTATGGCTCTGCCGATATCCCCTGCGCCTGAAGAAAAAGAGCAATCTCTTCTGCTTTCTTTCTCTCCCTTACATAAATAATTCCTGAGCCGTTTACAGATTTGGCAATCCTCAGAATCTGGCCGTTCTTGTCTTCGCTTTCCCTGCACACATATGAAAGATTCTCTCTTCCAAAGCTTGATCTGATAATCTTAACATTCTTTAATTCAAGCTGATGTACAATCTCTTCTGTCACCTTCTCAGTTGCTGTCGCAGTTAATGCAATAGTAGCAAGCGGTGAGATCAGTTGCTTAATCTCTTTAATTTTCAGGTAGTCAGGCCTGAAGTCATGACCCCATTGTGATATGCAGTGAGCTTCATCTATCACAAGATAACTTACTCTCATTTTTGGTGCCCTGGCCCGGAACATTTCACTCCCAAGGCGTTCAGGCGAGAGATATAGAAACTTGTAATCTCCGTTAATTGCGTTGTCAACAGCAGCATCAATCTCATCACTTCCCATTCCTGAATAAACAGCAATAACAGGAATCCCCTTCTCCCTCAGAGATTCGGCCTGATCTTTAATAAGAGCAATCAAGGGTGTGACAACAATGGTAATTCCTTCTGTCATCAGGGCAGGAATCTGAAAAGTAACAGATTTTCCGCCTCCGGTAGGCATGAGGGCAAGGGTATCTCTCCCCTCAAGTACAGAGTTGATAATCTCCTCCTGATTTATTCGGAAAGAGTCATGTCCCCAGTACTGCTTTAATATGTCGAGCGGAGTTGTCATTGTTGAAAAATCTTTGAAAGTGTTGAAAAAGTAATAAATTTTGTTTGAGATAATTACCTAAATTTGTTTCAATATACAAAATCCTAACAAAATAACATTAAAAAGATATGGTAGCCTTAGATCTCTTAAAGTATGGCATTGCAAATGTCGGCAAAGTATTGCATAATCCATCGTACGAAGTAATGTTCCAGGCCGAAATTTCAGAAAAAAACGAAGGGTTCGAAAGAGGAGTTCTCACCAATACAGGTGCAGTTGCAGTTAAAACCGGAATTTTCACCGGAAGATCACCAAAAGACAAATACATTGTTAAAGACTCTGTAACAGCAGACACTATCTGGTGGGACGGTAATATTAACAAGCCTATTGACAACAGTGTCTGGAATGAGTGCAAAAAAATTGCACAGAATCAGCTGTCAGGTAAAGACCTTCTTTATGTTGTAGATGCATACTGCGGTACAAATGAAGATACCAGAATGAAGGTGCGTTTTATTATGGAAGTTGCATGGCAGGCCCACTTTGTCACAAACATGTTTATCAGACCATCAAAATATGAACTTGAAAATTTTGGAGAGCCTGATTTTGTGTTCATTAATGCATCAAAGGCAACAAATCCAAAATGGAAGGAGCAGAATCTTCATTCAGATGTATTTGTGCTCTTCAACTTAACGGAAAAAATGTCAGTTTGCGGCGGAACTTGGTATGGCGGTGAGATGAAGAAGGGCATCTTTTCTATGATGAACTACTATCTTCCCCTCAGGGGAATTGCTGCTATGCACTGCTCAGCAAATGTTGGTAAAGATGGCGATGTTGCTGTATTTTTCGGCCTTTCCGGTACCGGTAAAACCACTCTGTCGGCAGATCCGAAACGCTTTTTGATTGGCGACGACGAACATGGCTGGGACAATCACGGTGTTTTCAATTTTGAAGGCGGATGCTATGCAAAAACCATCAACCTGAGTGAAGAAAACGAACCAGACATCTGGAGAGCAATTAAAAGGGATGCCCTGCTTGAAAATGTAACAGTTCACGAAGACGGCAGTATTGACTATTCAGATGCCTCAGTGACTGAAAATACACGGGTCTCCTATCCTATTTACCATATCAGCAAGATTGTCCTTCCATCCAAGGCCGGACATGCTAAAAAGATTATTTATCTCTCTGCCGATGCTTTTGGAGTTTTGCCTCCCGTTTCTATATTGGACAGAAACCAGGCACAGTACCACTTCCTTTGCGGATATACATCAAAACTGGCCGGTACCGAGCGCGGCATAACTGAGCCTGTCCCTTCTTTCTCACCGGCATTCGGAGAGGCATTCCTGACACTCCATCCAACTATATATGCACAGACACTTGCAAAAAAAATGGATGAACATGGTGCCAAAGCCTATCTTGTTAACACTGGCTGGAACGGAACCGGAAAAAGAATTTCAATTAAGGATACCAGGGCAATCATTGATTCTATTATTGACGGAACTATAGAGACAGCAGAGAGAAAGCACATTCCGGTTCTTAACCTGACAGTTCCTGTTGCTCTTAAAAATGTTTCAGAAGGGATTCTTGATCCGAGAGATACATATAACAACAAAGAAGAGTGGAATGAAAAGGCAAGGTCTCTGGCTGCAAAATACATTAAAAACTTCGAACAATATTGTGATAACGATGCAGCAAAAGCACTTGTTGCCTCGGGTCCTCAAATCTGATCAGTGATGAAAAATTTTCTGATTAAATCAATTCTGATTATCTCTGTAATTCTTATGCTGAATCCCGCCTGCGCATCAGGAAAAGGAAGAAGCTGGCATGTCAAAATTCTCACCACTAAAGGAGAGATAGTCGTTAAGTTATATGATGACACTCCTGTACACAGGGATAACTTCGTTAAACTAGTTAAAAGCGGCTATTATGAGGGGATTTTATTTCACCGGGTTATAAATAACTTTATGATTCAGTCCGGTGATCCGGATTCGAAGGAGCGTATTCCTGAAAAACTTTACGGAAATGGCGGACCTGCACAAAATTTACCGGCTGAAATTAAACCTCACCTTTTTCACAAAAGAGGAGTACTTGCATCAGCTCGCGAGGGAGATACAGATAATCCAAAAAGAGAATCATCTGCTTCTCAGTTCTATATTGTAGAAGGTAAGATTCTGGATGATGAAGCACTTGATGCAGTCGAAATAAGAGTAGACAAACGAAATTCAGATAACGGCATTAACTTACCATACAAAATTTCTCCTGAAAGAAGAGAAATTTACAAAACTGTTGGAGGAACTCCTCATCTTGACACACAATACACAATATTCGGAGAGGTTATTAGCGGTATGGAAGTTGTCGAAATTATTTCTGACGTGAAAACAGATTCCAATGACAGACCCGTAGATGATATCTGGATTATTTCAGCAAAAGCATTTAAAAAAAGGAACTAAACTAACTTAATATGAAAAAACTTCTTTTACTAACAGCAACTTTTGCTATGCTGGCAGGTTGCGGAAACAAAGATGAAATGAAACTTCAGGAGATTATTACTCAAACAGAAAATCAGGTAAAGCCGCTTAACAAGGAGGCTGCACTTGCATACTGGAATGGAACAATCACTGGCGATACTGCGGAATTTGAAAAATATTCCAGGGCAAATATCGCTATTACAAAGATCTACTCAGATTCAGCTACTTTTGCTGCTCTTAAAGAGATTAAGGAGAACGGAAAAATTAAAGATCCCGTACTGGTAAGACAAATGGAGGTACTGTACAACTCTTTCCTTTCTAATCAGGTTGATACAGCTCTGCTTAACAGTATCATAATGAAATCTACCGCTCTTGAACAAAAATACGCCGAATTCAGGGCAAGTTTCAGAGGTAAAACCATTTCTGACAATGAAGTAGAAAAGATACTTCAGACTTCTACTGATAACAAGGAGCTGGAAGATGTATGGAAAGCACATAAGGAGATAGGCCCGTTTGTAGCTGCAGATGTGGTTGAGATTATCAAACTCAGAAATCAGGTTGCGACTTCTCTTGGTTATGACAATTTCCACACTATGTCTCTGGAGTTGTCCGGACAAAATCCGCAGGAGATATCTGCACTCTTTGATGAACTCGATTCCCTTACAAAAGGAGAGTTTGCCAGTCTGAAATCCACTATGGATTCTGCATTTGCCATCAGATACAAACTGCCAAAAGAGAAACTCATGCCATGGCACTATCAGGGACGTTATTTCCAGGAATCTCCTCAGCTATATCCTGTTGAACTTGATAAATATTACAAAGGAAAGAATCTGGAGCAGCTTACAACAGATTTCTATATGGGAATAGGTCTGGATGTGAGTAAAATTATGGCCAACAGCGACCTTTATGAAAAGGAAAAGAAGAATCAGCACGCATATTGTATTGATATTGACGGAGAAGGCGATGTAAGAGTTCTGTGCAATATTAGTGATAACGAGTCGTGGATGGGTACTATGCTTCATGAATTTGGCCACGCTGTATATTCACAGGGTCACGATATTCCTGAAAATCCGTATTTCCTTAGGAATGCAGCTCACACCTTTACCACAGAGGCAGTTGCTATGATCTTCGGACGTCTTTCAAGGAATCCAAAATGGATGATGCAGAATCTGGGTATTACAGAGGAGGAGATGAACCTTATCGCTGACGATTGCTTTAAATCTCTGAAACTTCAGCAGCTGGTATTCAGCAGATGGGTACAGGTAGTATACAGGTTTGAGAAATCTATGTATGCAAATCCAGATCAGGATTTGAATAAATTATGGTGGGATCTGGCAGAACAATATCAAATGCTAACTAGACCAGAAGGAAGAAATTCACCGGACTGGGCAACCAAAATTCATATAGCACTTTACCCTTGCTATTATCATAATTATCAGCTTGGAGAACTATTCGCATCTCAGATGCACTACTATATTGTAGAAAACATTACAAAATCCGGCGATTACCGTAACGAATCATATGTTGGAAACAAAGAGGTAGGAACCTGGATGACAAAGAATGTCTTCAATCCGGGGATGAAATTCAAATGGAATGATATGATTGAAAAGGCAACCGGCGAAAAGCTTACTGCTAAATATTTTGCAAAACAATTTGTGGATTAATCAATATCTTCAAACTTAAAGGGTGACTTCCCACTGGAAAGTCACCCTTTTTTATTTCGTAAATCAGTCAAAAATGTACATTCTGGAGGAGGCTCCTCGGGGAAGACATTCCAGAGTGATATTTTCTCCGGGAATAGCTCCTGCAGACAAAAGAGACTGAGATGCCGTACTGTAGGCAATCTCCGGATTGTTGTTATTTGCGCTTAAATGACACAACAGAAGAGATTTCATCTCTCTGTGATAAATTTTACCAATAGCTTCTGCGCTCTGTTTATTGCTTAGATGTCCCTTTCCGTTACTTATTCTCTCAATAAGCATCTTTGGATATGAACCACCCTTAAGCATATCACAGTCATAATTGGATTCAAATACCAGGTGATTTGCCATAGAAGCATATTTAAGAACGGTTTCTGTTACTGCTCCCACATCTGTTACAAGAGTAATTTTCACACCTGACATTTCAATGAAAAAACCATAGTTATCTGTGCCATCATGAGGTACAGGAAACGGCGTAATCTTTACATTTTTGTATTCTGAGGGAGTTTCAGCTTCAATTACTCTCTTAAAAGCTCCAATTTTTCCTCTTGTAACAAAGTGATCTGAAAGAGCCTTGTGCAGAGACTCTGTAGCATAAACAGGTTTCATAAATCTCTCAGCAAAAGATCCCAGGTGCTTAATATGATCTATGTGGTCATGTGTTACCAGAACAAGGTCAATCTCACTTAAATCAATTCCATATTCTGTAAGTCTCTTTTTTGCTGTTCTTACACCTATACCAAAGTCGATGATTATGGAGACGGTGCCATTACTCAGATAATAACAATTACCATTACTTCCGCTTGAAAGGGATATAAATTTAACTCTCTCTTCTTTATCGAAAATTAACATAGGAAAGGTTTTAGATCATTTTTCAGATCATTTTCCTGAAGCATAAGTGCCGTCTTGATTCCTAGTTTTTGGGCAGCCTCCAGATTAACCGGAGAGTCATCTACAAACAGAGTCTCCTCCGGAACAAGTGATGAATTTTCCAGTACTTTTTCAAAAATTCTGATATCTGGTTTGGCAAGTTTCATCTCGAAAGAAAGATACATTTTTTCAAAATATTCCTCCATAGGGCATCCGCCTTTTGCAAACATAGGTTTTACAGTTTCAACTGCAACGGGGTTTGTATTGCTTAAAAGGAAAACTCTGTAATTTTTTTTATAGTCAAGGATTGCATTGAGCTTTTCAAGAGGAATTTCCGGAAGAAACGCAGCCATAGCTTCATCAATCTCCTCATTTGTTGCACTTCCCTTTATCCCCTCTCTTACATATGCCCGGAATTCTTCTGTGTCAATAATCCCTTTTTCATAATCCATAAAGAATCCTTCCTGAAAGTATTCATTGATAATACGCCCAAAATCTTCATGTCCGATTTTTGTAAATGCGTCTATGCATCTTTGTTTGTCAAGCCTTACAATGACTCCGCCAAGGTCAAATATTATATTTTTAATCATAATTCAAATTTGTGCAAATATCGTTCAAATTCTTCAGAAGGAAAAGTTATAAGGATATCTGAAGATTCCTCTGTCCGTTACAATCGCAGTAATCAGCTCAGCAGGAGTAACATCAAATGCAGGGTTATAGGTTTTTACTCCCTCCGGAGCAATTTCTACACCATTTACAGGTTCTGTAATCTCTTTTCCCCCTCTCTCTTCAATGATTATTTCTGAACCACTTCTGGTCTCAGAATCTATTGTTGAGACCGGCCCAAGGATATAAAACGGAATTGAATAATGTCTGGCCAGAATTGCAAGAGAAAGTGTACCAATCTTATTTGCGGTATCTCCGTTTGCAGCAATTCTGTCGCAACCTGTAAAAACTGCATCGATAAAACCTCTCTGCATTAGAGTTGCTGCCATATTATCGCAAATAAGAGTAATATCTGCACCTGCCCTTTTCAGTTCAAATGAAGTGAGTCTCGCCCCCTGAAACAGAGGTCTGGTTTCGCAAGAATAAATCTTCAGTTTCATTCCCCGCTCCATTGCAAGATAAACCGGGGCCAGAGCTGTCCCGTACCTGCCTGTAGCAAGATGGCCTGCGTTGCAATGAGTAAGTATTCTGGAGCCGTCATTAATGAGAGACAGACCAAATTGGGCAATCTTTACTGACATTTCAATATCCTCTGCTTTAATCAGCTGAGCCTCCTTCAGAAGTTCAGCGCGGAGTCTGTCAGGGGCACAAAGGTATTCAGCTTTTAAAGAAATGAACTTTCTCTTCATCCTGTCAAGAGCCCACTTAAGATTAACTGCAGTTGGCCTGGTTGCCGAAAACTTTTCGTAAACCCGTCCAAATATTATCTCGAGTTCGTTTGATGATAAAGCTGCAGATTGCATGATTACAACGGCAATGCCGGCCGCAGCGGCTATTCCTATGGCCGGAGCTCCTCTCACTCTTAGTGATTTAATTGCCTCAGCAATTTCGTCTTCTTCTGATAGCTCAAGAAATACCTCTTTGCCAGGCAGTAAGGTTTGGTCTATAATTTTAACAAATCTGCCCGCCGGGTCAATTTCAACTGCATCAAAGCCTATGGGATTGCTAATCATTTTTCAGGAATCTGGCCCTAAGATCATTTAACTGAGTCATTTGTTTATATGTAAAGTGCCTTGGCTTTGCTCCGCGGGAATCCATAATGTGAGAGATTTTGCAATGTGCTTCAACGACTTCTGTCCGCCAGTATGCCTCCTCAAGTGTTTTTCCCCATGTTATCAGTCCGTGATTTTGTAATACAAGCACCTTCCTTCCTTTAGACATAGCGGCTATCTGCTCGTTGATTTCTGCAGACCCGGGAGTGTTGTACGGAGCAAGTACCAGCTCTCCCATCCAGATTGCAGACTCGGCACTTAATGGAACAGATGGAACAGACTCCGTGAAGGCATAAGAGCATGTATAAGGCGGATGTGAATGAACAATGCCTCCCGCATCCGGGTGAACTCTGTAAATTGCAAGGTGAGCATGGAGTTCCGATGATGCTCGTTTTGCTCCGTAGATCTGACTCCCGTTACCATCCACAATTACAAGGTCTGATTCGTTCAAGCCACTTTTAGAGTGAAGTGTGGGAGTAATCATAAACAAATCCTCATCAAGGCGAATTGAAAGATTACCCCCGTTTCCGTCAACAAATGATTTCTGCCATACGACCTCTGAGTAGTATGTCAGAGCAAACGCCTGATCATAAAATTGTTTGGGTATGGGCCTGAATTCATTCATCATGTTTGATTTTACAAAGACTTGATAATTGCAGTAAAGAGCCTTGTCATTCTGTCAGCGGCTTTGTTTGCTGCTATTACCACATCGTCTCCGTCATTTACATAATCTTCACTAAAGCTGAATGCCTCATTTGTTATTACGGACATCCCGAATACAGGTATTGATGAATGTCTTGCGACTATCACTTCAGGAACAGTTGACATACCAACAGCATCTGCACCAATCTTTCCAAAATAACCATATTCGGCTGGTGTTTCATATGTGGGACCGGTACCTGCGAGGTAAACGCCTTTCTGAAGTTTGATTTCCATTGATGCAGCAAGCTCTTCTGCCCTCTTTATAATCTGAAGGTCATAAGGTCTTGTCATGTCTGGAAATCTTGGCCCAAACTCATCCAGATTTTTCCCAATAAGCGGGTTTGGCATAAGGTTAATATGATCCCTGATTATCATCAGATCACCAACTCTGAATGATGGATTTACTCCCCCCGCAGCATTGGAAACAAACAGGTAAGATATTCCCAGAATTTTCATCACCCTGATTGGAAGAGTAACCTGATCCATTCCGTATCCTTCATAATAGTGGAACCTTCCCTGCATTGCAACAACGCTTTTTCCGCCAAGTTCTCCAAAAATCAGATTCCCCTTATGTCCCATTGCTGTTGATTTTGCAAAGTGCGGAATCTCTCCGTAAGGGATTACAATTTTGTTTTCAATTTTTTCTCCTAGTTCTCCCAGACCGCTGCCAAGCACAATACCTGCAAAAGGTCTTATTTCTCCTGTCTTCGCTGAAATATAAGCTGCAGCTTCATTAATTCTTTGTAAAATTTCCATTTTATTTATAGTAATTTTTTATACAATCTGTTTACATTATCAATAATTTCACGTTCCCCTGAAACAACTCTGTTTTCCATTACAATCTTTCCGTTACATATAACTGTATCAACGCAAGAGCTGTTAGCCGAGTAGATGAGATTTGCCAGAAAATTTATGTTTGGAGTAAACTCAAAAATATTGGTGTTAATAAGAGAGATATCTGCAAGTTTTCCCTCCTCTATAACTCCGGAGTCAATACCAAGAGCCTTTGCACCATTCAGTGTAGCCAGCTTCATGAGCTCATCAAGAGGCATAGATGTTGGGTCGTCCCTCCATGCTTTCTGAACGAGTGCAGATATCTTCATAGTCTCAATCATATCCAGATTATTGGATGAGGCACAGCCGTCTGTTCCGAGTGTGACAGTAACTCCTGCATCTCTGAACTCATTGTATCTGAACTTGTAACCTGATGCAATTTTAAGATTTGAATTAATGTTATGAACCACCTTAACATTATGTCTTGCCAGGATAGAAATATCGTTGTCACTCATCCACAGACAATGAGCAGCAATAACTTCGGGTCCAAGAACTCCCAGCTTTTCAAGGTATTCAGTTGGTGTCAGACCATGCTGCTCTACCGAACGAATATTTTCGCCCTCAGTCTCTGACAGGTGCAGGTGAACAAGCAGCCCTCTCTCTCTAGCAAAATTTGAGGCCCATACAATCATCTCCTCAGATACGCTGTAAGGAGAATGTATTCCAACAGCAAAACGATTCATATCCCCCCACTCCTTAGAGAGCTCATACATTTCATTGCACTCTCTTTTTATCTCTTCTGAGCGTGATTTATCCATCAGGTCTAAAATCACATATGGCTGTACGGAACGAAGCCCCGCCTCCTTTACTGCTTTAACGGCAGCAGGAATTCTCCAGTACTGATCATTGAAGGTTGTTGTGCCAGATTTTACCATCTCCAGACAAGCGAGTTTTGTTCCCCAGTAAATCATCTCGTCATCTAGGCGTTTTTCCACCGGCCAAATCTTCTCTTCCAGCCACTCCATTAGGTGCATATCCTCTCCTATCCCTCTCATGAGAGTCATTGCAGAGTGAGTGTGCATGTTAACAAAGCCGGGTATAATACTTTTACCTCTTCCGTCAATAATCCTGTCAGCTGCAAAGTCGATATCCGGAGCTATCTTTTCGATCTTGGTGCCTGATATCAGTATATCGCATTCCGTTCCGTTTAGGGTTACCTTTTTAATTAATATGGAATTCATAATTATATGCTTCTATTTATCTCACAATTATACAACAAATTCGATTTTAATTGAAAAAAATATGCTAATATTGTGATAATAAAATCCCAATCTAAATCAATACGGTTATGAAAAAGTATGTTTGCATCGTGTGTGATTATGTATATGATCCGGTACTTGGCGATCCGGAAGGAGGAATTGCACCTGGAACTTCATTTGAAGAGATTCCTGAAGATTGGCTTTGTCCCGTATGCGGCGTAGGCAAAGAAGATTTTGAGCCTATTGACTGATAATTGACTATTTTTGTCGCAAAAATGCGATTTCTCTGGCTAGACATTAACTCCTCCTATTCTCACTCTTCACTTGCATTTCCTGCTTTGGAGGCTCAGTTGTCCCAGGCCCAGAGAGAAAAAATTCAATGGGAAATTATTTCGGGAACAATTAACAGCGACACAGGCAACCTTGTCGCAGATATATTTTTTTTGAAACCCGATTACATATTTTCTACGCTGTGGCTGTTTAATTCAGAATTCACGCTATCTCTGCTTAAACGGATAAAATCTTTGTTGCCTGATGTTAAAATCATCCTTGGCGGGCCTGAATTTTTAGGAAGCAACTATGATTTTCTGCTAACAAACAAGGAGATAACTGCGGTTTTCCGGGGAGAGGCAGAGGAGACTTTTCCTCTTTTTGTACAGTCAGTTATAGATTCATCACCAGATTATTCACTTCCCGGATTTTGTCTGACAGACCACAATCAGAATTATACAGACAATGGTGAGGCTATAACAAATGACTTCCCCTCACTTATTCCTCCGGAAAATTCTCGTTTTTTCAGATTTGACAAACCATTCGTTCAGATTGAAACCTCAAGGGGTTGTTTTAATACTTGTTCATTTTGTGTCAGTGGCAGCAAATGCAGTAAAGTACAGTATCTGGATGCTGGTACAGTGAATAAAAGGCTTGAGTATCTAGCGTCAAAAGGTATTAAAGATGTAAGAATTCTTGACAGAACCTTTAATGCAAATGAGAGACACGCAATTTCTCTTCTTGATGTTTTCTCCGGGTTTGCCGGAAAAATGACCTTTCACCTTGAAATTCATCCTGCATTAATAAGAGATAATTTAAAAAGAACACTTGAGTCTTTACCAGCGGGGCTCCTGCATGTAGAGGCAGGTATACAGTCCCTGAACGACACAGTCCTCTCACTGGCTGGCAGAGCAGGAAGCTCAGAGGCATCGCTGGAGGGTCTTAGATTTTTAATTTCTCTCGGTCTGTTTGAGGTACACGCCGACCTTATTGCCGGCCTCCCTTCTTATACTTACAAGTCTCTTATCGAAGACTATATTACGCTGGCCAAATGTTCACCTTCAGAAATTCAGACTGAACTACTTAAAGTACTTCCCGGAACATTCTTTAAAGAGAATGCTTCTAAACTAAATCTTAAATATTCTCCGGTTCCTCCCTATGAAGTACTTCAGAGTGACGCTGTGAATCCAGTCGATATGCTTAGGGCTTCGAGGCTTTCAAGAATATCGGATATTTGGTATAATGATAAAAGATGGCACTCTTGTTTCAGAAAACTCATAACAGAAAATGATAAATTTCTTTTACTCTTTATTGACTTTACAGATTCAGTAAACCTTAGCTCTGCCGCTCCTCAGAGAGCAGGATCAATCTTGTTTGACTTTTGTAATAAATATTTCCCTGAGCTATCAGTACAAGTAAGCCATGCATGGATATCTGCAGGTCTGCCCCTGAATAGTAAAGTTGCAGGAAATGTTAAAAAATGGGAAAAGGGTTTTACCGGAAAAAACTGCCCGTTTAGCGATTTAACTTACAATAATTCATATTATTACCTTGATATTAATGAAAACACTGCCTGGTATTCATTCTTAAACAAAAGAAAAAATTACCCGCCAGAAAGCATAATCATAAATTAACCCAATTTAAGTTACAATAAGTAAGTAAATTCATTATTTTTGTTGACTTTTATTATATTTGCGCTCAAATTGATTAAAATATGATAACAAAAGAGCTATTATCACCCCGGAGTATAGTTATAGTAGGCGGTTCAGATGATACCAGAAAGACTGGTGGAAGCGCACTTAAGAACCTGATAGACACAGAATTTAAAGGCAAGCTGATGGTTGTTAATCCTAAGGCTGAAACGGTACAGGGTATTAAAAGCTTCTCTTCAGTCGAAGACCTGCCTCAGGTAGACCTGGCTATCCTTGCAATTCCGGCTAATTCATGCCCTGATGCAGTGGATACTTTATGTTCTAAAAAAGGTTGCAAGGCTGTTATCATATTCTCTGCCGGTTTTCATGAAGACAGTGAGGCTGGTGCTCTTCTGGAAGAGAAGATTGTAAAAATTGTCAATAAGGCAGGAGCATCCCTTATAGGTCCGAATTGTATTGGAGTACTCACTCCGGATTATGCAGGACTGTTCACAAAGCCAATTCCCAAACTCAGTAAGGATGGAGTAGATATTATTTCAGGCTCCGGAGCAACAGTTGTTTTCATTATGGAGGCGGCAATGCAGCTAGGTCTCAAGTTTTCTTCAGTATATTCCGTAGGAAACAGTGCACAGCTTGGAGTTGAGGAGATTTTAAAACACATGGACGAAACCTATGTACACGGAGTCAGCTCCCCTGTAAAACTTCTGTATATCGAAAATATCAGCAAACCTGAAATGCTTCTTAAACATGCATCATCGCTAATTAAAAAAGGAGCAAGAATTGCAGCCGTCAAATCCGGCTACAGCGAAGCCGGCAGCAGGGCAGCCTCTTCTCATACAGGTGCACTTGCCAGCCCGGACAAGGCAGTATCGGCTTTATTCAAAAAAGCTGGAATTATAAGATGTTTCAGCAGAAATGAACTTGTAACAGTTGCTTCGGTTCTTATGTATCCTAAGCCGGAAGGAAACAAGGTTGCAATAATTACTCATGCCGGCGGACCGGCAGTTATGCTTACTGATGTTCTTTCAGTAAACGGAATTAATATTCCACACTTTAAAGGCACTGCTGCAGACAAACTGCTGGCAAAGCTTTATCCAGGTTCCTCTGTTGCAAATCCGGTGGATTTTCTTGCTACAGGAACAGCAGCTCAGCTTGGTGAAATCATTGATGCCTGCGAAAACGAATTTGATGTAGATGCGATGGCAGTGATTTTTGGTTCACCGGGTCTCACATCTGTTTATGATGTATATGACTTACTCCTTGACAAAATATCAAAATGTAAGAAACCGGTATATCCTGTTCTCCCTTCAGTTGTAAATGTAAGTGATGAGATTGAGGTTTTTCAGTCAAAGGGCGGAATCAGCTTCCCGGACGAAGTTACATTTGGAAATGCACTTGCTAAAGTAATTAATACCAGGGAGCCTGAAGTTGAGTTTCAGCTTCCTCCTGTTGATAAAAAAATGATCAGAAAGGTTATTGATGAATCCGGTAACGGATACCTTTCTCCGGAAAAAGTACAGAAGTTGCTTGATGCAGCAGGAATCAGCAGAGCAAAAGAGGCTGTTGCTGCAGATGAGAATTCTCTCAGAAAATATGCAAAAGAGCTGGGTTATCCTCTTGTCATGAAGGTAATAGGCCCGGTTCACAAATCTGATGTGGGAGGTGTTGTTCTTAATGTAACTGATGACGAAACACTTGTTACTGAGTTTGCAAGGATGATGAAAATTAAGGATACGACTTCAATTCTTCTTCAGCCAATGCTTTCTGGAACACAACTTTTTGCCGGGGCAAAAAGAGAGGGAAAGTTTGGACATTTAATAATGTGCGGTCTTGGTGGAATATTTGTGGAGGCAATGGGAGATATAAGCACTTCACTGGCACCTGTATCAAAACATGAAGCTTCTGAAATGATTACATCATTAAGAGGATATAAGATTATACAAGGTACCAGGGGCCAGGAGGGCGTCAGCGAGTTTCTTTACAATGAAACCCTGAGAAGATTATCTGCATTGTGTATTGCTGCTCCTGAAATTTTTGAAATGGATATTAATCCGCTTCTGGGAAATATGAAACAGGTAATTGCAGTAGATGCAAGAATAAGAATTGAAAAGGAATAATGAGCGAATTAGTGAATAAAATTAAGTCATGGTTTCTTGCATTACCCGATATGCAGAAGGGGTATGTTCTGCTTATTTTAATTCTGTTAATCGGAATCATAATAAGATGGAATTACATAATTGATAACATTATAAAAGGATTTAGCTATTTTTCTAAATAATTATATAATATTTGTTAGTTTTTTCTTTCACTTTTCAATTATTTCTTATAAATTTGTACAAAATCTAAAAACTTAAAACAGATAAATATGGCATTAAGAGGAGCTATCGTAGTGGACACAGAAAAATGCAAAGGCTGCAGCGTTTGTGTTGTGAACTGTCCCACTCAGACCATTGCGCTGGCCAGAGAGGTTAACAGCAAAGGTTACAATTACGCCTATATGGCGTCACCTGAAAGTTGCACAGGTTGCACAAACTGCGCAACAGTATGTCCGGATACCTGCATCACCGTTTACAGGATCAAAGTCTGATTGTAAAATAATAAGAGAATCAATATGGCAGAGAAAATTTTAATGAAAGGTAACGAAGCCATTGCCCACGCTGCAATCAGATGCGGATGTGACGGCTACTTCGGATACCCTATTACTCCCCAGTCTGAGATAATGGAGACTCTGATGGAGGAGCAGCCTTGGGAAACTACCGGAATGGTGGTCCTTCAGGCAGAGAGTGAAACCTCATCTATTAACATGTTGTACGGAGGTGCTTCGTGCGGTAAAAAAGTAATGACTTCGTCAAGCAGCCCGGGACTCAGCCTGATGTGCGAGGGTCTAAGCTACCTTGCGGGAGCAGAATTACCCTGTCTGGTTGTGAATGTAGTTCGCGGCGGTCCCGGACTTGGAACTATTCAGCCTGGTCAGGGTGACTATTTCCAGGCATGCAAGGGTGGCGGACATGGTGACTACAGAATGATAGTGCTAGCTCCAGCTTCTGCTCAGGAGATGTACGATTTTGTAGACCTCTCATTTGAACTTGCATTTAAATATCGCAATCCTGCTATGATTTTATCAGATGGAGTAATTGGCCAGATGATGGAAAAGGTTGAGCTGCGTCCAATGAAACCAAGGTGGACTAACGAGGAGATAATTAAAAGCATGCCTTGGGCAACTACAGGCAAGACTCCTGACAGAAAACAGAATGTAATTACTTCTCTTGCGCTTGATGCAGCTGTTCACGAAAGACTTAACCATACTCTTATTGCAAAATACAAGCAAATGGAGGATGAAGAAGTCAGATTTGAGAGCGTTCAGTGCGAAGATGCAGAACATGTTATTGTTGCTTACGGTTGTATGGCACGTATCTGTGAGAGCACAATAGAAATGGCCAGAAAAGAGGGTATTAAATTAGGTCTTCTTCGTCCTATAACACTTTTCCCTTTCCCTAAGAAAGAGATTAACAGACTTGTACCACACCTTAAGTCAATGATGTCTGTAGAACTAAGTACAGGCCAGATGCTTGAGGATGTTCAGCTTGCTGTTAATGGTCGTATTCCTGTAAATTTCTTCGGCAGACTTGGAGGTATCGTTCCTTCTCCTGAAGAGGTTCTTGAAGCTTTCAAAAACTCTATCAATAAATAAACAAGGCACATCATGGATATAAAAGATATAATGAAACCGGAGAATATGGTCTATTCCAAGACACCTGTTCTCACAAGCACAACTATGCACTACTGCCCTGGCTGTTCTCACGGAACTGTACACAAGCTAATTGCAGAGGTTATTGAAGAGATGGGCATTCAGGAGAAGACAATTGGTATTTCGCCTGTTGGTTGTGCAGTATTTGCATATAACTATGTTGATATCGACTGGCAGCAGGCTGCCCACGGCCGTGCCCCTGCCCTTGCAACAGCTACCAAAAGACTCCATCCGGAAAAATATGTGTTTACATATCAGGGAGACGGAGACCTGGCCTCTATAGGAACTGCAGAAATCATGCATGCATGTAACAGAGGTGAAAATATTGTAGTTATTTTTATTAACAATGGTATTTACGGAATGACCGGAGGACAGATGGCTCCTACCACTCTCATTGGAATGAAGACAGCAACAAGTCCTTACGGCAGGGATCCAAAACTCCACGGGATGCCTCTTAAGATTACAAATCTTATTGCACAGCTGGATGGTACATGTTATGTTACAAGACAGGCTGTTCACAATGCAGCAGCTGCAAGAAAGACCAAAAGAGCTATCCGAAAGGCTTTTGAAAATTCGGCACTAGGTAAAGGCACTTCATTTGTTGAGGTAGTAAGTACATGTAACTCAGGCTGGAAACTCTCCCCTGTGGCTGCAAATGAATGGATGGTAGAAAATATGTTCCCTGAATATCCTATGGGAGATCTTAAAGACAGGTAAAAAAGCGAAAATTATGAAAGAAGAGATAATTATAGCAGGCTTTGGAGGTCAGGGTGTGCTCTCCATGGGAAAAATTCTGGCCTATTCAGGAATTATGCAGGATCAGGAAGTAACCTGGATGCCCTCATATGGCCCTGAGATGAGAGGTGGTACAGCAAATGTTACCGTTATTCTCAGTGACAAAAAAATCAGCTCACCAATTCTCAGCAAGTGTGATGTTGCGATAATCCTTAACCAGCAATCCCTTGATAAGTTTGAAGAGAGCGTAAAACCTGGCGGAGTATTAATTTACGATCCTAATGGAATTACACGTGTTCCTCAAAGAAAAGATATTACTATTTGCTCAATTGCAGCTGTTGATATCGCTGCAGAGATTGGAAACTCAAAGGGTTACAACATGGTTGTCCTTGGAGCTTATCTTAAGATGAGACCGGTAGTAACACTTGAGAATGTAATAAAGGGTCTTAAGAAATCAATCCCTGAGCGTCACCACTCTCTTATACCTATGAATGAAAAAGCAATTGCTGCAGGTATGGAGAAGATAGAAATCAAGAACAGCATTTAATTTTGCTAAGTAATAAGTTAAAAGAGTCAAACAAAAGTTTGACTCTTTTTTTATATACATTATTTTGGGAAAATAATTATCTTTGCAACAGAGCATTTGCATATGAGTAAAGACTATCAATCTGTAATTAACAGCCTGAAAGGCAAAATTGAGCTTATCATATCTAAATATGAGCAGGTTGCATCCGAAAATAAAAAACTTTCGGAAGATCTTGATTCATGCAAAAATGCTCTTGAAAACAGTAATAACCGAGTAAAAGAACTTGAACTTAAAATAAGCAACTTACAACTTGCTGAGGCTTTCAAAACATCCTCATCGGATGTGAAGGAGGCAAAACAGAAAATTGGTAAAATCGTGAAGGAGATCGATAAGTGCATAGCTCTGTTAAATGATTAGTGCAACTGATAATGAGTGAATTTCAATCCATACAGATAAGCATTGCGGACAGATACTATCCGTTGAAAATTGCTGTTCAGGACGAAGA
>PHDP01000092.1 GCA_002842655.1 Bacteroidetes bacterium HGW-Bacteroidetes-14
ACATCAATGATTGAACTTTTTAACAATGCTGAAAATAACGATTTCAAAGAACTTTTGTATAACCAACAACTGTCCTTAAATTTTTAGTGGACAGTCATGACTTGGATTAAATAATCTAAGTTTTGAAATTATAAATGTAATAATGAGTATGGCAGTGCAGTTCCCATTTACACTTAAACAGCAATTAAAATGTCAGCAAAATTTCTACAAATATTATTAATTGTAATGGTGGCAACATTTTCCGGCTGCCGTAACAATTCAGGCGATGCACATGAGGGAGAGGGTCTGGAGGGACATTCACATGAAGCCGGTGCTAAGGCAGAAGCAGATGCTCACGCCGGTCACAACCACGGAGAGGCTCCTAAATTTCAATATACTGCATACAGCGAGAGCCACGAGCTCTTTGCAGAGGCCGATGCCTTTATCGCAGGAAAAAAGGCATCCATACTCTCACACTTTTCTATACTACCCGATTTCAGACCAGTTACAGAGGGAAAAATTACAGCTATTCTAACAGTTAACGGACAGGAGAGCCGGGCCGAGCTTCCTGCCCCAACAAGAAATGGAATTTATCTTTTTGAGATTACTCCGTCGACTGCCGGTAAAGGAAGCCTGAAATTTGAAATTTCAGGAAAGAGCGGAAACTGCCAGGTAATCGTTCCAGAAGTGACCGTCTTTGCAGACGAACACGCTCCATTCCATGCCGTACAGCCAGAGCCATCGGCAGTTAATACAACTGTTTTCACAAAAGAGCAGTCGTGGAAAATTAATTTTGCCACAGCACTGCCGTCAGCAGAGCCCTTTGGCGAAGTAATTAAAACATCGGCACTCGTTACATCATCACAGGAGGGAGAGGCAATAGTTTCGGCAAAATCGGCAGGTATAGTAATCTTTACCGCAGGTGTGGTAACAGAGGGGATGAGCGTTTCTGCAGGTCAGACAATCGCCTCAATTTCCGGAGGTATGGCAGACAATAATCCGGCCATCCGCTTTGAAGAGGCAAAGAACAACTACGAAAAGGCAACTTCTGATTATGAAAGGGCTAAGCTGCTCTCTGCAGATAATATTATCTCTCAGAAAGAGTTCTCGGATACGAAAAACAGATATGAAAATGCTAAGTCAGTTTATGATAATTTAAGGGGCAACTTCAGCAGGTCCGGACAGAGTGTGAAAAGCCCGCTGGGCGGATTCATCCGCCAGCTATTTGTGAGCAACGGATCATATGTTGAGGCCGGAACTCCCCTTATGGTAGTTTCACAAAGCAGAAAGCTGACACTTACAGCTTCGCTTCCGCAAAGGTACCTGCCAGTTCTGGCAACAGTGAGAGATGCCTCAATAAAGGCAAACTCACAAAGTCCGGCTCTCTCTTTGAGCGAACTCAGGGGAAAGGTGCTCTCCTACGGCAAGGCAGCAAACTCAGACAACTTCCTTATTCCGTTCACAATGCAAATTGAGAATAACGGAACATTTATACCTGGAAGCTTTGTAGAGGTATACCTCAAGGGGCTGAGCGGAACAAATGTTATCACGGTTCCTGTAAAAGCACTCATGGAGGAGCAGGGTCTCTTCTATGTATGGGTACAGATTACACCGGAGCTGTTTGAAAAGAGAGAGGTTAAGGTTGGCAGAAATGACGGAAGAGGTGCCGAAATCCTTTCCGGCCTTCTGGCTACAGAGAGAGTGGTTACTGCCGGGGCTGTTCAGATTAAGCTGGCTCAGGCAACAGGTACTCTTGACGCACATTCAGGTCACGTTCATTAAAAGCTGAAGCAATGTTAAACAACATCATAAAATTTTCGCTCAATAACAAGTATCTCATTTTGCTCTGCTCAATGGTACTTGTAGTATTTGGAGCAAGAACAGCTTCCAATATGGACATCGATGTCTTTCCGGACCTCACTGCTCCTACCGTGGTGGTTATGACGGATGCGCACGGAATGGCATCTGAAGAGGTCGAAAGGCTTGTAACCTACCCCATCGAGACGGCTGTTAACGGTGCAACTGATGTAAGGCGGGTAAGATCTGCATCATCACAGGGATTCTCATTCGTATGGGTGGAATTTGACTGGGGAACAGATATCTTTAAAGCCAGGCAGATAGTGAGCGAAAAGCTCATCAGCATTAACTCACAGATGCCCCTGGGAATAGGTCAGCCGGAACTGGCCCCGCAGTCGAGCGTGATGGGTGAGATCTTCTTTGTGGGTCTTCAGGCAGACAGCACAAGTATGATGGACCTTCGCACAATCGCCGAATGGAATGTCAAGCCGCTGATTTTATCTACAGGAGGCGTTTCGCAGGTTACAATCATTGGGGGAGACTACAAACAGTACCAGGTAATTGCAGACCCTCAGAAGATGATCTATTACAAGGTAACTGCGAAAGAGCTGGCAGATGCATGCAGAGAGATGAGCAACAATTCGGCAGGCGGAGCACTCAGGGAGTTCGGAAACGAATATGTGATAAGAGGAGTCGCCAGAAGTTCAAATCCGGAGGAGCTTGCAGCCACCTATGTAAAATCTGTAAACGGAAGGCCTGTAAGAGTGGGCGATGTGGCAGAGGTAAGAATTGGCAGCGCTCCAAAAATGGGATATGCCTCAGGAAATGCGAAACCGGGTGTGATTATCTCTATCTCAAAACAGCCCAACGCAAACACCCTCGAGGTGACCGAAAAGATTGAGAAAAACCTTGCAGAGCTTGTAAAAACCCTTCCTCCGGATGTGAAACTGGACACAAAGATTTTCCGCCAGGCAGACTTCATTGAAACCTCTGTCAGAAACGTAGGTAATGCGCTGCTCGAAGGTGCCCTTTTTGTTGTACTCATTCTCTTCCTCTTTCTTGGAAGTTTCAGAACAACAATCATCTCCCTGCTTGCCATCCCGCTTTCACTGCTGGGGGCCATCCTGGTGATGCAGATGCTGGGAATGACAATTAACACAATGTCGCTGGGAGGTATGGCAATTGCAATAGGCTCTCTTGTAGACGACGCAATCATAGATGTCGAGAATGTTTATAAACGGCTTCGCCAGAACCGGCTTCTGCCCGAATCCGAAAGGCATTCGGCATTTATCGTAGTCTTCGAAGCTTCAAAAGAGATTCGTGCATCCATCTTTAACGCAACTCTCATTATCATGGTTGCATTCCTCCCGCTCTTTTTCCTTTCAGGTATGGAGGGCAGGATGCTTAAGCCGCTTGGAGTTTCGTTCCTGGTATCTCTCTTTATGTCGCTGGTAGTGGCAATGACACTTACACCGCTTCTTGCAAAGATGCTACTCTCTTCTGACAGGTACCTTGCAAGAAACCAGAAAGAAAAATGGCTCTCAGCCAAACTTGTCCACCATTATGAACGCTCGCTTATCTGGTCTCTCAAACATAAAGGAGCGATTCTTGGCACAACTATAGTTCTCTTTATAGCCTCCCTTGTCATCTTCTCCGGCCTGGGGCGCAGCTTCCTCCCCGAATTCAACGAAGGCTCGCTCACCCTCTCCGTCGTCGCCAAACCAGGAGTATCTCTGGAAGAGAGCAACTACCTTGGAAATGTTGTTGAGTCAGAACTTCTTGCTATACCGGAGGTTACCAGTACAGCCCGCAGAACAGGACGTGGCGAACTTGACGAGCACTCTCAGACAACTAACAGTGCAGAGATTGATGTGAACTTCAAACTGGACAAGAGAAGCCAGCAAGAGTTTATGGCAGATGTAAGAAAAAGGTTGTCAGCAGTTCCGGGAATTGCATACACAGTCGGACAGCCGCTGGGACACAGAATTGACCACATGCTTTCAGGAACCAGAGCCAATATCGCAATAAAGATTTTTGGTCCGGACCTCAGCAGACTCTTCACAATTGGTAACGAAATCAAGCACTCTGCAAAAGATATTGAGGGTCTTGTAGACCTCAATGTAGACCAGCAGATTGAGATTCCGCAGATACAGATAAAGGCAGACAGGGAGATGATGGCTCAGTACGGAGTTCATATGTCTGATTTCAATGAATATATAGACCTCGCATTTGGCGGCGAAAAACTTGCAGACATTTACGAGGGGCAGAGAAAATTTGACCTTGTCATGAGAGTTGGAAGCAGTCAGCCTCAGTCAGTTGAAGAGATAAGAAATGCTCTTATTGACACCCACACAGGAGGTAAGGTCCCGCTGGATCAGATAGCAGATATTGTATCAACATCAGGTCCAAGCTCAATAAGCAGAGAGAATGTTGAGCGAAAAATTGTTGTCTCTGCAAACGTAGCCGGCAGCGACCTCCGCACCGTAGTTGAAGAGATTCAGAAACGTGTAGAGGAGTCGGTTAAACTTCCCGAAGGTTACAGAGTCGAATATGGAGGACAGTTCGAAAGCGAGGCCCGTGCCTCAAGAAGCCTTATGATTACTTCAATAATTGCAATAGTAATAATATTTCTGCTGCTTTTCCAGGAGTTTAAAAACCTTAAACTCGCAGGAATCATTCTGCTGAATCTGCCTCTGGCACTTATTGGCGGAGTCTTTGCAATCTGGGTAACATCGGGAGTACTAAGCATCCCTGCAATCATTGGATTTATTACTCTCTTTGGAATAGCCACCCGGAACGGAATCCTGCTGGTCTCGAATTACCAGAGACTTCAGGCACAGGGAACTTCGCTTCACGACACCATTACCAGAGGTTCATCAGACAGGCTGAATGCCATTTTGATGACAGCCCTCACAGCAGCCCTCGCTCTCATTCCCCTCGCCCTGAAGGGAGACCTTTCCGGAAACGAGATCCAGAGCCCAATGGCAAAAGTGATACTGGGCGGACTTCTTACCTCTACTTTGCTGAACATTTACATTGTTCCGATTGTTTACAGCATTCTGAATATTCACCGAGACAATAAACAAGACAGCATATGAAATTTTTAACAACCACTGTAATAACTCTGGCAATTGTCGCATTTGCATCACCTGCAAACTTATCTGCAAGAACTTCAAACCATAACGAAGGCCTTACAAGCTACACAGAGGGTTTTGCAGGCTACACGGAGGGTTCTGTAAGAGGAATGTTCCACCCCTCAGCCGAAACCGACCCTGCAGAAAAGATTCTGCAGGAGGTGGAAAAAAACAATACAACTCTGTCGGCCTTAAGAAAAGAGGCCCTGGCGAGAAAACTTGGAAACCGCACAGACATATACCCGTCAAATCCTGAGGTTGAATTTGGATACCTGTGGGGCAGCCCCTCATCTATGGGCACCCGTCAGGATTTTGGTGTAAGCCAGACGCTGGATTTCCCTCTGGCATACGGCTACAAAAAGAAAATCGCAGACCTTCGTGACAATCAGATAGACCTGGAGTACCAGAAGAGCCTCAGGGACATCAGATACGAAACAAGCATGGTCATTTATGACCTCATATACACCAATGCTCTCACCATCGAAATCGAAAAGCAGTATTCAAACGCAAAGGCAATTGCCGACGCTTTCAAAAAACGCTTCGATGCCGGAGATGTTTCCAGACTTGAACTGAACAAAGCCGAGATTAATCTCTACCATGTCACAAAAGTTCTGGAGCACCTCAACATTGACAGGGAGTACCTTCTTAACCAGCTTTCAGGGCTAAACGGAGGTGTCCGTATTGATTTCGAATCCTCAACATTTGGCAGTCAGCTTATCCCGTCAAGTTTCGAGAACTGGTATGCAGATGCCGAGAAAGAGAGCCCTGTTCTGGGCTGGCTCAGACAGAACATAGAGATAAGCCAAAAGGAGATTTCCCTTACAAAGGCTTTGGCCCTACCGCAAATCACAACCGGTTATATGAGTGAAAAAGTAGTGGGCGAAAAATTCCAGGGAGTTACATTTGGAATAACCGTTCCGCTGTGGGAAAACAAGAACAAGATCAAACAGGCCAAAGCTGCCGCCGAGGCTGCCGAGTCCCTTGCCGCCGACGAGAAGGTTCGTTTCTATACCTCCCTTAAGGCACTCCACTCAAAAACAATTGGTCTGCAAAACAGCGTCAATGACTTCCAGGAAAAGATTCTCACCTTTAACAATGTCGAGATGCTCCGCAAAGCCCTCGACCTTGGCGAACTCTCAATTATAGATTACTTCCATGAAGTTGAATTCTACTACGAAAGCATCGAGCACCTCCTCGACCTCGAGAGAGAATTCAATAAGACAGCTGCGCAACTGAGATTGCAAATAATGTAAATATTATCATGCAATTATAGTAGCTTGTATTGTAGCTAGTAAAGTCGAAAAGCACACATGTCAGCCTAAATTACAACTTTCTTATATTCTGTTATTTACGATTTCTAATTCTGGAATTTAAATCGAGTTCCCTTTTGTAAATAGCAGTATTTCAAACAAATGTAAATTAGGCTGACATGTGCAACATTCTCGCAACTTTACTTGCGACATTCTGGCGATGTTATATGCAACAGTCTCACTACTATAATACTACTTTAATCACTATTTCCCACTAATTTCAATCTCTCTAAGCTGCTCCATCTTCTTCTTATCCAGAAATCCCTGGATGGTTTCGAGGTGCTCTTTCACCTGGCCGTTGCCAAATTCATAGACCTTGGTTACGAGGCCGTCGAGGAAGTCACGGTCGTGGGAGACCACAATGAGGGTACCGTCAAAGGCAAGCAGAGCCTGCTTGAGAATGTCTTTGGTGCGCAAATCGAGGTGGTTGGTGGGCTCGTCAAGAATCAGCAGATTCACAGGTTCAAGCAGAAGTTTGATCATGGCAAGACGAGTACGCTCGCCACCCGAAAGCACCTTGACTTTTTTATCGACATCGTCCCTGCCAAACATAAAGGCTCCAAGCAGGTCCCGGATCTTCGAGCGGATATCTCCCACAGCTATATCGTCAATTGTCTGAAAAACAGTCAGGTTTTCGTCAAGAAGAGAGGCCTGATTCTGAGCAAAATAGCCAATCTGCACATTATGTCCCAGGGTTAGCTTGCCGTCATGGTCAATCTCCTTCATGATACACTTCACAAGCGTAGACTTTCCCTCGCCGTTCCGTCCAACAAAAGCAACCTTGTCGCCCCTGTCAATGGTAAGAGAGGCATTTGAAAAGATGGTTTTAAAAGCAGGTAATGCCGATTCGCCTTTGCCTCCTGCGGACTCCACAGGGTAGCTCTTCCCCACCCCGTCCATTATAACAGGAAAATTTCCGCTTCGCGGAGACGGAGGAAACTTCAGCTTTAATGCCGATGTATCTATTTCGTCAACCTCTATCAGCTCCAGCTTCTCGAGCATCTTAACCCGCGACTGAACCTGCAGAGTTTTAGAGTAAGTACCCTTAAACCTCTCAATAAAATCCTTAGTCTCGGCAATCATCTTCTGCTGGTCGTCATACTGCCTTTGCTGCTGCTCGCGGCGCTCTTTGCGGAGTTCCAGATAGTGCGAGTAGTTTACTTTGTAGTCATAAATGCGGCCCATTGTAAGTTCAATGGTACGGTTAGTCACATTGTCCACAAAAGATTTGTCGTGGGAGATAAGTACAACAGCCTTTGCCTGATTAATCAGAAACTCCTCAAGCCAGATAATTGACTCCATATCCAGGTGGTTTGTGGGCTCGTCCAGCAGAATCACATCCGGTTTACGAAGCAGAATCTTCGCAAGCTCAATTCGCATACGCCATCCGCCACTAAGCTCCGAGGTCTGCCTGTTTAACTCCTCACGCTTGAAACCAAGACCCAGCAACACCTTTTCAACATCCTCGGCAAAGTGAGTATTGTCAATTGCATAGTACTTCTCGCTTATTGCAGACAAATCCTCAATGAGCTTGTAATACTCCTCCGAGTCATAATCTGTCCTCTCTTCAAGCTGGCGGTTGTAATCTGCAATCTGCGCCTCAATGTCGTGAAGGTGTTTGAAAGCCTGAGAGGCCTCTTCAAGAACTGTACGGCCATCTTCAGTCATTAAATGCTGAGGCAGATATGCAATAAGAGAATCTTTAGGGGCCGATATGACACCCCTGGAAGGGGCCCTTTCGCCGGCAAGAATTTTAAGCAGGGTAGACTTACCCGCTCCGTTTTTGCCCATGAGGGCTATCCTGTCTTTGTCATTGATTACAAAGGAGATGTTTTCAAATAATACTGTGCCGCCA
>PHDP01000193.1 GCA_002842655.1 Bacteroidetes bacterium HGW-Bacteroidetes-14
GAAGCAAAAAAAAACCTTGATAAGGTTGGCGCCAGTATTATTGGAGTTATTTTGACGAAAGTTAAATTCAAACGAAATGATGATTATTATAGATATTCCAAAAAAAAGAGTTGAATAGCCGCGAGAAACAAAAAAAAGAGTTAGCTCAAGAAAAACAGAAATTATTGAAAGAATTAGTAGGGGGCATCTGAAGCCCCCTATGTGGGTCCATTTAGTAAAGAATTTGAATTGAGTTATATTTCAGAAATTGGCTATTTACAAGAGAATGACTCTTTAACGTGCTCAAAAAACTGTCGATAACCTTCACACAAATAATTCTTCCCATTTTGTCCATCTATTGACAAAAGAAACCGATCTTTGGGACAACCCCCAAAACAAAGCCGGAAATGGTCGCAATCCAGACATTCGTCAGGCAAGCCCATGATTTTGTGCATCCCAAATTGACGGTTTTGCTCCATTAATTCTGCCAGTGGGATGTCAAGAATATTTCCGATTTTATAGGCTTCAAAGGCGTAACGATCACAGCTGAAAAGATCTCCATTCATTTCAAGCACGCCAGCGTGGCCGCATAGGGCTTCATGGACACAGACACCAGCCGGGTGATTATTTAAATTGGCGAGCGTCGATTCAATAATCTGGACATGCTTTTTTCCGATATCATATTCTTTCCACAAATCAAAAACAGTGCACAAAAAAGAGCCATAGTCTCTGGCAGTGACGGAAAAATCTGTCAGCGGATGCTTCATTGCCGGGGAATGGATGCCCGCAGGCATGGCAAACCGTTGACCGGAGACCGCTTCATAGGAGGCGGGCAAACATTCAACCACCGGCAAAAACTGCATGAAATCGGTAAGTTCTCTTAAAAATAAATAAACATCCCGAGGTTGTTGCGAATTAACGGCATTAACAGTGGTAAGGGTGTTGTAAGATACGCCGTGCTTCTGAAGCAGTTTTAGGCCATTCATAGTCTGGTCAAAGGTTCCGCCGTGCCTGTCCTGACGATAGGTATCATGGAGTGCCGCATCCCCATCAATGCTCACGCCAATCAGAAAATTATGGGCGGCAAAGAACTCACACCAGGAATCAGTAAGCAAGGTCGCATTGGTCTGAAGGG
>PHDP01000093.1 GCA_002842655.1 Bacteroidetes bacterium HGW-Bacteroidetes-14
TTCTTATCTTTCGCAAGTGAATCCTTTACGCTATCCATGAAGCTTTCAACAACATTTTGTACAGCGATTTTTTCCATTCCGGTTGCTTTTGCAACCTCGTTTACGATATCCGCTTTTGTCATAACAATTAAAATAATTAAAGGGTTAGTCTATATTTTTTTGACGAACAAAATTACTATTATTTTATTGATTTATGCAAACTTTGCATAATTATTTTTCCAAAATCCGTCAAAAAGAGCACCAGTTACCGATTTTTTGTTATATTATGAGGTAACATCCTCATTCTTCACGCAAAAATGATACCAAATCCACCTTTTTGGCACAGAGATTGACAATTACAATATGAGGTCAGAAACTTTTTCCATTTGAAAAAAGTAATGACAAATTGACATAAAGTAACCACAAGAAATTATATGAAATTAAACGACCTGATATTTCAGCAATCTGTTGCAGACGACGTAAACATCATCCCAATGATGACCATGGAGGGCAGTCAGGATATGCGGGACATGCTCCTGCCTGACACTCTGCCTGTCATTGCTCTGAGGAATGCCGTTCTGTTTCCGGATACAATCATACCAATTACAGTTGGAAGGGAGAAATCTGTTAAACTTGTGAGAGAGGTGTATGCAAAAGACCGGATTCTGGGTGCAGTTGCACAGAAGGATGCAAGGATGGAGAATCCCGGGCCTGATGATTTGTTCGAAACAGGTACACTTGCAAGAATAATCAAGATCATAGAGATGCCTGACGGAGGCACTACTATTATATTACAGGGAATAAAACGATTCAAGGTTCTGGAAATTCTTACCAGCGAGCCATATTTTATGGCATCTGTCAAATATCTTGAAGAGGAGGCCGGGAAGAGAAGCACAAAAGAGCTGGATGCAATTGCCGGATCGATAAAGGATTCGGCACTCATGATTATTAAACTCTCCCCTCACCTTCCGCAGGAGGCAGCATTCGCCATTAAGAATATTGAGGGTCATAATTTTCTGATCAATTTTATCGCCTCAAGTATGGAACTTGAGAATCCTCTTGACAAGATGATTCTCCTGAGAGAAAACAGGTTAAAGCAGAGAGCGCTCAAATTGCTTGAAATGCTTAACAAACACATAGATTTACTTAAGATTAAGGATGATATTCAGCAGAAGGTCCGCACAGAAATTGACCAGCAGCAGAGAGAGTACTATCTGAACAATCAGCTTAAGACCATTCAGGAGGAGCTAGGTATAAACAACAGCGCGCAGGAGTTCAATGACCTGAGAATTCAGGGAAAGAAAAAGAGATGGCCGCTTAATGTAGCCGAAACTTTTGAAAAGGAGCTCCAGAAACTGGAGAGGACAAATCCAAATTCACCGGATTTCAATATACAGCTCTCTTATGTGAAGTTCCTTGTTGAGCTTCCGTGGGATGAGACCAGCCAGGATAATCTGGATCTGAAGCATGCAAAAAGAACCCTTGACAGCGATCACTTTGGACTCGAGACAGTTAAGGAGAGAATAATTGAACACCTTGCCGTTCTGAAGCTCAAGGGAGATATGAAGTCTCCAATTCTGTGCCTTTACGGCCCTCCGGGTGTAGGTAAAACGTCACTTGGCAAATCGATTGCCAGAGCTCTTGACAGAAAATACGGCCGAATCTCTCTAGGAGGTCTCCATGATGAGTCTGAAATCCGCGGCCACAGGCGTACTTATATAGGAGCAATGCCGGGCAGGATTATCAGTGCAATAAAAAAGGCAGGTACTTCAAATCCGCTTATTGTACTTGATGAAATTGACAAGGTGAGCAGCGATTTCAGGGGAGATCCTGCATCTGCACTGCTGGAGGTGCTCGATCCTGAACAAAACACAGCATTCCACGATAACTACCTGGATATTGATTTCGATCTGTCCAAGGTTCTCTTTTTAACAACAGCAAACAATATCTCGGCAATTCACCCGGCTCTGAGGGACAGAATGGAGATGATTAATGTAAGCGGATATCTTGCAGAAGAGAAGAGATACATTGCAAAGGACCACCTGCTTCCAAAGCAGAGAGAGGCTCACGGCCTGCAAAAGGATCAGCTTAAAATAAATTCACGGGGTCTTGATGTTATTATTGACGAATACACCCGGGAGTCCGGAGTAAGGGGTCTTGACAAACAGATTGCCAAGGTTGCCAGAGTCGTCGCAAAAAAGATCGCATTTGGAGAGCAGCTGCCTGATGTAATGGGGCCTGCCGAGGTGAGGGAGATACTGGGAATTCCTACCAATAACCATGATATGCAAAAAGGCAACGAGGCCCCCGGCGTTGTTACCGGTCTTGCATGGACACAGAACGGAGGAGAAATTCTGTTCATAGAGTGCAGTCTGAGTGAGGGAAAAGGTATGCTTACCTCTACAGGTAATCTGGGCGATGTAATGAAGGAGTCTTCTGTAATTGCTTACCAGTACCTTAAATCACATCCGGAATTACTGGGTATGACAAGTAAAGAGTTTATGGAGAGGGACATCCACATTCACGTGCCTGAGGGGGCAATTCCAAAGGACGGGCCGTCTGCAGGTATTACAATGGTGAGCGCAATGGCATCTGCCTTTATGAAAAAGAGGGTTAAGAGCGGCATTGCGATGACCGGTGAGATAACTCTCAGAGGCAGGGTTTTGCCTGTAGGCGGAATCAAGGAGAAAATTCTCGCTGCCAAGAGAGCCGGTATAAAGACTATCCTTCTTTCATCTGAAAACGAAAAAGATATTAAGGATATCAACGAAATCTACATCAAGGGTCTGGAATTCAAATATTTCAAAACCATTGAAGAGGTAATTAGCTACATATTCTAAAAAATTTTCAGATGGATGTTAAGATTGAAAGCTCATGGAGAGAAGTTCTCAGGGATGAGTTTGAAAAAGAGTATTTCGCCGGGGCAGTAAATCATATCCGCAGTGAAATAGCTGCCGGAACAATTGTTTACCCCAGGGGACCGCAGATATTCAATGCATTCAATCTGACACCTTTTGATAAAGTCAAGGTCGTGATACTTGGCCAGGACCCCTACCATGGTCCGGGACAGGCTCACGGCCTCTCTTTTTCTGTACCTGAGGGAGTTGCAATCCCTCCGTCACTTCAGAACATATACAAGGAGCTCAAAACAGACTTAGGAATCCCGGTTCCGGTCTCAGGAAATCTGGAAAAGTGGGCATCTCAGGGAGTCTTCCTCCTTAATGCTGTACTAACTGTAAGGGCCGGAGATCCTGCCTCACACAGTAAAATCGGATGGACAACATTCACAGATGCTGTTATCTCAAAATTGTCCGCAAACAGAAACGGACTTGTTTTTATGCTCTGGGGAAATTTTGCAAGGGGAAAAAGAGAACTTATTGATTCATCCAGACACCTTGTGCTGGAAGCTGCTCACCCCTCCCCGCTTGCAAGGGGAGCCTTTTTTGGCTGCAGACACTTTTCTGCAGCAAATGAATACTTAAAAAGTAAAGGGATTACTCCGGTTGACTGGAGACTTTAATATCTGGAACCGAAAATTCTCGTACCAACTCTTACAATAGTACTGCCCTCTTCAACAGCGAGGGGGAAATCGCCTGACATTCCCATTGAAATATGTTCAAAAGCTCTGTCGTCTGCAAAGAGTGTGCTTTTTAATTTTTCAAATGTTAACCTCAATCCCCTGAACTCACCTCTCACCTGTTCCATATCGTCTGTGTATGTAGCCATACCCATAACCCCGCAAACTCGAATCCCGGTAGTCTCCCTGGCGAAAATTGCGGCCTCCTCCATTTCAATGGAAGAGAATCCCTGTTTGGTATCCTCCGATGAGATGTGTTGCTGAATAAGTATATCCTTAACCAACCCCCTCTTTGCGGCCTCCTTTCCGATTTCAGATATTAACCTCAGAGAATCGGCCGAATGTATAAGTGATACGCTATCAATAATCAGCTTAATCTTGTTGGTCTGCAGATGTCCGAGAAAATGCCATCTGATATCGGATGGTAACTCAGCCATTTTCCGGTTCAGTTCCTGCGGTCTGTTCTCCCCAAAATCTCTTTGTCCGGCATTATATGCCTCCATTATGAGTTCATTGGGCATGAATTTGGAAACTGCCACCAACTTTACGGTTGACGGCAGCTCCTTTCTTAGTTCAGTGATATTGTTTTCTACACTCATTTTCTTTTCTTGAGCTGGTCCTGCTGAGCTTTGTAAGCTGCGTCAAGACGCTCCTGGAATTTTGATTTCTTTTTTGGAGTAGCTGCTCTCTCTTTAAGCTTTGCATAAATCTTCTCCTCATCCACAAAGAATCTTCTTATAACCCATGTCTGAACCATGGTAATAAGGTTTGAGAGAAGATAGTAGTAGCTTAGTCCGCTTGAGAAGTTATTTCCAAGGAACAGAAGGAAGATTGGCATGAAGTAGAGTGACATAACCTTCATCCCGGCCATCTGAGGTCCGGATGTCATCTGGTCAATGTTCATCCGTGAGTAGAAATATGTAGACACAGCCATCAGCAATGCAAAGAGACTCAGGTGATCTCCAAAAAGAGGGATTGTAAACGGCAGGTTCAGTATTGAATCGTAGGTACTGAGGTCATCTGCCCATAGGAAACTCTCCTGACGCAATTCAAAAGATGAAGGGAAGAAACGGAACATCGCGAAGAGTATCGGGAATTGCAGCAGCATTGGCAGACATCCTCCAAACATGCTCACGCCTGTCTTACTGTAGAGTGCCATAGTCTCCTGCTGTTTCTTCATAGCATCCTCTGTCTTTGGATACTTAGCATTAATCTTATCTATCTCTGGCTTGAGAACTCTCATTTTTGCCGAAGACATATATGATTTAAATGTCAGTGGCGAAATAACAAGCTTAATCAGGATAGTCAGAATCAGAATGATGATTCCGTAGTTGCTTATAAATCTGCCCAGAAAATCGAATACTGTGATAATGATATATCTGTTAATCCATCCTATAAGCCATCCGCCCAGAGGTACAATTTTTTCAAATCCCTTGTCGTATGATTTAAGAGTCTTGAAGTGATTCGGGCCAAAATACATAGAGAAAGGAATTGAAACCTCAGCTCCTTCAATGTATGGTACCTGCATCATTGACTCACACCTCATAAGATTTCTATCCGGATCTGTCTCGGGATAAAATCTGTATTTCATGTTAGCATTGGCAAAACTGTTTTCAGCTACGAGAATAGCTGAGAAAAACTGTTGCTGATATGCTATCCATTCAACTTTGGTTCTGATATCCTCTTCTGAATCGTCCTTGCGAAGTCCCAGATCATCTACATTCTTGTCATTTGGAAATTTGTAAACGATAGTTGAGTAGTTCTTTTCATTGTCATAGCCCTTCTCGAGCCTTGGCATATCCATTACCCATGAGAGGTCCAGAGAGGTTACATTTCTTGGAATGTGTTTATCCATTCCCGACAGTGTAACATTTGCCGCCAGCATATAGCTTCCGGGTCTCAGGATGTACTCATACTGAATATATGATGATGAATCTACATATAGTCTGTATGTTACAGATGAATCACTCTGTGCAAACCTGGTAAAGGCAAACCTGTCTGATCTTATCTCCTCGTTTGTGTAGACAGCGAGTGAAAGATTGCTGCTCTTTTTCTTCATCAGCACAAGTTCTGTACTGTCTGCAGCTTTGAAATCCCTTATTGAGACACTAGATGGTTGTGCGCCCAGATTGGTAAGTTCAACACGGATTTTATCGTTTTCGAGGGTTGTAAACTCCTCTGCTCCCATGCTGGCTTTAATAAGGAGTGAGTCCTTATAAGGTGATGACTGAACTGCGGCAGAAGCAGAAAGAGAACCGGCACCGGTAATAAGTGAATCATTATTAATTGCTGCCGTATCTGTACCTCCCTGTGCCTGTACTGCTGCTATTGAGTCAGCCTGTTGCTGTAAAGGTTTGGATTCATTTATGAGCTTTGAGTTATACCAGCTGAAAGCTATTAATATAACACCAATAAGAACGAATCCTAAAATGGAATTTTTATTCATCTGTTAATTAGTCCTGTTGATTATCTATTACTTTGATCTTCTCTTCTATCTGAGCAAGCTCCTCTTTTGCTCTTGCAATCTTTTTGTCCAGCTCTAGCAGAAGAGCGTCTGCATTCTTTGATTTCGCGAAGAATCCCATATTGTTTTCCCAAACTGCGATATCATTTTCCATTGCGCGGAACTTCTGAACCAGCTTATCCCTTTCACTTCTTATGCCTCTGTCACCTCTTCCGGAAGTCTGAAGCTCCTTGATATGTTTCTTGTACCTGTCAATTTTGTGCTCCTGGTCTGTAGAACGAATATCTGCAAACTTGGTATCAACAGCGTGACGGTATGCAGCCTGAACTCTCTCCTTCTCCTTAATTGGGACAAATCCAATCTCAGTCCATCGAGACTGGAAATCCTTAAGTGCTTCAATATTCTCAGCAGTTTTGGAATCCGGTTTGTACTCGTTAATCTCCTGAATGAGCTCAAGCTTCTTTCTCAGGTTCTCATCGTAAGATTCATCAACTGAACTAAAGTGTTTTGATTTATTTTCAAAAAACTGGTCACAAGCTGCGCGGAATCTTTTCCATACAAGGTCTGACTGCTTTCTGGCAACAGGTCCAATCTCCTTCCATTTCTTCTGAAGGCTGATAAGCTGATCTGTTGTCTTTTTCCAGTCTGTGTTCTCCTTAAGGGCTTCTGCCTGCTCGCAGAGGGCTATTTTCTTGTCAAGGTTGTCCTGCATAAGCACCTTGAAATTTGAATAGAACTCTCTCTTCGCGTTGTAGAACTTATCACAGGCTGCTCTGAATCTGTCATATATTTTCTGGTTCTCCTTCTTAGAGGCAAAACCAATGCTTTTCCACTCTCCCTGCAAGTTTTCAATTTGCTTCGAAAGGGCATTCCAGTCTTTGTTTTCTGAATCCTCGATGTTGGCTATCTCCTCTGCCTTTTCGCACAGAGCTGCCTTTAATTCCAGATTGTGTTTCTGGTCCTCCTTAAGCCTTTCAAAGAAGTCCTGCTGACGCTTGTTAATGTTGGAAGTGGCTTTTTTAAATCTCTCCCAAATCTCTTCTCTCAGCTCTTTAGGAACCGGGCCAAGTTCTCTCCACTCCTCGTGAAGTTTCTGCAGCTTTTTGAAAGCCTCAACAACATTTGTCTCATCAATAAGCTCCTCTGCCTTTTCGCAGAGAGATGTCTTAATCTCTAGGTTTTTCTTAAGGTCCAGATCTCTGAGTTCATTGTTAATCTTAACGAAATCATAAAATTTCTCAACCAGATACTGGTAACTCTCCCATAAATCCTTGTTCTGGGCCTGAGGCACAGGACCAACAGATTTCCATCTGTTCTGAAGTTCGCGGAATGCAGGGAATGTATGATTAAGATCTTCTTGTTTCTCAATGAGAGATTTTAGCTCCTCAATGATAGCAAGCTTCTGCTGAAGATTGTCCTCTTTTTGCTTTTCGATGTTCTGAACGAAGTTTGTCCTTACTGTCTTGTAATTCAGATAAAGCTCCTTGAAGCCCCTTTCCAGTTCTGCAAAAGGGTTGTTTGACACAATTGTATCATCTGACTCATCCTCCTGAACCTCATTGTTTTCTGAAGCAACATGAAAGCCAATGGCAATCTTCTCCCTTTTGAGAGCTTTGTAAAAAGCAGCCTTGATTCCCTCGGCATGCTTATACATTTCATGTTGATCGGCCCTTTCGAGCATCTCCTGAAAAATGTCAATAATTTCTCTCAGGCTTTTACCTGAATAATCCGGATAATCAGAGGCGGTATCTACTGCCTGTTGGTTTTCAGGCTGAATTTCTTCGCCGAACTGCTCATTTAAGGCTGATGTGTTAACTTCCTGGTTCATTATTACAAGACAATTAAGTTTAATAACTTGCA
>PHDP01000094.1 GCA_002842655.1 Bacteroidetes bacterium HGW-Bacteroidetes-14
ACGCACCTACTTCTTTGACGTAAAGGCAACTAAGAACAACGATTACTACCTTACAATCACAGAAAGCAAAAGAAGGCTGGACCGCGATGGGAGATTCGTTTATGACAAGCACAAAATATTTCTGTACAAGGAAGATTTTGAAAAATTTTCACAAGGTCTCGAAGATATTATAAAATACATCAGGGAAAATGCTCCTGCAGTTCCGGAAAGAGCAGGCAGGGAGGCTGGAACGCAGTCATTTACTGACGTAAATTTTGAAGAGTTGTAGAAAAACAGATATTTGCAAAAGAAAAAAACCGTTCCGGAATTAACTCCTGAACGGTTTTTTTTTGAGGTACCAAGCAGATTCGAACTGCTGTACGCGGTTTTGCAGACCGCTGCCTAGCCACTCGGCCATGGTACCGTGGTTAGGGCTGCAAATGTATGAATTATTTTTTATCTGCCAAAATTCTGTGAGCCTCTTTCTCCCTTTTAAGCCTTGTATTACTTAACAAAATCCCTCCTATTATCAGGAAAAGACCTCCGAATGTGAGAATCCCGATTGTTTCCCCAAGTATAAGGTGAATCAGCATAAATGAAAGCAGCGGAGCCAGATAGATCATCTGAGTTACAGTTACTCTGTTTTCTGCCATATTCAGGGCTCTGTTCCAGAGAATGAAGGTAACTCCCATTTCAAAGATTCCGGCATAAACGGCAGCAAGAAAAGGTTTTGTCTGAGGCATAGGAGACGGAAACAGCAAAAAGGCGATGAGCAGAAACAGAGAACCCGCAAGAAAATTATGAAAGAGTTCAACCACCGGGTCAGATGATTTGTCAATCTTTAGCATCCAGTAGACAGCCCATATTACAGTGCTGGCCATTATGAGCATCAGACCGGGTACTGAGAGGGAACCTGAGATATCTGCCGAATTATTCATGGAGAGCATGATGATTCCGCCAAAGCTGACCATAACGCCAAGCCCCTGCATCAGGCGTATCTTCTGTTTCATGAAAACAGCCATCAGGATAATCAGAACAACCTGCCATGAGAAATTGAGCGGCTGGGCAATCTGAGCCGGTAGAAGTGAATATCCTTCAAAGAGTATCAGATAGTAAACGAAAGGGTTCATAAAACCCTGCCAAAGTGACCTTTTTGTGACCGAAAGGCTTTTTAATTCAGCTATTGCACCCCTGAGCTTCCCTCTGTATGCAAGTTCTGCTATGCAGACAATAAGAGCTGTTATGGAGGCTATCAGAAGAAGTGTAAGAGCAGGCATGCCCGCCAGTGCAATCTTGAATGCAGTGGCTACAGTAGCCCAGAACAGAACTACAAACGATGCAAGCAGTACAGCTCTCTTCTGATTTTTCATCTCAGGGTTTAGCTTTAAGATTGATTATATGGTCAGATTGCTGCAGGACCTTCCCCCTGAGCATTGGCTGAAGTGTAACTTCTCCGGCCAGAAATGTATTTACCACATCAGATGCCTCCTTTGCGGTATGTCCTGCAAGAAGAGACCTGAGCCAGTTTCTCGGGAAAAAGATATCTCCGGTTTTGTGAATTTCAGGAAGTATTTCCAGTGCAGGGAGAATGTATTTTACAGACTCTTCTCTCCTGGTAAAGTGGTTCAGATACCCCAGGGAAGAGGTTGTCCAGGGTTCAATACCCCTGTTTTCTGCTTTCAGAAGTGCGGCAAATACAGAATCCCTGGTTTGGACTTGCGGTGAGAGTGAAGGGTATATATAAAGAAATTCCTCCCGTCTGTCTTTACCTGTGATTCTTCCGAGCTGTAACTGACGAATTTCATTATATCTGGAAGGAAATCTCAGTGCCATTTCATAAGCTGTCCTGGTAAGATCCCGTTCGCTTATCGACAGGTGTCTGAACTGTTTTGGATTCTTCCAGAGGCCGAATACCCTCTCTGCAGATATGCTGTCGTTAGCAATCTCGGTGAGGGCCCGGAAGGCTGTGATTGACCTCTCGCCTTTTCCGGGGGTGGAGGCGATTTTCCAGAGGAGCTCCTCTGCCCTTCCGGGCCCTCCGGTTATTTTCTCCCTGTCAAAAAGTATAACTGAAGATGTCAGATAACCGGCAGCCCTTGAAAAGATCTGCATTTCGTTCTCTTTTTCCAGAATCGTGCAAAGCATCTCTATGTACACAGATGGCCTGACATACCCTGCAAGCATATTTTCGTGCAGGTTTACAAGTGATGAGATTCTTTTTACAGCCGGGTAAGCGGAGATATTCTGCATAATTTCTGCAGAAGAGGCAGAATCCAGTATAAAAAGCCCGTATCCGCGGCCGTCTGTGTTCGGAATTACATTCCCGCCTGTTGAAATCTCACTGGCCGGACTCTGCTCCCATACCAATCCCCTGTCAAAAGGATCTCTCTGGGATGATGTAATTATACTGTCCTTTACAGTGAATGAGATTTCCGGCCGACCCTTCTCCTTAATCCAGACATTGCTCCAGGATTGAAGATTCTCTTCAGTAAGTGAATCCAGAATCTCTATAAGATTGTCCCAGGTTGCATTTGAGTATGCATATTTTTTCAGATACCTGCGGATTCCCTCCCTGAAGGTCTCTCTGCCCAGTTTTTCTACAAGCATCTCCATAACAACTGGAGCCTTGTTATAAATTATATTTCCGTAAACAAGCCCGGCATTTGCAAGGTTGTCAAGCTCCTGCTGAACAGGATTTGAACCTGCAGTTCTGTCCTCTGCATAGGCAGGGGGAAAATATGAATCAATGAAAGAGAGTCTGTGGTCAATATCCGGAAACATAGGAGCAACCATCTGAATTGCAAACCAGTTGGCAAAAACCTCCTTTGTCCAGACATCATTGAACCACTTCATGGTAACATAGTCCCCAAACCACATGTGGGCAGTCTCATGAGCTATCAGCTTTGCCCGCTCAAGCTTTTCAGATGTGGTGGGATTCTCTCCGGTAAAGAGAGTTCTGTCTGAATAGAGGGTTGCACCGGCGTGCTCCATTCCTCCGTACTGGAAGCCCGGAATAATTGCAATATCATATTTTGAGAACGGGTATGCTACTCCTGTGTAATTCTCAAGCCACTCAAGCGAGCTGAAAATCTGATCCCCTATTATGTCGCACTGCGCAATTCTGGCAGGGTCACTTTCACGGTGGTATATTGAGATATTTCTTCCGTCCCTCGAAACATCATATTTACTGAGTTTACCGGCAACAAATGAGAAAAGGTATGTTGGCAGAGGTTCCGTAGATGCAAATACAACTCTGCTGGCGGTCTGTGAAAGTTGTTTGCCGTTGGCTACGGCAATCCAACCCTCCGGCAGATTAAGCGAAAGTGAGTAACGCCCCTTTAAATCCGGCTGGTCGAAGCATGGGAACAGTGTCCTGGCTCTTTCAGGAACCAGCAGGGTATATATGAGATCATCCCTTCTGTTAAGAGATTGTTCACCTGCAGTAAATTCGATTTCTATGGAATTTGCACCGGCCTTAAGATGCCTGCGGGGAATTACAATGTGCTCCTTTTTAAAGCTGAATTTTGACTTTTTACCATTAACTGTAAGGGTTTTAACAGGGACAAGAGAGTCGTGCCTGAAGTCCAGTATAATATCCTCTCTGTTAACTAGGTTAAGGCCAATGGTCATCTTTGACTCTATTGCAGAATCTTTGTCTGCGGGAATCGAAAAATCCAGGTCATAGGTAAGTTCAGAGATATTTGAAAACCTGGCTATGGCCAGCTCCTCAGAAACGCCTTCAGTAAGCGAAAGTGACTCTCTTCCGCAGGAAATTAAAGCGGCAAGAGATATAAGCACAAAGAGTAACCTTTTCATAACTTTGCCTGATAATCTGTTAGTTATTACAGGACAATTGCAGATGACAGAAGCTTCTCCAGCCAGGTACGGTCTGTCTCGTCAAAGGTATTAAGCTCAGCAGAATCAATATCCAGAACAGCTGTAACCTCTCCGTTACGAAAAACCGGTACCACAATCTCAGATTTAGAAAGGGAGCTGCATGCAATATGACCCGGAAACTGCTCCACATCTGGAACAATAACTGTCCTCTCCTCCTTCCATGAGGTTCCGCACACACCCCTGCCGTAAGCAATTCTTGTACATGCAACAGGACCCTGAAACGGCCCCAGAACAAGAGATTTGCCAAACGGGGATGAATCGGCCCTTACAATGTAAAACCCAACCCACCAGAAACCGAATGCTTCTCTGAGTGCAGCAGAGATATTGGCCATGTTTGCGACAGGATCGCTCTCCCCCTCTGTAAGAGCTGTTATCTGCGGTAAAAGGGCAGCATAGATTTCACTCTTGGTTCCTTTTGGTATTTCCAGATTTTCCATTGTTCAGATCAAGTTAAGTTTTGTTTAGTTAAGTTTAGTATTGGGCTTATTTGCGTTTACTCTACATAAATAACAAGCCCCTTAAGATACTCTCCTTCCGGATGATAAATATTTACAGGATGGTCTGCCGGCTGGGTAAGTCTGTGCAGAATTCTGACATTTCTTCCGGTTGAAGCAGCTGCAGAAAATACCGCCTCTGCAAATGAGATTTTGTCTACAACCTGAGAACAGCTGTAGGTGAAGATTATTCCACCCGGAGCCACTCTTGATATGGCTGCAGCATTAAGTTTCTGATATGCCCTGAGTGCATTGGGGAGTGCCCCCCTGTGTTTTGCAAAAGCAGGCGGGTCTACAATAATAAGGTCATATTTGTTGTCGCCAGAATTCCTCATGAACTCAATAGCATCCTCACAGTAAGACTCATGTTTAGTCCCTGCGGGAATTATTCCTGCCTCACGGTTAGCCTCAATATTTCTCTCAAGCATATCAACTGCTTTGCGGGAGCTGTCTACTGAGTCAACTGAAGCCGCTCCGGATGCAAGGGCATATATGCTGAATCCGCCCGTATAGCAGAATAGGTTGAGTACACGTCTGCCTGCAGAGTAGCTGCCCACCAGCGCACGGTTATCTCTCTGGTCAAGGAAAAAACCGGTTTTTTGTCCGGTCTCCCAGTCAATCAGGAAGATTTTACCATTCTCCAGTACAGAGCCGTGAGTTGATTGCGATCCGTAAAGATATGTATCATTAAGTTCAAGCCCGGCCTTGAATGGTGCAGTAGCTGCGCTTTTGTCGTAAACTGCCTTTATTTTATCTCCGTATACTTCTGTAAGTGCCTGTGATATCTCATTCCTGCTCAGGAACATTCCTGCCGAATGTGCTTGTATTACAGCTGTATCATCGTAAATATCAATGATAAGTCCGGGAAGGGAATCTCCCTCTCCGTGAATTAACCTGAATGCATTGTTATCCTCACGAATGAGGCCTGTACTCTCTCTGAGTTTGTATGCCGCAGTCAGCCTCTTTTTCCAGAAATCCCGGCCCGGCACCTCCTCACCAAAAGAGAGCATTCTCACAGCAATGGATCCAATCTGAAAATGTCCCCAGCCAAGAGTCTCTCCTCCAAATGAGAGAACCTCAACCAAATCTCCCTCGTTTATCTTCCCTTCATTTTTGAGTATCCCGCCGGAGAAAATCCAGGGGTGAAACCTTTTTACAGACTCCTCTCTTCCCTTTTTAAGTATTATCTTTCCCATCTTCTGTCAATATTGGTTTTGGAGTGCTTAGCAGTTTAAGATACATCTGCCTGCACACCCATGCGTCAATAGCCGCATAGCTTATTTGTCCCTGAGTCAGAACCTCTGCCTCCCAGTTAGATAACTGCTGAGATTTTGAAACCCTTAATCCCATTATAATTGCAGCCATTTTTCTGACACTTTTTTCCTTGATTCCCCATCCTGCTCCCTCTGCCTGAAGGTCAACAAAACCACGGGGAATAAACTTGGTATATCTCTGCAGACCTTTGATATCTTCATTAACTGCAGCACCTACTTTAAGAATTTTCTTTGTTGAGAGGATTTTACACAGCGACTCTGGCATTCCAATCTCTGTCAGCCTGAATATATATGCCCTTTCTCCTCCTGAGAGCTGCAGCAAAGCAACTCCGTTACGCTTTACATTTGCCTGAAAGACAGGCTTTGTCTCTGTATCGAATCCCAAAATCTTTTGTCTGGAGAGGTATTCCAAAGCTTCATAATAGTCTTCGTTCTCCTTATCGACTATAATCACCTCCCCGCTGAATTCCGCAACCTTGAGGTTTTCAAGCTCTTCGGGCGAAATGGTTGGTTTAAAAATCATCTTCTTTAATCTATTTTCATTAAGCTGAAAGTAAGGGGCAGGCGCTCCCTTATTCGCTCTATGCTCTCTACCGGCATATGCCTTTTCTGCAGCTCTTCTATAATGTATGTTTTGTCAGCTTCACCTGTTTTTCTTCCGTATTTAAAGCTGTATGTAAATCCTCCTCTTTCGTCAAGCATGGCAGGGTCGGTTCCCGGGGCAGGCACGCTGATGAAACTCTTAAGAGTGGTTTCTCCCTCTCTGCGGGCAAGGAGATTATCTTCCCTGAGAGCGATATAACTCTCTATTGCCACATATTTTGCAGGATCAATGAAGTTTACCTTTTCAGGCAAAAGATCTCTGTACGGATATTTACCGTCAACCTTCAGTTCACGAAGCTCAGATACAACCTTTACCAGTGTGTCCAGAAGATACGGATAGTGTGTGCATCCCAGAATGATGTTTTTCATCTGAACTCCCGATCCCTCTTTTCTAAGTTTTTCAACCAGCGAGACAAGATGGTAACGGGCATAGTTTCCTGCTGAGTTAAGCTGAATTATATCTTTCCCGTCTGCTCCCCTGCCGGTAAGCAGTGCATTGCCGGATCTGTCAAATCTGTAAACATCCATAAGTGCAGGATCGATTTTGCCATCCCCCTCTCCTGCAGATGGCCCTTTATACTCCTCCCTTGGAGCATTTGCTCCTGTTTTAAGGAAATTGGGCTCCATATCAACAGCCTCAGCAAAGCCGACACCCGCCTGATTGAATACCAGTGGCATCAGAGAATCACCCCGCTCTTTAAATGCCTCAAGAATTGTTCTTTCATAACCACCTGAGGATATAGTGCCTGCAGTTGCCATAACTCCTGCAGCACTTTTCTCACCGGCGGGAATATTCTCCATAAGTGCCTTGACAGCAGCATTGATTACTCCAATTACTCTTACTCCGGTCCCGGTCTGCTTAAGGTAGCCGTCAATATCAGACAGTCCGTAGGCAGTAGCTGTATTGCAGGCAACAACAATAATCTTGTTGTTATTTGGCACAGTGGTAAGAAACTTTGCATCATTCAGAATAAGTTCCTTCAGAAAATCTCCCTTTCCCTCGGCATTATATACTCCGTAAGGCATATTTGCCTGGTCTGCCAGAAAGTTAAACTGTTCGCCGCTGTAATCCGGAATGCCGTCTGCTCCGGGCTGTCCGGATGTGTTGTCAAATTCGTCCAGGGCCAGAAACGCCTCCATTACAGTGAGACCACCGGTTCCTGAGTCAAACATTCCAATTGGCATCTCTGCAGATGCCCCTGATTTCTCTCCGCTGCATCCCCACGCAAGAGCAAGAGTGACCAGTGCCGCTCCCGCAAATCTACTTACCGTATGAAAATTCGCCATATTGAGATTTGATTGTAACTTCTGTTTCTGCCGATTCGTACACGCGTCCGATTATCTGTGCGTCAATTCCGTACTTGCGGGAAACTTCAATAAGTCCCTGCGCAGCCTCTTCACTTGCATAGATCTCCATTCTGTGTCCCATATTGAAAACTGTGTACATCTCCTTCCACGGAGTTGCAGACTCCTCCTGGATTGCCCTGAAGAGCGGAGGTACCGGAAACATGTTGTCCTTAACAA
>PHDP01000095.1 GCA_002842655.1 Bacteroidetes bacterium HGW-Bacteroidetes-14
AATGTTGAATAATGTGCAAATTTACTCATTTTAGACAAATAGAATTTCAATTTGTTCAATCTATTTTTTATTCCTAATTTAGCACCTCTTTTTTAAATAAGGAAAGTCAGCAATAAAATGATACAAGAACCTGAAAATAACCCAAGAATAATCAAAATTAACATAGAGGACGAGATGAAAAGTGCATACATCGATTATTCGATGTCTGTAATTGTATCGCGTGCTCTTCCCGATGTAAGGGATGGATTGAAACCAGTTCACAGAAGAGTGCTCTTTGGAATGTCCGAACTCGGGCTTACATCAGGGGCCTCTTTCAAGAAATCTGCCCGTATTGTGGGTGAGGTTCTTGGAAAATTTCACCCCCATGGAGACTCAAGCGTTTATGAAGCAATGGTACGTATGGCTCAGGAGTGGAGTATGCGTTATATGCTTGTTGACGGACAGGGTAACTTTGGGTCTATTGATGGTGACTCAGCTGCTGCAATGCGTTATACTGAAGCAAGATTCAGAAAACTTGCAGAAGAGGTTCTTGTTGACCTTGAGAAAAACACTGTAGATTTTAAACCCAATTTTGACGATTCCCTTCAGGAACCTACAGTCATGCCTGCAAAGGCTCCGCTGCTTCTGCTAAACGGAGCATCAGGTATTGCAGTGGGTATGGCAACTAACATGCCTCCTCATAATCTATCTGAGGTTACAGATGCAATTAATGCATATATAGACAACAACGAGATTACAACAGAAGAGCTTCTTCATCATATAAAAGGGCCCGATTTTCCAACAGGTGGAATTATTCTGGGCAATCAGGGTATCAAGGACGCATTTGAAACCGGAAAAGGAAGGGTAGTAGTCAGGGCTAAGACAGATATTGAAGTCAGTGACTCAGGACGCGAAACCATAGTTGTTACTGAAATTCCATATATGGTCAACAAACGTGAGCTTATTGAAAAGATAGCTGAGCTGGTTGAAGAGAAAAAGGTTGAGGGAATTTCATATATTAATGACGAAAGTGACAGAACGGGAATGAGAATTGTCATCAAACTCAAAATGGGTTCAGTGGCAAATGTTGTTCTTAATACTTTATTTAAATATACTCAGCTTCAGTCAAGTTTTTCAGTTAACAATATAGCACTTGTAGATGGACGCCCAAGGCTTCTGAATCTCAAGCAGCTAATAAAATATTTTGTAAGACACAGGCACGAGGTAGTTGTAAGAAGAGCAAAATTTGATTTGGAGCAGGCAGAGAAACGTGCACATATTCTTGAAGCACTTCTTAAAGCTCTTGACCATATTGACGAAATCATTGCTCTAATAAGAGATTCAAAAACAGTAGATGAAGCTAAATCAAGACTTATAGAGCGCTTTGCATTTTCAGATGTACAGGCTGCTGCTATTGTTGAGATGCGACTGCGCCAGTTAACAGGACTTGAAAGATCAAAACTTCAGGCAGAGTATGATGAGCTTATGAAGCTTATTACTCATCTCAGAGAGATTCTGGCAGATGTTTCTCTGCAAATGCAGATTATCAAAGATGAGCTTACTGAATTAAAGAACAAATACGGAGATAAACGCCGTACAGAGATTGAACTTACAGCAGAGGACTTCAATCCGGAAGACTTCTATCCGGACGAGGATGTTGTTATAACTATTTCACATCTGGGATATATGAAGAGAACTCCGCTTGCAGAATACAGAATTCAAAACAGAGGAGGAGTTGGTGCAAAGGGAAGCACAACCAGGGATGAAGATTTCATTCAGCATATATATGTTGCAAACATGCACAGTACAATGCTCTTCTTCACACAGAAGGGAAGATGTTTCTGGCTCAAGGTTTATCAGGTTCCTGAAGGATCAAAAGCCTCAAAAGGCAGAGCAATTCAGAATGTTCTCAATATTGATCCGGACGATAAGGTTTGTGCATATATTAATGTTAAGAACCTTAACGACGAAAACTATATTAATACAAACTTCATTGTTCTTGCAACCAAGAAGGGTATTGTTAAAAAGACATCACTGGAAGCCTATTCAAGACCTAGAGTAAACGGTGTAAATGCCATTACTATCAGGGAAAATGACGAATTGCTTGAAGCAGTGCTCACTAACGGAGCAAATGAGATACTTCTTGCGGCTAGAGGTGGCAAGTGTGTCCGTTTTAACGAGGAGGACGTCAGGGCAATTGGCCGCACAGCTTCAGGAGTCCGCGGAATCAATATCACAGAGGACGATGAGGTAATTGGTATGATTTGTGTAGACCCTAATGCAGAAGGCAGTGAAATCAGAAACATTCTGGTTGTAAGTGAGAATGGATACGGTAAAAGATCGAACCTGGATGACTACAGAGTTACCAGCAGGGGAGCAAAAGGTGTTAAAACTATTAATATTACCGAAAAAACAGGTGCACTTATAGCAATAAAGGATGTTACTGATGAAAATGACCTCATGATCATTAACAAATCAGGAATTACAATCAGAGTTGCTGTCTCTGACATAAGAGTTGCAGGCAGAGCTACTCAGGGAGTAAGACTGATTAACATTAAAGAGGGGGATATGATTGCCGCTGTTTGCAGTGTAAACAAAAGCGAAGAAAAACCTGCCGAAGCAGAAGATTAACAACAAAAACAAATAAGTTAATATTTAAAATTATCGAAATTTCAATGAAAAAATTACTTATTGCCCTGACAATGATTTTATCAGTTCAAATGGGCGCACAAACCAAAGAGGCCGCAGAAGCTCTTAAGGAGGTTGCAAAAGCTCAGGCAGATGCACAACATCCCAAGAAGTCAACGAATCCGGCAACATGGCTCAAATTGTCAGATGCTTTTGCTGCTGTGTACGATGCACCGGTAAAATCTATCTGGGCCGGAGCAAATCAGACTGAAGTAAAGCTTGTTCTTAAAGATCAGCGCATTCTTAATACAGAAGAGCGCACAGTTAACAACGAGACATTTTCTGTTGATTCATATTATGACAAAGATCTTTACTATTCTAAAGATGGAGCACTTGCTGCATGGGTTATTACAAAACCATACATGAAAGTAGACCTTCTCAAGGAGTCGTTCGATGCATTAAGAAAAGCAGAAGAGCTTGCAAAAGGCACTAAGAACAAGGATATCTCAGAGAGATTACTTGCACTTAAGACTCGTTATGTAACAGAAGGTATGAACAGCTACACGCTTGGAGATTTTAAAAATGCATCATTAAATTTTGAGCAGGCTGTTATTGTAAGTCTTGATCCAATTGTAGCATCTCCTGATACAACTATCATTTATTACACAGGTCTTACTGCTAACATGACACCAGATCCGGAAAGAGCAATCAAGTTCTTTAACATGGCACTGGAGAACAAATTTGATTCAAAGGGAGACCTTTATTCAAATCTGGCAGAAGCTTACAAGGCTACTAAAAATGTTGAGAAAGCCAAAGAGGTTCTTGGTCAGGGATTCACAAAATATCCTACCAACCAGAGTATACTTGTATCTCTTATCAATATCTACCTTGAAACAAATGATGATCCAAACAAGGTTCTTGCTCTGATTAAAAAGGCACAGGAAAATGAGCCAACAAATGCATCTTTACACTATGCTGAGGGTAATGTATGGAAAAACCTTAACAACATTGAAAAAGCAGTAGAATGTTATCAAAACTCAGTTAAAGTAGATCCTAACTATGTTTTTGGTTCATTTGCAGTAGGTACTACATATTATGATAAGGCAGTAGAGATTCAGGGAAAAGCAGCAGATGAGATGGATGACAAAAAATACGAAGAGATGCTTAAGCAACTTGAGCAGTATCTTGAAATGTCAATTGCTCCGTTTGAAAAATGCTTTGAACTTACACAGGATAAAGAAATCAAGGCTGTTTGTGCAGAATACCTTAAGAACATCTATTTCCGTTTCCGCGAAAAAGGTGAGAACTATAAGGCTGGTTATGACAAATTCAATGCTTACTACGAGTCTACAAAACAACAGTAATCATTTTATATTCGAGAAAAATAAAGAGGTGCCGGAATTTCCGGCACCTCTTTATTTTTTTAAGAGATGGTTAGATTTTGTCCGTAAGCTTTTGAACCAGCTTCAAATTGGAGAAGAACTCCCTGGCAAATACGCGAATTACAGTATAGGCAGGAATTGCAACCAGCATTCCAATAATTCCGCCAATACTTCCTGCTATCAGAATAACTATGAATATTTCGAGCGGATGTGCCTGTACGCTGTTAGAATAAATATAAGGCTGGAAAAGGAAGACATCTATCATATGAGTAATGAAGAAAATAAGGGCAAGGGTAAGTATTACCATTCCTGCATTCGGAGTGTTTAGTCCTATGTCTGCCATTGACAGAAGCACTCCAATTATTCCTCCAATCCACGGACCAATGTATGGTATTACATTCAGAATCCCTGCAATCAGACCAAGTACAATAGCCATTGAGAAGTGTACTCCACCTATAAAATAGAGACCCAACCCATTGAGCATCGTTATCAGAAATGTTTCCAGTGAAATACCGATAAAATAACGCGCCAGAAGGTTGTAAATTGAATTTAGTGCTCTTTTTACATTCTGCTCATATTTATCCGGAAAAAGTGCTAAAACCATGTTGGAAAACATGTCTTGTTCCTTAATGAAAAAGAAAGTGATAAATGATACAACAAAAATTCCAATTGCAAAATCAAAAATAAATGTGGTGATTGATGCGAAGAAACTGGTAATTGTTGAAGCATTGACCAGCTTTTGAAACTCCTGCATGACTATTGCCTCCACCTTAAAATTTGGATTCAGACTTGGAAATGTTTCCAGCATAAAACTGTTAAGATCTGCAAGGGGAACAGAGATCTTTTCATTCAGATTCTCCATGTTCATTGAACTTACCATGTCAATCAGCTCACCTACAAGAGGGGCAATAAAGAAGAAAAATCCGAAGAAAATGCCAAGTATAAGAATTAACGTTATAGCAGCACACAGATTTTTTGGAAGAGAAAAACCCCTGAATCTGATACTGTCCAGATAATTCATAAGGGGCTTGCCAATTAATGAGAGAACAGCAGCAATAAGGATGTATATTAAAATATTGCCAAAAAACCAGGCCAGAAATGCAATTATCACCGCGCCGGCAATACCTGCAATGTATTTTGAAAGTTTGTTCATCAGTCTCTCTTTTGAATTCAAAAGTAAGAAAATTTCGTAAGTTTGTCTTAATAAATAACATTATCAAGTATGAAGCGTCTCTTACTGTTTTTAATTTCGTCGCTCTTTTTTGCGACTACTCTTATTGCCGATGAGGGAATGTGGCTCCCGTCCCTTATTAAGGAGAGAATCCAGGACATGAAAAAGAACGGATTCCGTTTGTCTGCCAGTGATATATATGACATAAACAAGGCGTCAATTAAAGATGCAATTGTTCATTTTGGTGGTGGATGTACGGGAGAACTTATTTCCGGAGAGGGTTTACTAATAACCAATCACCACTGCGGATTCGGACAGATTCAGTCACACAGCTCTGTAGAAAATGATTATCTTAAAGATGGTTTCTGGGCAATGTCAAGAGAACAGGAACTTCCAAATAAAGGACTATCTGTAAGATTTCTTGTTAAGATGGAGGATGTGACAACTCAGGTTTTGAAAGGTGTTAACACCGGATTGTCAGAGACAGAAAGAGTTGCTTTGGTTAAAGAAAATTCTCAGATTATTGTCGACGAAGCTAAAAAAGGTAATCATTATGATGCCAGGGTTGAATCTCTGTATTACGGCAATCAGTATTTTCTATTTGTTTATGAAACATTTACAGATGTTCGTCTGGTTGGGGCACCACCCTCTTCAATAGGGAAATTTGGAGGTGATACAGATAACTGGATGTGGCCACGCCATACTGGAGATTTCTCTTTATTCAGAATTTATGCAGATAAAAACAATAAACCAGCACCCTATTCTAAAGATAATGTGCCGTATAAACCAAAGAGATTTCTCTCAATTTCAACATCAGGTGTGAACGAAGGTGATTTTACAATGGTTTACGGGTATCCGGGCAGAACTCAGGAGTATCTTCACAGTGAAGCCGTCAGGTACATATCAGAAATCTCAAATCCGCACAAAATCAAACTCAGGACAATGCGTCTGAATATTCAGGCAGATGAAATGTCAAAGAGTACAGAGGTCAGAATTAAATATGCCTCTAAGAATGCTTCAGTTGCAAATGCCTGGAAAAAATGGCAGGGTGAAGCTGGAGGAATCAAAAGACTAAAGACAGTTGAATCTAAAAAGGAGTTTGAAAGTAAATTCTCGGCGTGGTCGAAAAACCATAAACAGTATGTAGGTATAATTGACACAATGACACTTCTTTATACTAAGCTGGAGCCACTGGCTTTTGTGACAGACTATCATGCAGAAGCAGTTAATGCTAATGAAATAGTCAGGTTTGCTGGAATAATTCAGACTACACTTCTCAGAAATTCAAAAATGTCTGCGAATGTTAGTGCTGCAAATATCCGTTCAGTTATGGAAGGTTTTTACAAGGACTACTATTTGCCTGTAGATAAGCGCTCTTTTGCAGCAATAGTAGGTGAGTATGATAAAAATATTTCAGATAAGTTTAAACCAGAGTATTTCAAAGAACTGATGAAACTGCACAAAAATACTGAGTCTTTGGCAGATTTTATATTTGAAAATTCCGTTTTCTCATCAAAAGAGAAGGCTTTGGCTTCGCTCGAAAAAGGAGTCTCTCAGGATATGTATGCTAATGATCCGGCACTCATGTTTTACAATGCGTTTAATGAATTCTACAACAACAGCATTAAACAACAGTATGACGAAATTAATTCCAGACTTACATTGCTTTACAGAACTTATATGAGAGGGCAAATGGAATTTGACAGTGAAAATGAGTTTTATCCCGATGCAAATTCAACTCTCCGCATAACATACGGAAAGGTTAAGGGATATTCTCCTTCTGATGGTGTTTACTATAGGCATTTTTCTACTCTGGAAGGGATTATGGAAAAAGACAATCCAAATATCTATGATTATGACATTCCTCAAAAATTAAGAGATATATACAAAGCTCGTGATTTTGGAAAATGGAGTGTAAACGGAACTGTTCCGGTATGTTTTGTGGCAACAAACCACACATCAGGAGGCAATTCCGGCAGTCCGGTTCTGAACGCAGAAGGAAATCTAATTGGGATAAACTTTGACAGAGTATGGGAGGGTACAATGTCAGATATAGTATATGACCCTGATGTATGCAGAAATATATCTCTTGATGTAAGATATGTGCTGTTTGTAGTAGATAAAGTAGCCGGTGCAGGACATCTGATCAGAGAAATGAAACTTGTGAAGTAATTTTTAAGCTCCAGTGTATTTAAAAGAGGCCTGTGCAATTTGTACAGGCCTCTTTACTATAATAAAAAAGACCGGTTAATCATTAATTAGCCGGTCTCTTGTATTTTCTGTCGCGTTATTTCGATTACTCCTCTCTTGGCGGTCTGTCATTGGCAACAGCTACATTGATAGTGCGTCCCATGTGATCAGAACCGTTAAGAGCAGCGATTGCTGCGTTGCCCTCTGTTTCGTTAGGCATCTCCACGAATCCGTAGCCTTTTGAGCGGCGGGTTTCACGGTTGAAAATAATTCTGGCAGAAGTAACTTCGCCGTATGGCGCAAACAGTTCGGCTAAATCCTCTTTTTTAGCGCGGAAACTTAGACTTGAAACAAAAATGTTCATAAGAACC
>PHDP01000194.1 GCA_002842655.1 Bacteroidetes bacterium HGW-Bacteroidetes-14
GATAGGTTCGTCATTGGCGATGTTTTGCTCGAGGTTACCCAGATCGGCAAGAAATGCCATGGAGATGGTTGCGCGATTTATCGTGAAGTCGGCAATTGTGTGATGCCCAAAGAAGGGATTTTTTGCCGCGTGCTGAATCCGGGAATTATAAAGGATGGCGATACGGTTGAATACATCCCCAAGGTATTTAAAGTAAAAGTAATTACCCTGAGCGATCGCGCTTCGGCAGGTGAGTACGAGGATCGCAGCGGCCCGCGGGTTGTGCAGCTGATTGATGAGTATTTTACCTCACAAGGCTGGAAAGCAGATATTGAGAGGGTGGTAATTCCTGATGATGCCGATTTGTTGTATCAGCACATTAAAGATGCCGCAGGGTCAGATATTCTCATCACCACTGGAGGCACAGGCATTGGTCCCCGCGATTTTACCGTTGATGTGATCAAACCCATGCTCACAAAGGAAATTCCGGGAATTATGGATTTAATCCGTGTTAAATACGGTGCCGAAAAACCCAATGCATTGGTTAGCAGAAGTGTAGCCGGAGTGATTGGCAATACACTTGTTTATACGCTTCCCGGAAGTGTAAAAGCTGTTGAGGAATATCTTGCCGAAATCACCAAAACCATACGACACAGCGTTTTTATGCTGAATGGCCTGGATATGCATTAGAAAAACGTCTTCAGGCAAATGCTGACTTCATATCAGGCGAGTTTTACAAAGTTGTCTTCCAGTTTAACATTAAAGTTTATTTCAGCTTTTAATGCTCTGAAAACTTTCAAAATTGTGTCAATTGTCGCACTGTTTGCACTACTCTCAAGTTTGGATATCTGGGCTTTCCGGACTCCAATAAGTTTTCCAAGTTCTTCCTGAGACAATTGGCGCTCTTGTCGGGCAGCTCTTTCGCACAGCGAAAACATAATATTAACTTCCCCAAATATAATTGTTCTTTGTATCCCCCTCTTTTCCCCCTTTTGGAAAAGGGGGACGATTACTTTCGTCTTTTGAGACACATTTGTTTTGCTGTAAAGTCCTGTTTAGTGGAACTCAAGAAACATACTCTTTGTCTCGTCCTG
>PHDP01000096.1 GCA_002842655.1 Bacteroidetes bacterium HGW-Bacteroidetes-14
AGAGGGTTATGGCATCAGTCAAGGCCAGAAACAGAGAATACTTATCGCAAGGGCAGTGTATAAGGACCCTCAGTTTCTGTTCTTTGACGAAGCGACCAACTCACTGGATGCCAATAATGAAAAGGCCATTATGGAAAATCTCACCGAATTCTCCGCCGGGAGAACGGTTGTGGTTGTTGCTCACAGACTGAGCACCGTAAGAAATGCAGACAACATTGTTGTGCTTGACAGGGGTAGGATTATTGAACAGGGAACTCATAACGAGCTCACAGAAAAGAGAGGAGAGTATTACAGACTGGTGAAAAACCAGCTGGAACTTGGAAACTGACGGAGAGACAGACTAAATGACAACGAGAGACATTAACAAGGAACAGCCAAAAATTGAACTGCGTTCAGACGAGGTTAACGATATTCTTCGCCGGCCGCCACGCTGGATTATTCGCTGGGGAATATCTGTCATCACGCTCATTTTGCTTCTGCTTATAGCCGGAAGCGTAATTTTCAAATATCCCGACAAAATCACGGCACCTATTATTATTAACTCTGAGAACATGCCGGTAAGAATTGTCGCTAAAAGCAACGGAAGGATGACATCTTTCCTTGTTAAGGAGAACCAGAATGTAAAGAGGAATCAGCTTATGGCTGTAATTGAGAATCCTGCGAAGTACGAAGATTACAGAGTTCTCAAAGATTTATGCGACTCCCTTTCTGCTGTCGCAACGTCTGTAAATTCAGACGCTTTTTTTTTGAAAAAAATCACGGTACCGGGAAGGCTTGAAGTAGGAATGATGCAAAACGACTTTGTTTCGCTTAGTGCTACATTGTCTGAATTTTCTACCTTTCTGCAGAACGACTACCACAGAAAAAAAATAGAGAAAATCAGAAGCCAGATAGGCTATCAGCGTAATCAGGTTAACTCTGCTGCAAGAAAGCTTAAGATGGCAGATGAACAGAAGATGCTCACAAAACGCAACTTCGAGAGAGACTCTATTTTATTTGGACAGAAAGTTATTTCACCTGCAGATCTTGAGAAGAGCCGCGGTGCTCTGCTGACTGTTTTTCAGGAGTATGAGAACCTTACAAACTCGATGAATACCCTTCAGATTTCAATACAGCAGGCAGAACAGACAATTTTTGACCTTGAACAGGAGCGCTCCCGCTCAGTTCAGGAGTATCAGCGTAACCTGAAGGGCAATCTGGAGAATCTGAAGGCAACGATGGCTTCATGGGAGCAGCTCTACCTTCTTGCCAGCCCTGTTGATGGAAGAGTATCTCTCTCCCAGTACTGGAAAGAGAATCAGAATATCCATACAGGTGATGTTGTTGCAACGGTTATTCCTGCAGGAGAGACAAAAATCTTTGGAAAAATATTTCTTCCTCTTAATGGTGCCGGTAAAGTTAAGATTGGTCAGAGGGTAAATATTAAGGTTGACAACTACCCTTACCTGGAGTACGGAATGCTGCGTGAGACCGTCGAGCAAATCTCTGAAGTTCCTGCCGTAATTGACAATAAAAATGTTTATGTGGTTACTGTAAGGTTCCCCCGGAAATTACTTACCGGATTCAATACTGAAATCCCCTGCAATCAGGAGATGACCGGTCAGGCTGAGATTATTACAAATGATATCAGCATACTTAAAAGGCTGATATTCCCCATTCGCCACCTCATTGACAAGGTCACTCATTCATAAAGAGTTCCTCTTTAATTCTTTCGATATACATTTTCGCCCGCTCCCTGAGAACAATCTCCTCGGCAGTGAGAAGTGTACCTTTAGGCATAAGCGATTCAATGTATCGCTCCAGCAGGCTCTTTGCCTCCTGCAGACTTGCCTTGTCCTTAAAGCCGCCGCGCACCATAGCCATCTGAAAGAGAAGCTTGCTGTCAGAAGGATTTAGTTTGTATGCTATTGAGAAGTTTTCGTAAGACTCCTGCAGCTTATTCATATCTGAATATGCCATGCCAAGCTGGTTATGCAGTTTGTATACAAGCGAAGAATCCGGCTGAATCATCTTCAGGATCTGACCAAAAATCTCTATTGCCTCCTCAGGCTCTCCGTTATGACTCAGCGATGAACCAAGATAGAAAAGTGTTTCTGTGTCTGTTGAGTCCCTTTTGAGTGCTGCCCTTAGCAGAGGAATGGATTTGTTAAACTCCCCCAGAAAGAAATTGCACGACCCGGCAAACTTAAGTGCAGTGGAATCACCTTTAGACAACAGATAATCAAAATGCTTTACGGCGCTTTTGTATTCGTCAAGTCTGAACTCCACCATTCCCAGCTGTTTTCTCAGCGGCAGATATGTGCTGTCCAGGTCAGAACCTCTTGATGCATAGATTTTTGCAGAACTCATATCTTTTTTGATATATGCTATCTGACTAAGATTCAGCTTTGTAACCAGACTTTTACCATTGATAAAATCTGCAACTTTATAGTAGACTTCTGCACTGTCCCTTACTCCCATTACCCAGTAGCAGTCAGCAAGTGACTTTACAGTATTGTATCCTGACTCCCCCTTTTTCATTATGCGTCTGTATAGATTTACCGCTGCCCTGTTCTCCTGCATAGACTGGCATGTCTGCGCCAGCTTTATCATTATCCTTATGTTTGCTGAATCAAGCGCGCTCAGGCTTTCAAGTAATCGTCTTGCACTTCCTGACTCTCCCAGTGCCGAATACATATCTGATGCAGATTCCATTGCCCTCATATTCGCAGAATCAATTTTCAGAACTCTTCTGTAAATCTCAAGTGCCTTTTTATGATCAAACTGACTTTTATATGCATCTCCCAGAAGCATCAGAAGCTCACTGTCCTGAAAAAGCGAATCCCTGAGAAGTGGAGCAAGCTCTGTGGTTACCTCTCTCCCCTCACCTTTTTGAAGTCTTGTATAAAGCTGATTGATATCATATTGCGCGAAGAGATGACCGGCAGAAATGGTCAGAATTAAAAGTAGGAGATGCTTTTTCATAACATTCAAGATTTATATTCCTGATTGCCACAATTTTAATGCCGTTGTAAAACTGGCTATCCCAAAAATTCTCTCTTCATTATAAAGTTATTACAGTTATCTGTATCAGCCCGGAAAATCCTCCCCATCTTCGATGGGTCCCCTCCCTCTTCGGGAGCCAACGTTTTCCTAAGCTGATACAGATAACTGATAATTAATCACATATATCATGAAGATTCATTTTTTGGGAAACCCATTTTTTTCCTGAGATTTCATTGTTGAGCACGATTTTTGCGATGTCAAAAAAGTATACAATTCTCTGTATTGAACCAGTTTACGAGAATAGGATTCCGAATAATAATTAATTCAACTTATTTTATGAAAAAGGCATTATTACTGCTTACATCTTTGTTAATTGTGATCTCGGTTTTTGCTCAGGAAAAGAAAGAAATTCCTGTCAGTAAAAAGGATGCGAGATATGAACTTGCGAAAACGGTACTGTCAAACAAGACTTTTGGGATATTACCCGATGACAACAGAACTGCCTTTAACAAGAAAAACTTTATGGGGATTGAAAATGAGAAACTAATTCTGCAAGGAGTTTTTGCCAGGCAAGATGAAAGATTTGTTTGTGATATTCAGAACTATATTCTTAAAGAGGATAAAAATGGAAATATAGTTGTCACATTTGACTTTAGCGGAAGAATCGTTAAAGGAAATTTTGTTATCAGTATGGCAAAGGGCGACAACTATGCAGAAATAATTGAGACAATTATTATAAGTAAAACTGACAATACAAATAATTACATGCCAAAGCCTGTAAAACTTTTCGGTGAAATCCTTCCCGCGTCCATGTGTGAATATCTAAAGATTCCAAATGAGATTTAAAACCTAAAGGAAATTTCGTATGTAAAAAAAAAAGGAGCTGCCAGTTTTGGCAGCTCCTTGTGCAATAGAAAATTGGGGTTAGTTGAACAATTCGCAGTTGCAGTTTGAGTTATCGTCTGAAATCACTTCAAAGTCATAGAACATGATTTGAGACATTGGTTGTTATTATTTCTTAGGGCTCTTGTCGGGCCATGCAGGAATAGTCGGTGATTTGTATTTGTAATCTTTAATCTGGAGTTTGATAGTTTCGATAGCCTTGTTGAGCTGCTCATCTTCGCCGTTGAACTCTTTGTAAGGGTCGTTAAAGATGTCGATGTCCGGAGTAACGCCTGTACCCTCGATTATGAATCCGCTTCCGTCTGCAGCAAACGGCGCATATGAAGGGGTAACTATTGAGCCGCCGTCAACAACAGGAACTGTTCCGCTGTAGCCTACGACACCGCCCCATGTTCTGCGGCCGATAACTGTTCCAAGCTTGTTAAACTTGAATCTGTAAGGGAAGAGGTCTCCGTCTGATGCAGAGTACTCATTGATAAGAAGCACCTTAGGGCCCTGGAATGTTCCAACGGGATTCACATCACCCTCTTTCTGATTTGTATGCATAGAGAAGTAGGTGATGGTTCTCTGAAGTCTTTCGATAATCATAGGAGAAACGTTTCCGCCGCCGTTGCCCCTGTCGTCAATTATAAGGGCCTTCTTTGTAAGCTGAGGATAGTAGTGTTTCACAAATTCGTTCAGACCCGGTACTCCCATGTCCGGAATGTGGATGTAACCAACTTCTCCGTTGGTTGCCTCGGAAACCTTGCGGGTATTTTCGGCAACCCAGCTGAAGTAGCGGAGTCCCGACTCGTCTGCAATTGGCTCAACAAGCACTTTTCTGGCTCCTTCAAATGCAGGTTTTGCATTAACCTCCATCTCAACAATGGTTCCGGCAGTTCCAATGAGGTGTTCGAAAATATCCTGGCTCTCCTTTACAGACTGACCATTGACTGAGATAATGTACTCACCCTCTTTAACCTCAACGCCAGGCATTGTAAGCGGCGAACGGGTCTCTTTGCTCCAGTTTGCACCGGCAATAATCTTTTCAACCTTAAAGAATCCGGATTTATCCTTTGAGAATTCGGCACCCAGAAGTCCCATTGAAACTCTTGCAGCCTCAGGATGCTCACCATTTTGTGAATAGGCGTGGCCTACATTCAGTTCACCAATCATCTCACCAATTATGTAGGTAAGGTCTGAGCGGTGGTTTACATAAGGTATAAGCTGTTCGTAACGGGTAAGAACTTTGTTCCAGTCTACACCATGCATATTCTTTGCATAGAAATAATCACGCATTTGTCTCCAGCTCTCTTTGTAGATCTGCATCCACTCCTCGCGGTAATTTACAAGTTTCTTAACTCCGCCCAGTTCAATTGCTTTCGAAATTGTAACGGGAGCCTTTGGAACATCAATAATCTGCATCTGAGATCCGGCAATTGCCAGAGCCTTTTTGTATCCTGCAGAGAAAATGAGATTTGCCTTAAGATCAGTCTCCTTTTTGCTCTCGATATCATACATGTACATCCCGCGGCGTGAGCCGTAATATACATTGTTTCCAATCATGTGAAGGCTGCCGTAGAAGCCGGCCTCAACAGGCAGTTCAATGATTCTGTCTGCAATGTTTTCAAAGTTGTAAACCAGCTCTTTTTTGGCAGGGGCCGAAGCCGTTGCAGCAGCAGGTTTCTTTGCTTCACCATTTGCAGGAGCCTTGTCAGCCGATGGTGAATCGGCCTTTACAATAGCCACAGTATCATTTTTTGGTGCGAACGGAATATCGGCATCCTTAGTAAGCGGAAGGATATAAATCTTGTTCATGTTTGTGTAAACATGGTTCCACTCTGTCTGACCGTAAGTTGGGTTGAAGGTACGGGCAGATATGAAAACAAGGTGTTTTCCGTCCTTGCTGAAGTTTGCACCGCCTGAGTTATACCAGTTGTCTGTTATCTGAGTCTTAACCTTCTCCTTAACATCGTACATCATAATAACATTCATTCCCTTCATAGGACGGGTGTAAACAATGTAGCGGCTGTCCGGTGACCAGTTATAGTCATTAATTGGGCTGATTTCTGACTGCTCAACAACTGTGTTTTTGCCGGTGGCAACATCAAGAATATTGAGTGTATTGAGTTTCTCGCTCCATGCGATGCTCTTTGAGTCCGGAGCCCACTCCATTCCCAGGATATGAGTCTTCACATTTGTCAGCCTTCTCTCCTTACCCTTTGCATCTGAATACCAGATATTGAACTCGCCATCCTTGTCAGAAACATATGCATAGCCGTTTCCGTCCGGAGCCCAGTCTGCAATTTTATCGTTGGCAGAAGATGAGTTGGTAATGTTGTAAGTGATTCCGCTTTTTGCAGGAATTGAGAAGATATCTCCTCTTGCTATGCCCAAAAGTCTCTCTCCGTTTGGAGATACAGAGATTGAGCGGATGCTTCCTGAAAGATCTTTCCACTCAGGGCGTGAATAAGGGAAGTCATTGTTTATGCTGATTGACACCTTTGCTGCCTTTTTTGAAGCCATGTCGAATTTGAAGATGTAGCCTCCATTTTCGTAAACGATAGCATTCTGACCGGCTGCAGGAAACTTGATGTCGTACTCCTTGTAGTTTGTAAGCTGATTTGTACTCTTTGAAGCTACATCATACTCATACAGGTTCATATAACTGTCCCTGTCCGAAATGTAGTATATCTTTTTGCCGTCAGGTGACCACATTGGGAATACATCCTGATTTACATTATCTGTAATTTTCTCATATTTTTTGGTCTCAAAGTCAAAAATGCGGATATCATCTGCCATTCCGCCTTCATACCTTTTCCATGTGCGGAACTCTCTGAAAATATAGTTGTATGCGAGTTTCTTTCCGTCTGGTGAATAGTTTGCAAAGCCGCCGTTTTTGAGAGGAACCTTCTCAGAAAGGCCGCCATCAACTGAAACAGTCATAAGCTGACCAGTAAAGTCATTGAATGTGTAATTTCTGGTTCTGTAGAGAATTTTCTTTCCGTCGGGTGTCCAGTCCATTACAATGTTGTTCGGACCCATACGGTCGCCAACATCGTCACGGCCCAGAGTGGCTGTACGGGTGAGACGCTTTGGCTCTCCGCCCTCTGCCGGAATTACATAGACCTCTGTGTTTCCGTCAAACTGACCTGTGAAGGCAATCATCTTGCCGTCCGGTGAGAATTTTGGAAACATCTCGTATCCGATGTTTGATGTGAGGCGGCGGGCAGTCCCGCCATTTGTGCTCACTGTGTAGATGTCTCCTGCATAAGAGAAGACAATCTGGTCACCATGTATGTCCGGGAATCTCAGAAGTCTTGCATCCAGGCCCGCCGCCGCCATTGAAGGCAGAGCAACAAAAATCCCTGCTGCAAACAGTATGATTGCAGAGAGAATCAGATTATGTTTTTTCATATGAATAAATTATGGTTTAAATAGCGCGATATTTAACTTAAAACGAACAGCAACATAAAATGTTGCACATCTTGGACAATTTAATGGGGGGATGGTTTAACTGCCTGGCAGGATTCGTGCAATATTATTGATTATCTGATATTTAAGTTTTAAGAATTTAAAAATCGATACAGATTTAAAAACGCAAACTATTGATAATGTGCGTTTTTGTACGAATCCTGCCAGGTAACTTAAAAAGAATATTTCCACATTTGGGAATTTTATTTACTTTTGCACTCCGCTTCTGCAAAAAGCGCACATCTGCCCAGATGGCGAAATTGGTAGACGCGCTGGTTTCAGGGACCAGTGACCGTAAGGTTGTGCAGGT
>PHDP01000195.1 GCA_002842655.1 Bacteroidetes bacterium HGW-Bacteroidetes-14
TAGCTCCGATAACTACAAAACCCAGAGAGATTTTCTTACGGATACCCATAGCTTAAGTTTTATTCACAAATATACAAAAATATAAGGCTGTCTTACAAATATAAGACAGCCTTTTAAGAAATGGTTTAACAGAGATTACTTAACAGTGTCCATGTAGGCAACCATGTCAAGAACTTTGTTTGAATAACCCCACTCGTTATCATACCACGAAACAACTTTTACAAAGTTTGCGTTAAGTGAGATACCAGCTTCTGCATCAAAGATTGAAGTACGCGGATCTGTAATGAAATCTGAAGAAACTACTGCATCCTCTGTATATCCGAGAACACCTTTAAGTTCACCTTCAGATGCCTTCTTCATAGCATCTTTAATTTCCTGGTATGTAGCAGGTTTTTCAAGACGGCATGTAAGGTCAACAACTGAAACGTCAACAGTAGGAACGCGGAATGACATTCCGGTAAGTTTGCCGTTCATCTCAGGCAGAACTTTACCTACGGCTTTAGCAGCACCGGTTGATGAAGGGATGATGTTGGCAGCAGCAGCGCGTCCGCCTCTCCAGTCTTTTGCAGACGGAGCATCAACAGTTTTCTGAGTGTTGGTAGTTGCGTGCACGGTAGTCATAAGTCCTTCAATGATTCCGAAGTTTTCGTTCAGAACCTTAACAATCGGAGCAAGACAGTTTGTTGTGCAAGATGCATTTGAAACAAATTGTTCACCTGAATATTTCTTATGGTTAACACCATAAACAAACATAGGTGTGTCATCTTTTGAAGGAGCAGACATAATAACTCTTTTTGCACCTGCCTGAATGTGAGCCTCACACTTCTCCTTTGTAAGGAAAAGACCTGTAGATTCAACTACATAGTCAGCTCCTACCTCACCCCACTTAAGATCTGCAGGGTTTTTCTCAGCTGTAACACGGATTGGGAGACCGTTTACGATAAGCTTGCCATCTTTTACTTCAACAGTACCGCTGAAACGGCCGTGAACTGTATCATATTTTAGCATGTAAGCCATGTAGTCTACATCAATAAGGTCGTTGATTGCAACTACCTGAATGTCGTTT
>PHDP01000196.1 GCA_002842655.1 Bacteroidetes bacterium HGW-Bacteroidetes-14
TGCTGAAATTACCGAACTAATTGGCGGAACATACGACATCACCCTCAAAGATCAGTTTGGTTGTATCAGTTTACCGGTTTCAGTGGAGGTGCAAAATGTCGAAGGCCCCGAAATCTACTGCCATCCCACCCATGCAACAGGCGCAGACAACGGAATGATAACCGTTGATTCGCCGAATACCAACCTAACATACCGCCTCAACTTTGGTCCGGTGCAAACTACCAATGTATTTACCGGCCTTGCATCGGGCAGTTACACCGTTTATGTAACCGATGAATTTGGCTGCGAAACTCAATGTGAGGTTACCATAGAAAACAACCCGGGCATCCCTTTGTCAGCCATGGCAGGGGATGACAAAAAATGCCTGAATGAACTTGCCAACTCCAACATAAGGGTAAGTGGTGTTTCAGGAGTGAAAGAATTTACAGCTTCGCTTGCATTTGATGGTCAGAAACTTCAGTGCATTCACTTCAATGATTCACTGCCGGGCATAATATCAACCGTTTATCCCGGCACTTCACGCGTGGTGCTGGAGTGGAATGGAACAGTACCATTGACAACCAACGATACCATCTCATTGGGAGAGCTGGTGTTTGAGACCCTTGAATCCGGTTTTGCAGATATAAATTGGGATTCACCACCTGTAACCCGTTTTATAGATGAGAACGGCAATGTCATTTTCCCTCATCTCACCCCCGAGGCAATAACAATACATGACCTGCCGGCAATTGAACTTAATCAAAAGATAACCTATTGCCAGGGAGAAAGCATACACCTGATCCCATTGATAAGCGGAGGCGCAGAGCCCATGACAGGGCAGTGGAATACACCCGATGGCAGCACCACACATCAAAATATCAACATAGCTTCTGCCGCTGTTAACCACTCCGGGCAATACACGTACAGCGTTAAAGACTACTTTGGCTGCGCTGATACCGTTACAAAAGAGATAAGCGTATTCCCCTTGCCCACCGTCAACCTCCCTTTCACCAACCCAACACATGACACCATCTACTACGAACAAACCTTTCAGCTTGAAACCACACCCGGTTATGCCTCATA
>PHDP01000197.1 GCA_002842655.1 Bacteroidetes bacterium HGW-Bacteroidetes-14
ATCTTTGATTGGGATGACGGAATTGACCGAAATGAATTTGGTGCAACAGTCACAGGGGCGGGATCAATAACAACCACCGGAGCCATTTACTACCGTAGTTCAGGTGGTGTGCAATTTGGGTTCAAATTTAACTCAGCCTGTAATTTGAATTTTCACTGTAATCTGAATCTGACCGATGATGAATACCCTATAAACGGGGGCGGTGGATTGACATCATACAATTTTGGCTCAATTAATATGATTGGTAGTGCAGATATTGTAACTGGTGCAGAATCTGGAATGTTTTTCAATTATCCCGGTGCAGTAATTATACTGGAAGACGGTTCGTTTTATCTTGCCCCGCTTACTGCCTTTTATACATTTTTCAGTAATTCGGGAATGGTTGAAGTTCAAAATGGGAATTTGTATTTTTCTCAGAATTCTTATATTCAGAATGATGGTGGGTCAATTGTGATAAACGGAAGTGTTTTTGGACAGGATTTTGATAGCTACTTTATGCAAGCACAACCCAACAGTACGCTTTCAATATCAGGCGAAATCTTCCCTTTATCCAGTCCAGGCAGGCTTGTGACAATGGCTGAACCAACCTATGTTATCTATAATGGTACATCGCCACAGCAGATATTGTTACCTACTGACCCGATTGATTTTGTCTCACCCGGTTTTTATTCAGTGCTTGTTATCGACAATATAGCTGGTGCTTCAATTAACTCAGATATTTCAATCCAGGATAGTCTGATACTAACCAATGGATTACTAAGCATAGGGAATCACAATCTGTCTTTAAGTGAAACGGCCATTATTGGTGGTAACCCTTCTTCAAACAGCATGATTCTTGCCACTGGTTCCGGAGAAGTAAGAAAGAGAATTACTTCACCTGGTAGTTTTACGTTTCCGGTAGGTGATAACGATGGATTGGCCGAATATACACCCGTTTCCCTTAACCTGACAGCAGGAACATTTTCTGAGGCTTCTATTGGGGTTAATCTTGTAAACGCATCCTATCCCGGTGCAACAGGCAGTTATCTTAACAGGTACTGGAATATTACTTCAACA
>PHDP01000198.1 GCA_002842655.1 Bacteroidetes bacterium HGW-Bacteroidetes-14
TCTCTTTGTTCTCTTCGATATATTGTTTCATAATTTGTCTGAATTATTTGATTATGTATCTGATTGTTATTGCAAAGTTAGGAACCTTGAGACCTGAGTTTGAGATAATCTGAATTCTTGGTGTCCAGTCTGCAGAGATTGCTATAGGAACATTATTGAACTTGTATTCAGCACCTCCAATCAGGTCCAGTGACATCATGAACTGCTTGCTGTAAAGTCCTGCAACATGCACACCTGCAGAGGCACCGGCACCTGCATAGAGTGCAAATCCGTCTACATTTACATCAAAGTGACGCTCATAAAAGCCTCCCACACGTATTTTAAGTTCATCATGACGAATAAGGTCAACATCTGCAATTGCCTCAAGCGCATCCTGCTGGTTGATAAAGTGTTTTAGGCTTGCTCCAACACTTGAACCTGTACGGAGACCAATTGAGGTTTTGTAGTTCTGAGAAAATGCTGTTGTTACGACGAACAATGCTACTGCTATTAATACGATTTTTTTCATGGTTAAAAATAGTTTACTGTTTTGTTCTCGAGTTGTGTGAGCAAATTGTTTGCCAGTCTGCTCGCGCCAAGGCGGAAGAGCTCAGGGTTGAGCCACTCTTCGCCAAGAATTGTATCTACAATTGCATAGTACAGAATTGCATCTGCAGGGGTTACTATACCTCCGGCAGGTTTAAAGCCGATTCTCTTTCCTGTTTTTGCGTATAACTCCTTAATTGCACGGCACATTACAACAGCCGCCTCAGGGGTTGCTGCAGGCTCCATCTTGCCTGTAGAGGTTTTGATAAAATCTGCTCCCGCCTCCATTGCAATCCACGAAGCCTTTTCAATAGCCTCAGGAGTTGTCAGGGCTCCGGTTTCAAGTATCACCTTAAGGTGTGCCTTGCCGATAGCCTTTTTTATGAGTCTGATTTCTGCCGCCGCCTCTTCAAATTCGCCTGCAAGAAAATGGCTCAGTGCAAGGACGATATCTACCTCGTCTGCTCCCTGTTCAACAGCCATTTTGCATTCAGCAGCCTTGATTTCAGGGAAACTCTGTGA
>PHDP01000097.1 GCA_002842655.1 Bacteroidetes bacterium HGW-Bacteroidetes-14
ATTCTGTTCTGACTTCACTCTGAATGCCGGGATTCTCTCTCCCTCCCTCTGCAGCAGCGGCTGTTGCAAATAGGACCAGTGAGAGCAGCAGGGAGAGTGAACGGTACATTTACATCTGGTTGTTATTCAAATTCCTTGAGGAGTTCTTTTACTTTTGCCACCTTTTGGGCAAGAAGGGCAGGCCCTTTTGCCTCGGCAAGAAACCTGAGGTATGGCTCTGTATTCGATGGGCGGATATTGAACCACCACTCCGGGAACTCTACGCGGTAGCCGTCAAAGTCAAAGCTGGCAATAGGTGTTTCTGTCTTAAGAAAATACTCTCTCACCTTGTCCATTGCCTCTCTCTTCTTCTCAATGCGGAAATTGATCTCCCCTGAGTTATCGTACTTCTCAATTGCAGCAATGGCCTGCGAGAGTTTTACTCCTCTACTCTTAAGCTTGGCTGTGATGTCAAGAATTATGAGTGCTGCCATTATTCCTGAGTCGCTGTAGAAGAAGTCGCGGAAATAGTAGTGTCCGGCAAGTTCTCCGCCGTAAACTCCGTTAATCTCCCTTAGCTTGTGTGCAGCAAAGGCGCGTCCAACCTTCCATGTGTGAATCTCTCCTCCCATTGGCGCAAGATACTCTCCAACTGCCTTTGAACTTCTGATATCCTGAAGCACCGGACCTCTCTCTCCTCTCTCTTCGAGGAAGTAGTGGCCAAGAAGTGCTATCATAAGATCAGGTGAAATGAATCTTGAATTTTCATCTACAAACATTACCCTGTCTGCATCTCCGTCAAAGATTACTCCAATGTCGCACCCCTTCTCTTTAACAAGGTTGCGAAGATCGAGCGTATTTTCCGGAATAAGAGGATTTGCCTCGTGGTTAGGGAAGGTTCCGTCCATCTCGTCAAAGATGTAGTGGAGTTTATCGCTCCCCCCGCCAAGGATATCCTTGATAAGAAGCGCAGCCATTCCGTTTGAGATATCCATTCCAATGTTCAGGTCTGAATAGTCACCCTTGTATTTTGAAAGGAAACTTATGTATTCATTCTTTACATCGAGTTTGTGGACAGTCCCCTTTTTGCTCTTCTCGATAATTTCGCGGGTTTCAATCCACTCCTTTATAGTACCGAGTCCTGTGTCAAATCCTACAGGAAGAGCATTCTCCCTTGAGACCTTCAGGCCGTTGTACTCCCTTGGATTGTGCGAAGCTGTTATCTGTGCGGAGGCTGTAAACCCGTATGTTGCTGTTGCATAATATACCATAGGGGTTGTTGCAAGCCCAAGATCAAAAACATCTGCTCCGGCATCTGTGATACCCTTTAAAAGTGCATCGTGCATCTCCGGAGACGACTCTCTTGCATCCCTTCCAACAAGGACTTTATCTGCCTTAAGAAGTTCGGGAAGAAAATATCCCACTCTGTAAACTGTCTCTCTGTCAAAATCTTTATTGTATATCCCTCTGATATCGTATGCGTGAAAAGCTCCCATTGTCTCCTCTATTTTTTCTTGCCTGCCTGGGCTATTTTATAATGTGTTTTTACTTTACCGGCCATGATGTTGTTGAGTTTTGCCTGCAGCATCTTCTTTCTGATTGGGGCGGTACGGTCAGTAAAGAGCACTCCGTTCAGGTGGTCCATCTCATGCTGAACCATACGGCATGCAAATTCGTCAAGCTCCTCCTCTTTTTTTACAAGGTCGGGGTCGTAATATGATATTTTGATTTTCTTAGGTCTTACAACCGATGCGTGAATATCCGGGATGCTCAGGCAACCTTCGCTGAATTCAATAGTCTCCTCGCTCTCCTCTGAGATAACCGGGTTAATCATTGCTCTGCGAAAATTTACCAGCTCCGGCATATCATCTGCAAGCGGCGATCCGTCAACAACAAGAACTCGTATAGATTTTCCTACCTGCGGAGCTGCAAGACCCACTCCGTCTGCCTTGAACATGGTTTCGAACATGTCCTCCGTAAGTCTCTTCATCTCCTCTGCAATCCCTTCTGCAGTAATATCAACCTCCTGTGCCCTCTCCCTGAGGACCTCAGATCCGTAAACGTATATTGGTAATACCATAAATTATAAAATTTATTAAACTCCCGCAGCCCCCTCTGTGACCCTTGCATTTGAGTCAAGATATGACTGAAGAATGATTGCTGCACTTACTTTGTCAATGTTTTCCTTCTCACGGCGGTCGCTCTTTTTCATTCCGCCATCTATAAGGGTCCTCATTGCCATCTTTGAAGTGAAGCGTTCATCTTCTAAAGTAACGGGTATATCCGGAAATTGTTTGCGGAGCATATTCAGAAACTGATCTACATCCTTAGCTGCCTCTGACGGTTTATTGTTTAGATTCATTGGGTATCCCACAACGAATCTGATAACCCTCTCCTTTTGGGTATAATTTTTGAGGAACGCAAGGAGATTACCGGCAGGAACAGTCTCAAGGGCAGAAGCAAAAATGCCCAGCGGATCGCTCACAGCTATCCCCGTTCTCTTTCTGCCGTAGTCAATGCCCACAATTCTATCCATAGCGCAAAGTTAGTTTTTTTTTAGTACTTTTGAGGTTTAAATGCAACTATGCCAAGAGTATTTTCATATCAGGATTTTGAATCAGGCAGCGAAAAGGTGCGTCAGTACGCAGACAAACACTCGCCTGTAATTATATGTGAACCAGAGGCTGTAAGAAACATGCCTTTCAGGGTTAAGGTAAAGATTGGCAAAAATGTCAAACACCCCAATGCCCCGGATCATCATTATGAATACATCCAGCTCTGGAACCTGGAGACACTTGTGGGTGAGGCAAAGATTCAGCGCAGCAGCTTCGGGGACGACCCTGTACACATTGAGGCCGATTTTCTGCTGATTCCAAAAATCAGCCTTCGCCTTACTGCTGTTGCATATTGCAACAAGCACGGGTTGTGGAGAAGCGAGGAGCTCTTCGTGCCCATTAAAGATGAATAGGGAGATTTGAACAGAATGGCAAAACAGAAAACAAAAAACAGCAGTAACCGGCTGAGAAACAAGTTTCGTTTCTCAATCTTCAATGATACAACTCACGAACAGTTGTTCGTGTTTCGAGCAAATGGCATGATGATGCTTCTGAGCCTTATTCTCGCCGTTATTTTCATTGTGGTTTCGGTTACCATACTAATTTCATATACTCCGCTCAGGGAGTTCATTCCCGGATACCCCGATGCCCAGACCAGGCGTGAGATTGTGCAGAATGCACTCAAGCTTGACTCTCTTGAAAGAACTGTTAAGCTCTGGGATTTCCAGCTTAACAACATTCAGAGAATTGTTACCGGACAGCAACCTCTTGAACTTGGAGACATTGCTGCCAAAACAGATACTGCAGCTGTTGGTGAACTGACCGGAAAAAAATCGAAGGAGGATTCTCTGCTGCGCCTTGAGGTAATAAAACAGGAGCAGTTTAATGTAGGATCTGAAACGGGCCGTGTTAACCAGATTGAGGGACTGCACTTTTTCCCTCCTGTCAAGGGAATCATCTCAGATGGTTTTAACCTTGCAACCAACCACCCATATGTAGATATAGCCGCTCCAACAAACTCTGTAGTCTCTGCAGTACTTGACGGAACAGTTATTATGGCAACCTGGACTGATGAAACCGGATTTACAATTCAGATTCAGCATACAAACGACCTGATTTCAATCTACAAGCACAACTCAAAACTGCTCAAGAGAACCGGAGATAAGGTGAAAGCGGGAACTGCAATTGCACTTGTGGGAAGCACAGGTTCACTGAGTACCGGATCCCACCTCCATTTTGAACTATGGCACAAGGGTGCAGCCGTAGATCCGGCAAAATACATCAATTTTTAATATGTCTCAGATGAAAAGAAGAGTGGCAATTCTGGGCTCGACCGGGTCCATAGGCACACAGGCCATAGAGGTATGCATCAGACATTCAGATAAACTTCAGGTTGAATTATTAACTGCAAACACCAGCAGCTCTCTTCTCATTGAACAGGCAGAGAGGCTTAAACCTAATGCTGTTGTAATTGCAGACGAATCAAAATACAATGAGGTAAACGAAGCCCTTGCGCCTCTCGACATTAAGGTCTTCTCGGGAATAGACTCCATCTGCTCGCTTGTGGCGGGCGACAACATAGATATGGTTCTCACCGCAATGGTGGGATTCAGCGGGCTTAAGCCCACAATTGCCGCCGTTAAGGCGGGCAAGGCAATTGCACTGGCAAACAAGGAGACTCTTGTTGCTGCGGGAAGTATAGTAATGTCTCTGGCAAAAGAGAATGGTGCGCCAATTATTCCGGTAGATTCGGAGCATTCGGCAATTTTCCAGTGTCTTCAGGGAGAGAGAGCTACAGTAGAGAAGGTTATTCTTACTGCCTCAGGTGGTCCCTTCTTTCGCAAAAGCGAAGAGGAGCTCAAAAGTGTTACCATTAGCCAGGCCCTGGACCATCCGAACTGGAAAATGGGCTCAAAGGTAACTGTGGACTCTGCCAGTATGATGAACAAAGGGCTCGAGATGATTGAGGCAAAGTGGCTGTTTGGTATAGATCCCTCAAGGATTGACATAGTGGTTCACCCGCAGTCAATCATCCACTCCATGGCTCAGTTTTCTGACGGCTCCGTTACTGCACAGCTCAGCACCCCGGATATGAGGCTGCCAATTCAGTATGCTCTTACCTACCCTTACCGCGTAGATCTGGATACCAAAAGGCTGGATTTTCCAATGCTTGGAACATTTGAATTCCACAAACCGGACCAGAAGAAATTTCCATGCATACGTATTGCATATCAGGCAATTGAAAAAGGAGGAAACATTCCTTGCGCAATGAATGCGGCAAATGAAATAGCTGTTGAGGCATTTCTGTCAAATGAAATTCCGTTCACTGCAATTCCTGAGATAATTGAAGAGGTTATTAATGGAACGAAGTTTGTTGTACAACCCTCATTGGAGGATATTTACAACACTAATGACTCCGCAAGGGAGATGGCTCTGTCGGTTAAAGCTAAATACTCAGTAAACAATTAAAAACAAATGGATATAATCATTAAAATCCTTCAGGTCGTGCTAGCCTTGTCAATTCTTGTACTGGTACACGAATTCGGACACTTTTTCTTTGCACGGCTCTTTAAAATAAAGGTCGAAAAGTTTTATCTCTTCTTTGACCCGTGGTTCTCGCTTTTTAAATTCAAACCAAAAAATTCTGACACTGAGTACGGAATTGGCTGGCTTCCACTTGGAGGCTACTGCAAAATCTCCGGAATGATTGACGAGTCTATGGACAAAGAGGCTATGCAGCTTCCGCCCCAGCCATGGGAATTCAGAAGCAAGCCTGCATGGCAGCGTTTCTTTGTAATGTTTGGTGGTGTTTTCTTCAATTTCATTCTTGCCATTCTCATTTACTCTGCAACACTGTTCACATGGGGTGAAGAGTATCTGAAAAACGAAGATGCCATTTACGGAGTACAGTGCAATGACCTTGCAAAAGAGATTGGATTTGAAAACGGGGATAAGATTGTTTCATTTGACGGAGAGAAAATTGAGAAGTTCCATGAACTTCAGATGATAATGGCCCGTAATCAGGCGAAAAGTGCAGAAGTTATCCGCAGAGATTCAAGCCTTAGCGTTTCAATTGATCCGGTTTATATTCCTGCCGTTCTGAACACTCCGGGTATGTTCTCACTCAGGGCTCCGTTCCAGATTCTGGCCGTATCTGACTCTTCACTTAATATTGGTGCCGGGCTTATGCCGGGCGACAGAATAATTGCAATTGACTCGACTGAAGTATCAGTTGTTCAGGATATTCAGCCTTTACTTAAGGAGCACAAAGGAGATACGATATCTGTAACAATTCAGAGGGGTGAAGAGAGACTTGCGAAAACACTTATTGTTGACAGTGCGGGAATGATTGGAGTTGCCATTGACGGAGATGTGCGCAAATTCTTTAATGTAACTACCGAAAAATACTCTGTAATTGCAGCAGTACCGGCCGGTGCAAACAAAGCCGTCTCTACTATTAAAAATTACCTTAAGGAGCTTAAGCTCATATTTTCTCCAAAAACAGAAGCCTACAAATCTGTTGGGAGTTTTATTGCAATTGGCAACATCTTCCCTTCAAGCTGGGACTGGCATATCTTCTGGAATCTTACTGCATGGCTTTCTATAATGCTTGCCGTAGTTAACCTTCTTCCAATTCCGGCTCTTGACGGCGGGCACATTCTCTTCCTTATCTACGAAATAGTGACAAGAAGAAAACCAAGCGACAAGGTGCTTGAATATGCCCAGGTGGCAGGAATGATTATTCTTTTTGCAATAATGTTCCTGGCTTTTGGAAACGACATTTACAGACTTTTTAAATAATATCAGTCATGAGAGCAGCAAGGATTATATTCGCACTAGTAATTGCCACAATTCTGGCAGTTTCGTGCAAGAACGGCCCTCAGCTTATGCCAAGCGTGAGCGGTAAAGCAGGAGAAGTCGTGATCGTAATAAATAAAGGATACTGGGAGAGCGAGCCCGGAGCTGCCCTCAGATCTGCGCTTGGCGCAGATCATCCTTTTCTTCCTCAGAGAGAACCAATGTTCAATCTGGTGAATATTCCGGAAAATGCCTTTACAAGTATTTTTCAGTCTCACAGGAACATCATTTTGCTTGATATCGGAGAGAAATACAAGAACAGCAATATAGTTTACCAGGAGAATGTATGGGCAGCTCCGCAGATTGTAATCACAATCTCAGCACCGGATGCAAAGGGTGCCCAGGCTGTTATTCTTGAGCAGATAGACAAACTGGAAAACTCAATCCTTCAGGCAGAGAGAAACAGAAACATTTCCAATTCAAAAAAATATGAAGAGCCTGCACTCAGAGCACTGGTGACAGAGGCATTCGGCGGCTCGCCATATTTCCCGAATGGATACAACCTGCGCAAGAAGACAGACGATTTTATCTGGATCTCATATGAGACAACCTATACAAATCAGGGAATTTTCATTTACCGCTTTCCCTACACAGATACTCTGGCGTTCACAAAAGAGAACCTGATTGCAAAGAGGAATGAAATCCTTCAGACCAATGTACCCGGACCGCTGGAAAATACCTTTATGACCACCAATACTCTTATTGAACCTGGTCTCAGATGGGTAACATACAACAAGCGTACCTTTGCAGAATTGCGTGGTTTATGGGAGGTTCAGAATGATTTCATGGGTGGTCCTTTTGTGAGTCATTTTTTCCTTGACAAGGAGAACAGAAATGTTATTGCACTGGAAGCCTTTGTATATGCACCACGCTATGACAAGCGCAATTACCTGAGACAGGTGGAGTCAATAATTTACTCTTACGAGAATTTTTAAGATTTTTTTGCAACTATAAAAAATCTTTCTACCTTTGCACTCCCAACGCGAAACACGAAAGTTAAGTGTTATCGAGATGGTCCGTTCGTCTAACGGTTAGGACTCAAGATTTTCATTCTTGCAATAGGGGTTCGATTCCCCTACGGACTACAAAAAACAAAAAAATTAGA
>PHDP01000199.1 GCA_002842655.1 Bacteroidetes bacterium HGW-Bacteroidetes-14
CAAAGCAGACAATCCGCTTAAGAACTCTCCTCACACAGCAGCCGAAGTTGCTGCCGACACCTGGAGCCACCCTTACGGACGTGAACAGGCTGCCTACCCTCTTGCATGGATTCGCGACAACAAGTTCTGGCCGCATGTAACCCGTGTAGACAACGGCTTTGGCGACCGCAACCTGATGTGCAGCTGCGAGGGCTGGAAATAATTTAAGTTTATCAGGTTTCACAAAATCCTGAATTAAAAATAAAAGGCTGTCCTAACGGGCGGCCTTTTTTTTGAGTGCGCAGAAAGCGATCTCTGCCAGAGTTTTGCACGTGGCACATGTCAGCCTAAATTACATTTTGCACATAATCAAGTAATTATGATTTCTAATTCTAGAAAATACTAATCTCCGAGATACATATATCACACGTAATCAACTAGTTGTAAATTTGGCTGACATGTGCGATCTGCTGCCTGCTAAAGTTTCCCACGTGCATTTACCTCTGGGGAAAAGTGTCAAACGACACATATATAGCTAGTTGCGAAAATCTTCGTTTTTGTATAAAGACGTGTTCATCAACGATTTGACACTTTTCCCCAGAGGTAAAAATGCCAAGCGCGTTGACACCTGCCAGCCTAATTTACATTCATCACATTTTGTGAGCATTATAAATAGCTGATTTAAGAAATTAAGAGATTTGCAATTTACAACTACCACAATATTAGCAATATGGAAATTAGGCTGGCAGGTGGGTTGCACGTGGGAAACTTTAGGCTGCCTGTCAGGATTCGTACAAAGTATCAGATAATCAAGGCGGTTGTTGCCTAGCAGGATTCGTGCAAAGTGTCTGATAATCTGTGTTATGCAATTTTAAAAATGAGAATTTTCTTATTAAAATATTTTGTACAGTGCTTATAATCAATAATTTTGCACGAATCCTTCTAGGTTGTATTTTTTTTATAAATTCGTGAAATTTTTCACAATGACCTCATACCAATTCAAATTCATTCTGAATCTGTACCACAAGCCGGGCAGGGGTCTCTTTTCGTGTCTT
>PHDP01000098.1 GCA_002842655.1 Bacteroidetes bacterium HGW-Bacteroidetes-14
CATTTGTCTCTGAATAGCCCGCTGCAACATTTACCGAGATACCTTCTGTAGGGATGTTCCCGATTTTTACTGCATGGAGTGCGGCGGACATGCTGCTGTAGTTAAAGGTTCCGCTGCCTGCAGGGTTGACTGTGATGGACGCAGGAAGGTTTATCCGGGCGGGAGTGATGACAGAAGTAGCTATTCCGGAGGAATACGTGTAGTAAACTGTTCTATCGGTGCCGAGCATACTCCAGACTTTGAGGTAATAGGTAGTGGAGGGATTGAAACCAGTCAACAGATTCAAATCCTGAGTGCTACCCACAAAGGCTACTGTGCCACCGCCCACGATAGTAGCCCCGGCAGAATATGTCCCGGAGGGACTACCAAAGGTGTTGGTAGTGTTGAAGGCTACCAGGATAGGATTTCCGGCGGGATTGGGTGTGGCGGAGCAAGTAATTTCTTCGGCGTTGAGCGGTGAGGTGGTCCAGCTGGCGGGATTCATCGGTATCAGGGGAGCGGTAAACACAAAATCACCTTCATCGGCACCGATATCAGGAGTAGAAATGTTCCTGGGGTTACCATCGATATCCCGGGTTACCCACGAGATAGCTCCGTTAAAATAGCTGCCGTTAGATTCCACAGGTGTATCTGCACCCGTTATCACGTGTACATCGGAAGCCGAAATCAGCTTTGGATTATATGCCCAGGAGGCAGTTTCCCGGCCTGTTGCATATTGCCAGGATTCCAGGGTATAGGGGACACCCGCAGCCAAAATATGTGAGCCTCTGCTGGGATCGGAAAGGTATATTACATTGTTGTCTGTGATACCGGAAGATGCGGTCAGGTCTTCATATTGAATTCCATAATTCTGATATCCGGCGTATGAGCACTCCATGTGTATCACATTGTTACGAAGATTGGTTTGGGGGCTGTCCAGTTCCAATCCAATAGTAGAGGAACGTGAACTGCCCATCATGATCGTGTTGAAATCTATGGAAATCGTTCCACTTGTTGACCCCGGTACTATATAAATACCTCTTCTCAGGACATCGGTTATGCTCATATCATTTATGGCACTCAACCTCCACAACATATTGTTGTAGATTTTTATATCGGCATAAGTGGTAGATCTTTCCACCCTGATGCCTGCCAAGGGCTTCCAACTGGATATGATGGCATCATGGTAACCGGTGAGGGAGCTGATTTTATTGTTGAAGATATTCACATTTCCCATGCAAGTGATAATGTCTATGCCTATGGGAAAGTCCGACCATACCATGAGGTTGTTTATGGCATTGTTAAAAATCTCGAGGTTGGTAATACTGGTGACTTTGATGCCCACGCAATAACGTTCTGCACTAAGCCCGGTGATAGTACATCCGCTGATTTCAATGTCTGTAGCTTCGCCGTTGAGCCTTATCCCGTAGCTAAATCCCGTAACTGTGACACTCTGAAAAGTGTTATAAGAGTGTTTCCCTGCCGCAGTAGTTGGCGAGGTAGCATAAGCATGATAGATTCCGGAAGTGGTAGAAGATCCGGTGTATCCTGCCCCGGTAACCGTGCAGTTCTTGATGGTGATGTGCTGTGCTCCATTGGTACTGCTCGGATTAGTCAAATAGTAGCCGTATAATCCCGCCGACTGCACATCAATGCCATCGAAAGTCACCCAGTCTGCTCCCGATAAAACTACCACATTGATGCCGCTGACACTCCGGGATAGTTTGGGTCTGGCTGTTCCGCTATTGTCACGCTGGAAGATAATCTGTTTTACAGAAGTGCCGGAAGCAGTGATGTTGTACGTAGTTCCGGAAGCATCTTCAAACACCTGTCCATCCTTCATCAGGAAGGTAAAGCCGGTGCTGCTGCCTGCAAAATTGGCATTCAGATAGGAGACAGCCGCGGCATAGGTTTGGAAGTTTGTGCCCGCTGTGGGTAGGGTGTTATCAATGGTGAAACTTGTGGAAGTAGTTACCGGCAGAGTCGTAACAGATGCCTGTCCCGAGTAAGTCGTCCCGTTCGAATTGGTGGCAAAAGCTTTGTAATAATATACGGTATTGGATTGTAATCCACTTACGGGAAGGTTATACTCACCCGCCTGATTCATCGCAACAGACTCCTGAACCACGGTTCCGGATCCATCTGTAAAACCGGTTACGGTGGAGTAATAAAAACCTCGTACTGTGACATTTGCACCCCCGAGGGAAAGGATGTTTGCACTAAATATAGCACCGGTCGTGCTGATCGAACTGCAGGAGGGGAAACCTATTGCAGGTGCAGTGAGTTCAGACTGTAGATAGATGTCGTCAATCCGAAAGCTGCCGCCTACGGTGGAGGTGTTGTTAAACCTCAATCTAAGGTTATTCGTAATGGGAATATAAGGAAAAGCTCTTTTGTACCACAGGTTTGTCCCGCTGCCTGTCGTATTGCACTGCTGTGCTGTGGACCAGTTTATTCCGTCCAGACTGTAGCTCATGAGGAGTCGGGATCCATTCTCTGAAGCATGTGATTTCATCACGCCGACAGTTAAAGCCGGTATGGCGTAGCCGGTGGTATTGATACCGCTGATCTGCAAATACTGTCCGGTTTCCAACAGGATATTGCCGCCTCCGCTAGCGCCGGTGTATTTATCGGTAGAAGGGAGATCATTGCGCACAAATCCGGTTCCGGAAAACGAGATTGCGGAGCTGCTGATCCAGCCTGTAAAATTACTAATCGCTGTGTTGACTGTCCCTGCACCAAGGCTTTCATTGAACAAAGAATTTGTGGTACCGGTCAAAACAACATCATCCATGCGGAAATGCACAGGTTCAGTGGCTCCAATATTGGTAAAAGCGAGGGTCAGGTTGTCTGTGGCAGGTAAGTTTTCGCTTAGTTCCCGCCAGTAGTATACTCCCGTGGTATTGGACCCGGTGGGGATGGTGATGGGGATTCGTCTCCAGCTTTGGCCACTATCCACACTGTAGCTAATCTGGAAATTACTGCCGTTTTCCGCATTACCTGTGGTAGCATTTGAATTTGCTTTGTATAATGAAAGACTCAGTCTGATGTTTGTATAACCTTGAGTGTTTATGCCACTGATCTGGTAGTTATCATTGATTCCGCCCACAAAATAGATGTTTCCCGCTCCGCTTGCGCCCACATAATGGCCTGCAGAGTTGTAGGTGTTACGGGCATCGGCGGAGCCTGAATAATGGACAGAGCCATAATTTGACCATCCGGTGTAAGCAGGGATTAAGGTGATTGTGGAAGCAGCTCCCATCGTCTCATTGAAGATCGTTTCTGCTGGTAAATTACAAAATATCATCTGAAAAGCTATGCTTAACATCACTATCCAAAGTGTTTTACCTCGTGTAGTCATCTGGTCCATCCTTTTATACTATCAATCAATGCGGATCATTTTTGTCTTGAATGAGTCATGGGTTGAAGGCATAAATCCCAAATTATCAAAACCACCTTCACAATATGTAATCTTATACCCCGGCAGATCGCCGTCCTCTCTTCGGAGATTCTGACTATCTGGCGCATAGAAATGTTAGGGGAAACTGCTTTTAACTCTTTCAGGCTATATATAATGAAAGAAGTGAGCCAATTCAGGCAAATGTTCTGCTGTCAGTAAACTCTTGCGATACAGCGTGATACATGTAGCGCTAAGTGGGTACAGGCGATTTCTTTCAAAAACGAGGGTTTTGCTGATGAATGTGAAATTTCAGGTGAAATATATTATTGGGGCTTCAGCTACCCTTCCGAGTGTGTTGCTGGAGATTGTATTTCACTATTCTACGGTGAAGAGTGGGTTCGGAAATATTGAGAAGCACAGCTGCGTCCTTTTGCTTACCTTTGGCTTTGATAAGGGCTTTTAAAATGATATCTTCTTCGTGCTCTTGATTCGTTGATACGGTAGTCCCGAAATTTAAGGGATTGATCTGGCAAAGCAGTTTGGCATCCCAACGCGGACTGGTACTCAGAATATACATGCGCTCTATGATGTTCTTGAGTTCACGCACATTGCCGGGAAAGGAGTAGATCGTCATTGTATCCAAGAATGAATTGTCAAGAAACGGCTTGGTTTTATTCAGCGTTTCTGCATAGAAGTCTACAAAGTGGCGGATTAGGGGTTCTATGTCATCGGTTCTATCTCTCAGCGGAGGGATAAAGATCTCGATAGTATTCAGCCGATGATAGAGATCGAGCCGAAATTTTTTGGCTTTGATCAGTTCCTGGATATTCTGATTTGTTGCCGAGATTATACGGCTATCGAAACACATCTCTTGACTGCTCCCTATAGCGGATACTTTGCTGGTTTCGATCACTCTTAAGAGTTTACTCTGAAGTTCATAGGGCATTTCGGTGATTTCATCCAGGAAAATGCTGCCTTTATCCGACTGCAAAAAGTAGCCTATGTTTTTTGTATAGGCTCCGGTAAAAGCACCTTTGGTATGACCAAAGAGTTCGCTTTCAATCAAAGTGGTGGTAAGAGATGGAACATTTACCGGCACCAAGGCAAAGTTTCTGCGGGTACTATTATTGTGGATTATCTGGGCGATCACTTCTTTTCCGGTGCCGGACTCACCTGTGATGAGGACAGTCGTGTTATGATGCTGGGCAGCTAACAAGGCAGAATTTAGCACTTTAGCGTGAGCCTTGCTTTTGCCGATAAACCCGTATGATAAAGCTTGGGTATTATGTCTGCCGGCGGTGTGATAAGACTCCGGAAAGAAGATATCCCGGATACTCAGTTTGTCAGTGTCTGCTTCGGCCTGTTTGCTCTGGATTGTAGCTATATAGGTGTCGGTAATCTGTTCGATAATTTGATAAGTCTCCAAGCCCCGCCGAAAGTCATTTTGGGTTTTATATAGGCTTGTAAGAGTCTTATACGCACTCAGGAGCAGGGGTATTTGTTTTGTCTTTTTGTAGTACTTGATGATTCTGTTCAAAATCTCCTTTGCCGACTTGAAATCACCTACGCCAATCAGAATATTAGTCTTGTTTAGCTCCAATAGCATCTCAATATCCATCAGTTTCCCGGCTTGGGATATCTCAATTGCCTTATCCATAAATACTAAAGCCTGTGTGCCATCCCTCAAACTCCAATGGCACAAGGAATAATTGCTATAGATGTCCAGTAAAAGTTGGGGTGAATTGACTTCAAACAATGTAATCTTTTCCAGACAGCTGTCAAAATACTCTATGGCTTGGGGATACTGAGCTTTAGCAATCATCAGATTACCCAGATTGAACAGCATCAGCACAATCTGGCTTTGTAAATCAAGAGTTTGAGCCACATCAAGCCCACTTTTCAACAGTTCTTCGGCCTTGGCAAAATCCGTGATCTTGATATATGCAGAAGCCAAATTGTTAATAATTGTTAGCTGATAAGAGGGGATATCCAGGTCTTTGGCATAGAGCAAAGCCTGACACAAATACTGAACCACTTTATCGGGCTTTGCCAAGTCCATATATAGCGAGGAGATTAATCTCATGGCAGTGATTGAGATGTGAGAGTGAGGAATGCGCTGCAGTAAATCTGCTATCGTCTTTTCTTCCTCCAAGGCTTGATGATAGGCATGTATTCTGTTTAGATAGGATAAATAAAATGATCTTGCACTCACCACAAGCTCTATACTATCTGATTGGAGAGCATACTCCAGAGCTAATTCGAAACACGGTCTTTCCCTAATGGTAAGGTTCAGGCTTCGATAGCATAAACCTTGTAAGATAGAGCCATGCACCAAGATGTAGTAATTCCTTTGAGAAATAGCATACTGCAAGCATTCCAGGACAATCTGTTCGGCTGCTTCGTAATCTTGCATAGTAAAGAGAGATTTTGCTTCAAAATAACGGAGCTGGTTTAAGGCCGTGGGAGAAAGCTCCTGCCGAGGGTAGCATTGTATTTGTTCCAACACTTGAGGTGGGTTGATCTCGGACTGCAAATCAAAGGTCTGCATTGTCTCTACACTTAGTTCTTTGACCATGGTAACTCCTAACAAAAATGGGGCACTACACCCCAATAATCTTCTATGTCTAATCCAAGTTCGATTAGTGATTCTAACAGGATCTCATTTTTCACAAAAACACTTCGCAAACATTCACTATCTGTTTCCAGAAGCTTCCTGTCAATAAGATTCTCTTTAGCTAACTTATATTAATGGCTGATAGCAATATATACAATCCGTACATATTCAAATCGTCACCCGGTTTTCATATTGTAAGACCGTTGCATACCCGAAAATGCTTGAACAAAACGGTCGAATTCATCGATTATAAGTATAAAATATAGGTCGAGTTCAGTCCATTATCCATGAAAGTCACGGCTCTGCCCAACAGCCTACGATTTACGAACCTAGAAGATTTGTTTGCAAAAGCTCTCAGTTCCATTAGATTGTTGTTTATGTGAAGATACCCATCATATATATAACTATGCTCCAAAGGAGGAGATTATGAAAACGAAATTGAGCTCGATGACACGAGTCTGTATCAGCATTTGTATTATTGTCTTTGCCATTACAATGTTTGGATGCAGCGACTCTACCGATCCCGATACGACCACCGGAGTTGGATTTGTCAGCGGAAAAATAGTTTCCAATGCCAAAGCCGATCTTGAGGGTGTAACTGTCAAAATCGGAGATATCTCCACTATAACCGCAGCTAACGGCGAATTTCTGCTGGCAGATGTGCCGGTAGGTGAAGCAGTTTTGGTCGAGGTTTCAAAGCCGGACTTTATTGCCACCTACAAGGTCATTCAAGTTCGTGATCAACGCCGCACTCACATTACGGCAACTTTGTTCCCCGCCTTGATATTGACTATAGACAGCAGCCAACCCAGCACCATTACCGATGGACTTGCCACGATAGACATCCCGGCAAATTCATTTGTCGATGCCCAAGGTGTAGGCTTCAGTGGCACTGTCCTCGTCAATGCCAGATATTTTGATCCCACCAATCCAACTGCACTCGCTGCCTTCCCCGGTGACTTCAGCGGCGTGCAGATAGATGGAACGGAAACTAACTTTGAATCTTATGGCTTTATCAGTGCCCGCTTCTTTAGTGATGCAGATCATACTCGGGAACTCAAGCTGGCACCCAATACCACCGCGGAGATCAAAGTCCCAATTCCGGCATCGTTGATCTTTGGAGCACCTGCCACGATTCCGATGTGGTATTATGATGAAACTACCGGAAAATGGCGCGAAGAAGGCACCGGCACCCGGGTTAATAATACCTATGTCGGTAATGTCAGTCATTTTACAACCTGGAATTTTGATCACCCGATTACCATAACCCAAGAATCTACCCTAACCGGAAAAGTGGTTTATGCAGACAGCACAGCTGCATTCGGTGCGCAAATCGTAGCTATGGGTGTCAATTATAGCGGTTACACGACTGCCTATTCCACTTCGGATGGCACATTTTCAATCCGTGTGAAAGCAATGTCACAA
>PHDP01000200.1 GCA_002842655.1 Bacteroidetes bacterium HGW-Bacteroidetes-14
CATGGCAGACGACGGAATGGAGCTTCCGCTTCATGTAAGTTATTTTGCATATTTTCCGTCTGAGTTGCCTTCTGAGGCCGATATTATTAAGGATATCAAGGAGATGTCTGCAAAGCTGACAAAGCTGAGGGTTGCTCCGCTTGTTCAGCCTTTCACAGGACCGGCACTGCTTTCCGGCTCGTCAAGCGGCGTGTTCTTCCATGAGATATTCGGCCACAGGATTGAGGGACAGAAGATGAAGAGCGACCGTGACGGTCAGACTTTCAAAAATATGGTTGGCGAATATGTGCTGCCAAAATCCCTTAGCGTCTATATGGACCCTACAATGAAAAAGTATCACGGGAATGCTCTTAACGGCTTCTACACTTTTGATGACCAGGGTGTTAGAGGGGAGAGGGTTGACGTTGTAAAGGACGGCATCCTCAAGAACTTCCTCATGACCAGAACAGGTCTTGACGGATTCCCAAGATCGAATGGACACTCAAGGGCCGAATTTGAGTATGATCCTACGTCACGTCAGTCTAACCTGATTGTTGAGACCAGCGAATACAAAACAGATGCAGAGCTCAGGAAACTTCTCATTGAGGAGATCAAGGCTCAGGGCAAGGAGTACGGATACTTTTTCAAGGCTGTTACAGGCGGATTCACACAGACAGGCCGTACAGGCGCAAACTCTTTCAATGTTACTCCGCTTGAGGTTTACCGTATCTATCCGGATGGCAGGGCCGACGAACTTGTGAGAGGTGTTGACCTTATCGGAACTCCGCTCTCTATGTTCTCCAACATTGTTTATGCGGGTGGCGAATTTGAAATCTTTACCGGTATGTGCGGATCTTCATCGGGCAATGTTCCGGTGACTGCAATCTCACCTACAATTCTGGTAAACAAGGTAGAGCTGCAGAAGAAGGCCAAGCCTTCTGTAACCCCTGCGCTGCTCCCTCGCCCATAATATCAACCAATTAATCACCGGTAAACAATGAAAAAAATATATACACTTGTTCTGGCGCAGATTTTTGCCTTTGCGGCACTC
>PHDP01000201.1 GCA_002842655.1 Bacteroidetes bacterium HGW-Bacteroidetes-14
GATTTTGGTAAGACTTGTACCAGCGTACTGAGCAAGTTGTGCAGGGGTAAACCTTACAGCAACATTGAAAGTACCACCACCTTGCAGACCAATAGCATCGTTATTTACGCCATCGTCCCATCCAAGCCATGCAGAAATACCAGGTCCAGTGCTTTCAGGAGCTTCCCAGTTAAGAATTACCTGCTCAACAAACGGCAGATTAACTTCTGCAGTCAGGTTGATAGGAGGAGCACATACCTGGTAGATGTGAACATTGTCAACAAGCCAGTTGAAGATATCGGTGGTAACAGCACCTGAAGCGGTGAAGCGTACACGGAATACTTTGCCTTTTGCCTGTGAAGTAATGTCAATGCTCTTGGTATCCCAGTTGAATGTTGCAGCATTGGTATATTCAGCAACTTTAATCCAGGCACCGCCACTTGAAACTTCAATTGCAAGTTTCTCATTTTCGGTTGCATTGGTAAGGGTGTGTTTCAGGTCAAAATCAAGATAGATTTTTCCATCAACAATACCGCTGCCAATCATGTAGAAGCTGGTAAGTGACTGATTGTAATTGCTGGTTACAGGGCTGAAATAGAATTCTGCTGAAGGAGCAGGATTTCCTGCCTGTCCGGCAATTCTCCAGTTACCACCTGAAACTGTCCACTGGTTGGTTTCAAACAAACCTGTGTTGAAGTTTTCAACGAATGGAAGTTCGTATCCGTAAGTAACAGTAACATCAATAGGTCCTTCGATCATTGACTCACCGGTCTGGCCTGCAAATCCGTAAGGAGTGAGGTCATAAACAGCAGTGATATGATAGCTGTAAGTACCAGGGTTGAGGTTAAGGTCGAAATACTCAAGCGTTGGTTTTTCAACATAAGCTCTGAGACCATTGTCACGGTAGATATTGTATCCGAGAAGGTTAGCAGGAACTGCTCCTCCGCCACCACCACCACTGTAGTTGCCAAGTTCAAGGGCAACGATAAGCTGTGGATCCTGCTGGATGTTAGCCAACAATACAAATTTACCAGGAACAACAAGACCT
>PHDP01000202.1 GCA_002842655.1 Bacteroidetes bacterium HGW-Bacteroidetes-14
ACCGGTTACATAACCACCAGGCAGTATCTCGATGGTTGTGAGACTGATAAAGCAACCAACAGCGTTAGCATCGCGGATAAATACCTCGTAGCTGCCCGGAACCAGGTTGGCGAAGTTACCAGAAGCCTGCCATGTTGTGCCGTCAATGCTGTATTCGTAATTTCCTGATCCGCCGCTTGGAGCGCTAACGGTAATGGTTCCGTCATTGGCACCGGTAAATGTTTCATTAGTAAAATTAACTGTTGCAGCAAGTATTGCCGGTTCGGTAATGGTTATGGTAGCAAGGGTAATTGAATTGGCAGTTAAATCCGCATCGCGCATCATCACAACATATGGCCCGGCAATAAGTCCGGTATAGGTACCTGAAGCCTGCCATGTAGTTCCGCCATTTATACTGTACTCATAATTTCCTGAACCGCCTGTTGGGTTGGTGATGGTAATCGTTCCGTCATTTCCGCCGAAGCAGGTAACATTGGTATGATCAACCGTTGCGGTAAGCGAACCACCAGGCAGTATCTCGATGGTTGTGAGGCTGATAAAGCAATCGGTTGCGTTAGCATCGCGGATAAATACCTCGTAGCTGCCCGGAGCCAGGTTGGTGAAGTTGCCCGAAGCCTGCCATGTAGTTCCATCAATGCTGTATTCGTAAGTGCCTGATCCGCCGGTTGGAGAGCTGACGGTAATGGTTCCGTCATTGGCACCGGCAAATGTTTCATTCGAAAAGTTAACTGTTGCAGCAAGTATTGCAGGTTCGGTAATGGTAACAGTTGTAAGAGTAATTGAATTGGCAGTTAAATCCGCATCACGCATCATCACAACATATGGCCCGGCAATAAGTCCGGTATAGGTACCTGAAGCCAGCCATGTAGTTCCACCATCAATACTGTATTCGTAGTTTCCAGAACCGCCTGTTGGGTTGGTGATGGTAATCGTTCCATCATTTCCACCGAAGCAGGTAACATTGGTATGATCAACCATTGCGGTGAGCGAACCACCAGCCAGTATCTCAACTGTTGTGAGG
>PHDP01000004.1 GCA_002842655.1 Bacteroidetes bacterium HGW-Bacteroidetes-14
AACAGCTGCATCAGCTACTGTAGCGATACCACCAACTGTTACGTTTGTGCTGTCGTTAACCATGATAACTGCTGTGAAAGTGCTGTCTGCAAGGTACTCGAGCTCGATTGGAGCTGCCATTTTAGTTTCCTGAGCTGCACCTGTTGAGTCAATAACTGTAACAGTGATTGAGTCAACACCTGACCACTGACCTACTAGTTGTTCTGATACCGGAGCTTCTTTAGTTCCGCAAGATACGAGTGCTACGCCAAGAGCAGCAACTGCGAGAATTGATTTAACTTTCATTTTATAAAATGTTTTAGGTTTGTTTGTTAATTCGGCCGCAAATGTAGAAAGTTTTTTGATACGACAAACATTTTTTTAAACATTTTATAACTTTGCGATTGAAATTTTTTTCAAATGCAACATTCAACACTTCAAATTAACCGGTCGAACTTGCTCCATAATTTTAGCTTTTATCGATTAAAGCTCTCAGAATCAACAAAATTACTAGTACTTGTAAAAGCAAATGCCTACGGTCACGGCGACGTCGAAATCGCCCGGCTTCTGGAGGAGTTTGGTGCCGATTATTTAGGTGTTGCCTTCCCATTTGAAGGCATAAAATTAAGAAATGCCGGTATTAAGTTACCAATTATTATCCTTACACCGGGAATTGATAACTATGACGAATTAATTACACACAATCTGGAACCAAGTATAATCAGTCCCGATTCGGCAATTTCGTTCGTAAAAGCAGTAAAAAGGGCCGGTAAAAGCTCATGGCCTGCACATATCAAGATTGATTCCGGAATGAGCCGGGTGGGATTTGTAAGTGAGGAGACTGAATGGCTCACAAAATTTCTATCAGATAACAGGGAGATAGAGGTAAAGTCTGTATTTTCCCACCTCTCATCTGCTGAGCATGAGCTTCATGACAGCTTTACATCAGAACAGATAAGGCTCTTTTCTGAGGTTTACGAAAAAATTGCTTCAGCAACAGGAACAAAACCTATTAAACACATACTCAATTCATCCGGGATTGAGCGATTCTCTCAGTACCAGTTTGACATGGTAAGGCTGGGAATCGGAATCTACGGATCAACTTATGTTGAGGGGAACAATCAGCTTAAACCTGTAGCTTCACTTGTTACTCCCATAGTTCATATTAAAAGAATGAAGGATGCAAGTGTGGGATATGGCAGGCACGGACAGGTAGGGTCAGAGGAGAGAGAGATTGCAACTGTTCCTGTTGGTTATGCAGATGGTGTTAACCGTCATCTGGGAAGGGGGAACTTCTCATTTAAGGTAAATGGCAAGCTGGCTCCTACTATCGGGAACATTTGCATGGATATGTTCATGCTTGATGTCACAGGGTGCAATGCTAAGTGCGGAGATACAGTAACAATTTTTGGAGAAACTCCGTCTGCACTGGATATTGCACACAAACTGGGTACAATTACCTACGAAGTGTTTACCTCTGTTTCTGCCAGGATAAAAAGAGAAGTAATCTAGCGAAAGCTAGTTCATTAACTTAAACACGAGCTCCTGAAGAAGCTCTCCGTCTGAGGCCTCACCCCTGTCGTTGCTTTTTCCCATCCGGTCATATTTCCTGATGAGGGCCATTGCTGCCATGCATTTTCTCAAAGGATAATTTTTTGATGCGGTTTCGTACTCGGCAAATGCAAATCTGTAAATACCTGCAGACATAGCATCCCCCTCGTTTACACGACCGTTTCCTGCTGCCTTAAGTGCATGGAATTTGAGGATTTTGGTAAAGTGCCCAAAAATTGCTGCCAGTGTCATCACAAGAGGGTACTGCTTATCATTTAGGGCAAAATGAAATACTATTTTAAATGCCTTCTCACTGTTTTTGAATGAGAGAGCGTTAGTAAGTTCAAATACATTGTAATCTCTGCTTATTCCAACATTTTTCTCAACATCCTCAGCAGTTACGCTCTTGTTCCCCTCATCTGCATTAACAAGTATTTTGTCAAGCTGAACAACCAGTTTTCTTAATTCCGTTCCGCTGAATTCTGCAAGCATCGCAGCCGCTTTATTCTCTATCGAAAATCCTTTTCCCTTAAGATAATTATCAATCCATCCTGCAACCTCCCACTCCCTGAGAGCTGCCGACTCCAGAAGGAAACCATCTTTGGCGGCAACTGCACTCTTGTAGAACCGGGTTCGTTTGTCAAGAGTCTTTCCGGTAAATGAGAGTATAAGTATTGTGGTTGGCAGAGGCTGAAGGAGATATGTTTCCAGTGGCTCCAGATTTTTCAGAAACTGCGCCTCCCTTACGATAATGAGCTGACGGGCTGCCATCATAGGGTAGCGTCTGGCTGTCTCGGCTATTTGTCTTGAGTCTGTCTCATTACCATACAGTAAAAGCTGATTGAACCCACGCTCCTCGGGAGTAAGTGCCCTTTCCATAATCTCTTTTGAAATTACATCTGAATAATAGGGCTCCTCCCCGGCCAGTATATAGAACTGACGGAACTTACCTGATTTGATTTCGGCAAGGATTTTATCGAAGCTTCCTGCTGTGGACTGAGATGATGATTTAGCCATATTTCCTGTGGCGCTAAATTAGATAAAAAGGGTATAACCGGCAAATTTTATATCTTTGCACACTCAACTATGCCGCTAAAAAAATGAGAGATACGGTTTTTGATCCTGTAAGAAAAAAGAGAGTTGCACTCACTCCGGAAGAGGAGGTCAGGCAGCATCTTATAGGGGTACTCTCAGAAACTAAAGGCTATCCTCTTCACCTTATGAGCTGCGAGTATTCAATTGTTATTAATGGCAATAAATTCAGGGGAGACCTGGTTGTTTTTTCGAGGGAGGCAAAGCCGCTTTTACTTGCGGAATGCAAAGCGCCCACAGTTAAAATAAGCCGCGGTGTCTTTGAACAGATTCTCACCTACAACAGAAACCTTGGTGTAAGGCATATCCTTCTCACCAACGGACCTGAAACCTATTTTGCTTCTTACGACGAAATAAGCAGCTCCTTTGTATATAAAAACGACATACCAGACTACAATGAACTTTCTGAAAAATAAGATATTCACAATTGTAAGCGAAGAGGCCGGGTTATCAGGTGTCCGCGCCTTTGTTATTGGCGGGTACGTCAGGGACTGCCTGCTTGGAAGGAAAAGCAAGGACATTGATATTGTTGTTGAGGGGAGCGGCATTGAGCTTGCAGAGAGAGTGGCCTCAAGGCTGGGTGTAAGGCTTACAGTGTTCAAAAACTTTGGAACTGCTATGCTTAAGACAGGCAGTATTGAGGTTGAGTTTGTAGGAGCAAGAAAGGAGTCATACAGGGCAGATTCAAGAAAACCTGTTGTTGAGGACGGAACTCTTGAAGACGATCAGAAAAGACGGGATTTCACTATTAACGCACTGGCTTTCAGCCTTCAGAAAGAGGACTTTGGAAATTTGGTAGATCCGTTTACAGGTGTAAGTGATCTTCAGCAGGGATTAATCAGAACCCCTCTTGACCCGGATACCACATACAGTGACGACCCGCTGAGAATGATTAGGGCAATAAGGTTTGCAACTCAGCTCTCTTTTACAATTGTGCCGGAATCTTTGGAATCCATAAGCAGAAACAGAGACCGCCTGAAAATCCTGTCAAGAGAGAGAATCGCAGACGAACTAAATAAAATCCTTATGGCCAAAAAGCCCTCTGTAGGCTTTTATCTGCTTGACCAGACAGGACTTCTGGAAATTATACTTCCTCAGCTTGTTAAACTGAAAGGTGTTGAGTCTGTTGAGGGGAAAGGACATAAAGAGAATTTTTCCCACACTCTTCAGGTACTCGACAACCTGGCTCACAAAAGTGATAATTTATGGCTCAGATGGAGCGCTTTGCTGCATGATATTGCCAAACCCAATACCAAAAGTTACGAGCCCGGAATAGGCTGGACTTTCCACGGACATGATTTTGTGGGAGGTAAAATGGTGCCGAGAATCTTTCAGCAGCTTAAGATGCCTCTTAATGAGAAGATGAAGTATGTGCAGAAGATGGTTCAGCTTCACCTGAGACCAATTGCTCTGGTTCAGGAAGAGGTTACTGACTCGGCTGTGAGACGCCTTCTGTTTGACGCAGGAGACGACATTGAGGACCTTATGATGCTCTGTGAGGCAGATATTACTTCAAAGAATGAAAAGCTCGTTAAAAAGCACAAAAACAACTTCGAACTGGTGAGGCAAAAACTCATTGAGGTAGAAGAGAAAGATGCAGTCAGAAACTTCCACAATCCTGTTTCAGGTGAATATATAATGGAGACGTACGGACTTAAGCCATGCAGGGAGGTTGGCCTCATTAAGGAGTTTATCAAAAACTCAATTCTTGACGGTGTAATAGGAAATAATTTTGAAGAGGCAAGTGCTCTTATGGAGTCAAAAGCCACAGAATTGGGACTGGAGAAAAAGAGCTCTACGAACAAGATTTAGGAATAGTAAAGGTGAAGAGTGTCCCCTTTCCGGGAGTGCTTTCAACGCCAATTTTTCCCCCGTGATTTTCAATAAAACCCTTGCATAAAATCAGGCCTAGTCCTGTTCCCTTTTCTCCTTCAGTGCCAAGAACGGTGTTCTGTTTTACATCTATCCGAAAGAGATTCTCCAGGGTATTCAGGTTCATCCCAGTTCCGTTATCTCCCACAGTTACTGAAACTACATCCTCCATTTCCCTTGCCTCAATCCACACCTCACCGCCTGACTGAGTAAACTTTAGTGCATTACTGAGCAGATTGCGCAAAACAGTATATATCATCTCCTTGTCAAAACATGATTCAAGTTTTATAACGCTTGACCTGTTTTCAAGCTTAACCCCTTTTTGCGCAAAAAGAGACGATAAAAGTTCCACATTTAACGCAACAGCATCAGCGATATTATTCCGGCTTTTATTGATTTTCATATTTCCTGACTGCACTCTTGACCACGCCAGCAGGTTTTCCAGAAGCGAATAAACATCATGAGAAGAGCGCTTGAGTGAATGGAGAGACTCCGAAAACTGATCCGGGGTGAAGTCTTCTGTATTGTCTGAGAGATATTCAAGGAAAGTTGACATTGTACCCACCGGTCCCTTCAGGTCGTGAGATATTATTGAGAAAAACCTGTCTTTTGCCCTGTTGAGTTCTGCCAGTTCTCTGTTTTTGACAGATATCTCCTCTGCAAGCCTGGAGAGCCGCTCCTCCTTGCTTCTGAGTACTTTCTGGTTTACAATTATGACAAAAAGCATCATAAAAAAGAGAAAGACTGCAGAGACTACTCTGAATTCAGAAATGGCATTTTCAGGAAAACTGTACATTGCCAGCTCAGGTCTCATGTAGTATTCGGCATAAACAAAGGAGGTGAGGCACAACACCATTAAAAAGAGTGTATAAATAACCCTTGATGATTTAAATGTTAAGAGGGGCACCACAGACATCAGGATTAAATAGTAATGAAATCCCGGTCTTGGGCCAAACCAGAGAACAGAGAGCAGAATAAAAATTCCTGAAAGAATCAGGTTCAGAAGAAATCCGGTGACAAATAACCATCCTCTTAAGTTGATTATCCTGCAGCCGCCTGCTAAAAGAGCTGCAATCAACAGAACGATTACAACATCTGAATAGAGTGTAAAATTTTTTAATGTAAAGAAAATTGCCAGCAGCACGGGTACCGCAACAGCAATGTAAATTGCCAGATTATTTGCCCTCCTGACAGCCATATTAATGTCACTGCCTTCGGATTCGAAGGTATCGAATTTGCTCAGATTATGAAATATTGAATCAAATCCCATACCGGGTATTTTTCCGAAATTTACAAAATATTTTGTAATTCATCACAACAGATAGCTCAATCACACCAAATAGCAGCGCTGTTTTTCTTTACGCTTTTTTCTTTGTGTTTTCAGGGGCTTGCGGGACTCCTCGCTGCGCTCGTCAGACAGTCCTCAGCCTTTTTCCTTAAAACACTTCAGAAAAGAGGCTAAAAAACATCGATTCTGCTATTTGGTGTGATTGGTCTATTTCTTATCTCTAATGAATAACAAAAATCCAGAGCTGGAAAAGTCCCGTTCTGGATTTGTGTAAAAATTCTTTACTGATTATTAGTGCACCCGAAGACAGTGTAAAGATATTAATAGGCAGTGTTCTGAGGGTCAAAGTTGGCCCATTTAAGAGTCCAGTTGTCTGCTGCGGCATCACTTCTGAAGGCTCCTATGAAGTTTACCTTATCGAAGAATGACGATGAGAGGATATTGTCTGAAAAGAGATTCTCTTTGCCGGTAAGCGGACTGCCTGCAACAGGGCCCCAGTTTGCGCCTGCAGCAATTGAAACAGGCTGCTTAAGCATCAGCCCTGCAGATGTGGCAAACTGAAGGTTTGTCAGCCCTGCCAGCTTAAAATATGACGATGAGAAGGATTCTGCAGCTGTTTTATCAAATGTAGAGGAGTTTACAGAGAGAGAGTCCTTGAATGAGGCATCTTTATCGCTGCCGGTAATCTTCATACCTCCAAAAACAATATTTTTCAGAGTTAGTCTTCCATCAGTTGCAGCACTCTGGGTCTGGGACCCTTTGTCGTTACATATCATCAGTCCAACCGGAAATCCGGACGCAACAGAGTTGAAGCAGTGAAGGTTTGAGCCTCTTCTGATTTGTATTGCTGCCTGGTGCTGTCCAAGCTTGGAACCATTGTTTGGATTGAATTCTCCTGCATCAATATATGCGGTCGTATTTTCAAACCTGGTATCCTGAGCTGCAGCGCCAATGAGAGTAACATTTGAGAAAACAGGTCTTGTTATTGGCAGCTGGTTTGGTGCATCACTGTTGTTATCTGATTCAAATCCGTTTGAAATTGACTTGTCTGCAATTTTTGGGTGTTTTACAGCAAGCGCAAACTGGATATTTCCCCTGAAACCGGCGTCGGTATCAAAATCGTCGTCCCAGCCATGGTATGAAATGATGTATTTGGCATTCACAGTTCCCCCGAACCACTCAAAAGAGTCGTCGTTTGAGTACGACACCTGAATGTGGTCAATTGTAGTGCCACTACCCACAGACCCAAGCGTAAGACCGTTTATCTCCTGATCTGCCTTGAAAGGGTAACCGGCAAACTCAATTCTTATGTGAGAGAGTACACCAGAATTGTCTGCATCGTTGTTTCCCCCGTGTTTAGATCTGGGACCTCCTTCAATAATCATCTCACTTTTGTTGTTGGTTGCGTTACCGCAAATAATGACACCGCCCCAGTCACCCGGTTTTCTCTGGCCGGCCGGCTGTGCAGATGTGAAGACAATTGGAAGGTCAGCAGTTCCCCTGGCAATGATTTTTGCACTCTTTTCAACTATGAGCGCTGCCTTGGTAGCCTTGTCTCCTTTAATAACGGTTCCTGCTTCAATAGTAAGAGTAGCACCGGCTGTTACATAAACCCATCCCTTTAGCAGATAAGTTCCCTTTTTAAGAGTGTAGTCCTTTGTAATTTCAAACTCCTGAACACCGCTTCCGATTTCATTAGTGTTGAATATTACCTGTTCTTCTTCCGGTTCCGGCACTACCGGAGCGGGGTTCTTCTCACATGATGCCGAAATCATTAAAAATGACACAGCAAGAATCGGATAAATTATACGTTTCATCTTTATTATAATGAATTGGTTGGTTGTTAAAATTTGTACTGAATACCCAGGTAGAGACCTGCACCAGGTTTGAAACTTTTGGCTACCTGTCTCCTCTCCTGAACCTCTCCGTTTCCATCTATGTATCTTGGATACTGCTCAAAAACTATGGCCTGATTAAGAATATCACGGAATGAAGCCTTGAGTTCGGTTTTCTTTCCAATCTTCTTTGTGATTACCAGATCAATAATATCTCTTGGCAATTCGTAGGTATCAGGTACATCATTATTAATACTTGCACCTGATCCTGTGTCTACTCTTCCAATGCCCACTATTCTGCGGCCTATTCTGTTGTACATGATTCCTGCGCTGAGACCTGCCTCAGGTTTATCATAAAAGAGTGATGCGTTTACAATGTAAGGAGACTGCCCCTGCATTGCCCTGTCCTTTTCGAGTGAGACAGACTGGTCGAAATCTACTGTGCTTGATATCATTGCTGCATTCAGACCGAGAGTAAGCTCCTTCACACCCAGAAAACCGAGGTTTTTGCGGATATCCAGCTCTACTCCGTAGTTTGTTGCAGAGAGTGCATTTTCAAATGTGTATGTGTAAGAACCGCCTGCGTCAAGATATGTCCATTCAATCGGGTTTATGAAATATTTGCCAAAAAGGGCAAAGGTTATGTATTCATCTGCAGATGGGTAATATTCATACCTGAGGTCAAAGTTGTGAATCTTTGCCTGTTTGAGATTTGGGTTACCCTTTACATCTGAGAACAGATTAAAGTCATAGAATACAGATGGTGAAACCTCACGAAACTCCTGTCTGTTTACAGATGAACCATATGCAAGTCTGAAGAGATTTCTCTTATCAAGATTGAATGAAGCATTTAGTGAAGGAAACAGGTCAAAGTGGTTGTAATCCTTGTCCTTCGTAGAAAACTCATAAATCTTATCATATGTGGTAAGCCTCATCTGACCAGTCTCAGCCCTCAGACCTGCAATGATATTGAATCTGCCGGCAGGAATTTTCCACGACATATATGCAGATCCTGCCATGTTTCTGCCCTTGTAGCTGTTTCTGTTATCTGTATCTTCAAATATGTAGAGTTTGTCTGCAGAGAAATTCTCATCTGTGAGAATCTTCTCCACTACCTCACGGTAAACAAAATCTGCAGGAACAGCATATCTGTTAAAGCGGTAGAAAAACTGCCTGTTGCTGTTATCCCGGGTTTTATACTCACCATAAAATCCCGCCTTTACTTCGCTCTTAATTTCAGAACCCAGGGCAACCGGAAGAGTGTAATTTCCTGATAAAGAAAAGATATGCTCGTCAAGATTCGAGAAATCCCGGGTAATTTCATTCTGGTCAATCGCCATATGGCCAAAGAATTCATCACCTGCCACATTGTTCTCTTCTCTGTTAATTATCCTTCTGTCGGGCTGATTCATCCCCGCATATGAGTAACCCGCATTCCAGTCGTAATCTCCCCTGCCTGCCTTTCCGCTTCCGCTGAACTGGCCGGTATATGTTGTCCTTGCCGAATAGATGTACTCCTGTTTTTCCTGGATATATTTTGAACTGATGTTCTGCCATCCCTCCCTTGTGGTATACCTGTTTTTGCCCAGCTGGTTGAAGATATTTCTGAACTCGATCTTATGGTCTCCCTTCAGAAGGGTTATGTTGAGCATTGCACCAATTTTGTCATCAATCGTATACTGATTGTCTACATAGTTGTAAATGTATTCAGACTGATCACTCACTGAGTTATAAACACCAAACCTGGCGTTCTGCATATCTGCATAGGTCTGATATCCGTGAGAATAGTTAAGAGCCCCTACAATTCCAAGTTCTGACCCGCCTTTTAGATTGTAATGTCTGTTTACCATGACATTAAGCCTTTGATCCGGTATTGGTTGCTGACGCTTTACACTCCAGTCGTTTCTGAAACCCTCTTTTGTTATTTTTGTAACCAGAGCCTTATTATCGTTATCCATTCTCAGAGGCACTACAGACTTTAGCCCTCTTGCCCCATTGTCAAATCCAAGAAAATCTGTTACCGACGCTGTATTGTAGAAGTGATCGTTAAAATGCGTCGCACTGTTTAGATTCATACCATAGGTAATTACTGTCTCATTCTCAGACGGCATACTTTTGGTCATGATTTTCACAAAGCCCCCCGAGAAATCCGACGGAATCTCTGCGCTGGGAGATTTAACTATCATTATACTCTCCAGCTGAGAACCCGGTAACATATCAAATGAAAAAGAGCGGGTGTCTGAATCTGTACTCGGAACGGCGTTATTGTTAATCCATACATTGTTATACCTTCCGGCAAGTCCTCTGACAACAATATATCTGTCATTGATAATTGATACACCCGGGATTCTTTTTACCACCTCTGCCGCGCTTCTGTCCTGAGACCTGGAAATCTGGCGACCGGAAATTCCGCTCATTACAGCACCGGAGCTCCTTGTGGCCTCAACCATAGCAATCTCTGAGTTCATCCTTTTAACAGACGTTACCACAACTTCATTTAACTGAGTGGCATTCTCCTCCAGCATAATGTCAAAAGTATTGCTTCCAGCAGTAACAGAAAGGTCGCTTACAACAACTGTCAGATATGAAATACAATCAATCCTTACTTTGTATTTACCTGCCGGAATTCCGGTAACAGAGTAATTTCCGTCAATATCTGTTGCTGCTCCTTTTTTTATCTCCTCCAGATAAACAGTTGCTCCAATTACAGGCAGGCCTGACTTCTTTTCAATTACTGTCCCCCTGAGAGTGCCACTGCCCTGAGCCAGGGACTCCCCGGCAGAAAATATCAGCACGAGTGCTGCAATAATTTTGATAGTTCTGACGATTCTTAGTTCCACTTTGTTTTGTTTTTGAAATATGCGGCAAAAGTATCCCCTCCTTGTTAAGCAGTTAAGTCAAAAAAATTAAGAAATTATTACAAGAGGGTTCACATCGTAATAATTCTGAAACATTAAACTAAATTTGCAGCATGGAAAAAAAGAGAGTCCTTGTTGTAGATGACGAAGAGGATCTTTGCGAGATTCTCCGGTTCAACCTGATAAATGCAGGTTATATTGCCGACACTGCTTATTCGGCAGAGGATGCATTTTCAAAACTCAAGAACAACTACGACCTCCTGCTGCTTGATGTTATGCTTGGCGGTATATCCGGATTCAAGCTGGCAGAGCTCATCAGAGAGGAGTATCGCAACAATGTCCCAATTATTTTCATTACTGCCAGGGATTCTGTCGAGGATAAACTAAAAGGATTTGGCACAGGCGCAGACGATTATATTCCCAAACCATTTTCGGTAAAGGAGGTAATCGCAAGAGTCCAGGCTGTGCTGAGCAGAAGTGAGTACAGAAAACGTGAACACGAAACAGCCTCAGATGTAGCTCCTGTCATGACCCATGATAATCATAGTTCAGAAATTGTTCACGGAGGCATGGTAATCAATACTGAATCAAAGCTGCTCACAATTGACGGGGAGAGTGTCAAGCTCACAAAAAAGGAGTTTGAGATTCTGTTCATGCTTGCAGATGAGCCCGGAAAAATCTTTTCCAGAAGCAAGATTCTTGATAATGTATGGAAAAACGAAGCTTATGTTCTCGAAAGAACAGTTGATGTCCATATAGCCAGGTTACGAAAAAAACTGATGCAGTATGGCGGTACAATTGTGAACAGATCTGGTTACGGCTACTGTTTTGAATATTATGAAGGGCATTAAAAGAATTGGTTATAAATATCAGGTCCTGATATATTTTTCGCTGCTCATAGCTGCGGTATCCCTTGCATTTGCCTTCATGTACACGCACCGTGAGAGGGTAGTTAAAATGGAGGTACTTAAGAGCTCAATGATTCCTTATGCAGATCTCATCTATGCTCAGATTACAGTCGACTCTCTCCCTGCAGATAAAGAGCACATAACTGCGATTATGTCGGGAATTGAAAAGGTCATACCTGCAAATTACAGAATTACAGTACTTTCAGATGACGCATGGGTTCTCTTTGACAATGGTGCAGACAAAGACATTATTACAGATAACCACCTGAACAGACCGGAACTTGCAGAGGCTGGAAGGGAGGGAACAGGGTCAGAGATTCGCTTCTCGAAAACCCTCAAAAAAGAGTTTCTCTATGTGGCAAAACATTATCCCGGGCTTTATGTAAGAGTGGCCCTGGAATATAATGAAAGTGTACTTCCGGTGGTAATTGCAGAGAACAGATATATGGTCTTCATTCTTCTTGTTTTTGCGGGTGTTATAGCTGCCCTGGTCATAATTATCAGAAGAATAAGCAGACCGGTTAAGGCTCTTAAGGAGTTTGTGGGAGTTGTAAAAGAGGGTGGCGACGATTTTAACGGCATAAGATTTACAGATGACGAACTTGGTGAGGTGGGCGAAAAAATCATGGCAGCATTCCGTCAGCTCGAAGAGACAAAAAGATACAAGCAGGAACTTACCCATAATGTTGCTCATGAATTAAAGACTCCTGTTGCAGGAATTATGGGATATCTTGAGACCCTGCTTCAGCAGGAGAATATTGACAAGGCGCAGTCACGATTTTTCCTTGAGAGGGCATATGCCCAGACACTGCGACTCTCTGCCATAATAAATGACATTTCGATACTCAATAAAATTGAGGAGGCTCCGGACAAATTTGAACTGGAACCTATAAATGTTCATAGCTGTATTGATGAAATCAGAAGCGACCTCTCATTCAGGCTGGAAGAGAAGAGAATAGAGTTCAATAACAAGGTAGACAGCAGACTCAAGATTGAAGGGAGTTATATACTTATTTACTCTCTATTCAAAAACCTTATTGACAACACAGTAGACCATGCAGGTGAGGGTGTGAAAATCTATATTGAAAACATTCCTGCACCCACCGGTTTTGCAGGATTCAGATATTACGACACCGGCAAGGGTGTGCCTGATGAACACCGGCAAAGAATCTTCGAAAGATTTTACAGAGTGGAAAAGGGAAGAAGCCGCAAGAGCGGTGGCTCCGGACTGGGACTCTCAATTGTAAAGAACGCTGTAACACTTCACCGGGGCACAATTAAAGCGGGCAACTATCCTAACGGCGGGCTGCTTTTTGAATTTACCCTCTCTTTAAGTTTGAAGTCTTAGTGCAGCTTAACACCAATAAGGTGCATGAACTCCTCTCTTGTGCGGATATCCTTAAGGAAAGCTCCTGTGAAAGCAGAGGTTGTGGTTACTGAATTTTGTTTCTGTACTCCCCTTATCTGCATGCACATATGAGATGCTTCAATTACAACTGCAACACCAAGAGGATTCAGAGTGTCCTGAATGCAATCCCTTATCTGAACCGTAAGCCGCTCCTGTACCTGAAGCCTTCTTGCAAAGGCCTCCACAACTCTTGCAACCTTACTCAAACCTGTAATGTATCCGTTTGGAATATAAGCCACATGTGCCTTACCGTAAAAAGGCAACATGTGATGCTCGCACAGCGAATAGAGTTCAATATCTTTAACAAGCACCATCTGCTGGTACTCCTCCTTAAACTTAGCAGAATTGAGAATAGCAGCAGGATCTGTATCGTATCCCTGTGTCAGAAACTGAATGGATCTTGCAACCCTTACAGGAGTCTTTTCGAGGCCTTCACGGGAAGAGTCCTCTCCTATTAAATCCAGTATATTCTTATAGTTTACAGCAAGTTTCTGAGTTGTCTCTTCGTCGTACTGCTCTATCTTTGTATATGCCATAATAATTGTCTAATTTCGTGCAATATTACAAAAAAAGAGAATACAACATGAGAATACTGATGACTGCAGCCGAGGAGGAGGAGATCATCACAGCCCGTCAGGCTTTCAATTCCCTGTCCAGAAGCGAGCAATACGCACTTGATATAACTTACATGCTTACAGGCATTGGCACCACCTCTACAAGCTACAGACTAACAAAAATGCTCAATACTGCACCGGCACCATTTGATCTTGCAGTAAACATTGGCATAGCAGGAAGCTTTACTCCTGATTTTCCTATAGGTTCAGTTGCCAGGGTTGACAAGGAGTTTTTCGGCGACCTGGGATTTGAAACTTTCACAGGATTTCAGACACTCTTCGATTACAAAATTCTGGATGCAGATACTCATCCCTACAAAGGAGGAGCGCTGCACTCTCCGGAACTCTCTGCAGATGCAGAAAAGGCAATGTCACAATACAAAAGGGCAACAGGCGTAACAGTGCAGACAGTAAGCGGACTTCCGGAAAAAACAGTTCAGCTTATAAAGGGGTTTGAGCCTCAGATTGAGAGTATGGAGGGAGCTGCATTTTTCTATGTGTGCATCCTGGAAAAGATTCCGTTTATTGAAATAAGATCCGTTTCCAACGAAGTAGGTGAGCGAGACAGAAGCAAATGGAATATTCCGCTGGCTCTGGATTCGCTAAAAGAGGCAAACAAAAAACTCTTTGAATCGCTTGTGAAATGAAACTGAAACTAGCATACTCACCCTGCCCCAACGACACATTTGCCTTCCACGCAATGGTACACGGGATGGTTGATACAGAGGGACTTGAATTTGAAACAGTTCTTGCAGATGTGGAGCAGCTGAACACCGGTGCTGCGGCAGGTAAATTTGAGATTTGCAAACTTAGTTATCATGCATTTTTCCAGCTTAGTGATAGTTATGTTATGCTTCGTTCGGGCAGTGCCCTTGGTTATCATAACGGCCCTCTGCTGGTCACAACAGAAAACAGTCAGCTTAACAAGCTAAGAGGAGAGGAACTTGCAAAGGCCCTTGCAGATGCAAAAGTTGTTATTCCCGGAAGGATGACAACCGGAGCGCTTTTGCTCAAAGTAGCATTTCCAATGATTAAAAATACTACTCCGGTAATATTTTCAGAGATTGAAAAACTTGTGCTTGATGGCAGTTTTGACGCCGGAGTTCTTATTCATGAAGCAAGATTTACCTACAAAGAGAAGGGTCTTTCGCTGATAACAGACCTTGGCGAACACTGGCAGAAAATTTCAGGACTCCCCGTTCCGCTTGGAGGAATAGCTGTAACCAGGAGGCTGGACCCGGACACTGCCCGAAAAGTGAACAGAGTACTAAGAAGAAGCATTGAGTTTGCAATGCACAATCCCTCTGCCTCTCAGGAATATGTTACCTGTAATGCGCAGGAGATGGACCCTCAGGTACAGAAACAGCATATTGAACTCTTCGTAAATGACTTTAGTATAGATATTGGAGTTGAAGGAGAGAGGGCCGCGGTAGCTCTCTTCAGAATACTTACTCAGGTGAGCCCGGAAATTAATTTCAGAGATGACCTCTTTATTTTGTAGATTTACCCATTAAAACATCCCCAGATGAACAGCGAAGTAATTAAAATTCACGACATTAAAAAGATTTACAAGGTTGGCAACCAGGAGGTAAGAGCACTGGATGGCGTCGATCTTATTATTAAAAGGAACGAATATGTCGCAATAATGGGTCCTTCAGGTTCCGGAAAATCTACAATGATGAACATTCTGGGATGTCTTGACAGCCCCAGTGACGGATCATATGTCCTGAACGGAACCGATGTTTCACAAATGGCCGACAATGAACTTGCCGAGGTCAGAAACAAGGAGATTGGATTTATTTTTCAGTCCTTTAACCTGCTTCCAAGGTATACTGCACTTGAGAATGTGGCATTACCACTAATCTATTCGGGAGAGCCAAAGAGTGTCAGAGACAAACGGGCAGAGGAGGCACTTGAGAGTGTCGACCTGACAGACCGTATGCACCACAGGCCAAACGAACTCTCCGGAGGACAGAGGCAGCGTGTGGCTGTTGCAAGAGCCCTGGTAAACAGCCCGTCAATGATACTGGCAGACGAGCCTACAGGAAACCTTGACTCAAAAACTTCAATTGATATTATGAAACTTTTTGAGAAAATTCACAACAAGGGGAACACAATAATTGTTGTAACGCACGAAGAGGATATTGCAAGACATGCACACAGGATAATCAGACTCAGGGACGGAAAAATTGAGTCAGACGAAGTAAACACAAATCCTGTGAGACACTCTTAATTCAAAAAAACTGAGTGATGAAAGAGATGAATATATACACTAAGACAGGCGATAAAGGTACCACATCGCTTGTTGGAGGAGCAAGAGTTAGCAAGGACGATCCTAAAGTGAATGCATACGGAAATGTTGACGAACTCATTTCCCACATTGCACTTTTGAGGGCAGATGCCTTTGGAGCTCCCCTGCACGAAAACCTCAGAAGAATACAGGCGAACCTTATGCTTGTGGCTGCTCACCTTGCGGCAGACGACCACGGGGCAAAAAAGCTGAAACCTTTTGATCAGGCAGAGACAGAGTTTCTTGAGAAACAGATTGACCTGATGGTTTCTGAACTTCCTGAGCAAACAGCTTTCATTCTTCCGGAAAGACCAAGAGTTGCTGCTGAATGCCATATTGCCAGAACTATCTGCAGAAGAGCAGAGCGTTCATGCATTGCACTTATGACTGAGCCAAGAATCGATATATCAGTCAAATACCTGAACAGATTATCTGATTATCTGTTCGTCTATGCACGCTATCTTGCCATGATTAACGGCGTTGCCGATGATTTTTGGCAACAATAGATTGGAAATTAAATATAATTGAGTATCTTCGCAAACTATTTCCAAAAAATTAACCCAAGTACTTAATATTTAACTACTTACCACTATGTACTGGACACTAGAACTTGCTTCAAAACTCGAAGATGCTCCATGGCCCGCAACTAAAGAAGAGTTGATAGACTATGCAACCAGATCGGGTGCACCACTTGAAGTGATTGAAAACCTTGAGGATCTGGAAGATGACGGAGAAGTGTATGACAGCATCGAAGACATCTGGCCCGATTATCCAAGTAAAGAGGACTTCTTCTTCAATGAAGAGGAGTACTAAATAATAAGTTATGAAAATCATCATCGCCGGAGCAGGTGATGTCGGCACTCACCTTGCCAAAATGCTCGGAAACGAGGATCATGAACTCACCGTTATAGACAATGACGAGCTGAGACTTAATCATGTAGGCGAGGTTGCAGATATCATCCCAATTTTCGGATCTCCTACATCTATTGCCACGCTTGAAAAGGCAGAGGTAAGGAAGTCCGATCTCTTTATTGCTGTAAGTCCTGCCCAGGAACAGGATGTTAACATCATAAGCGCAATGCTGGCAAAAAAGATGGGAACAGGCAAGGTAACCGCCCGGATTAACAATGATGAGTATCTAAAAAACGAAAACAAGCTCCTCTTTACCGAGATGGGTATTGACCTTCTTTTCTATCCTGAAAAGATTGCATCTCACGAAATCATTGACCTTCTCAAACAGACAGGTACCTCAGAATTCATGGACTTTTCAGGAGGGAAGCTTCAGCTTATTGTATTCCGCCTGGATGACGGAGCTCCACTCATAAATAAGACTCTGTCTGACTATTCAGTTCCGGGAGTTGAACCTATGTACAGAGCCGTGGCAATTGCCCGCGACGGTCAGACCATTATCCCACGCGCCTCAACAAAATTCAAGGAGAAAGATATTGTCTTTGTTATTTCGAAAAGAGCCGGCGCCCAGGAGGTGATGAGCTATTCCGGCAAAAACAACATCGATGTCAAGAGACTCATGATTGTTGGCGGAGGCAGGATTGGCGAAATGGTTGCAAAAAAGCTGGAAAATTCCGTCGACTATATTAAACTGATTGAGAGACGCCGTGAAAGATGCGATGTTCTCAATGAAACCCTCAGCAAAACTCTTGTCATAAACGGCGATGCAAGAAACACAGACCTCCTTATTGAAGAGGATGTGAATGACTTTGACGCATTTGTTGCCGTGACAAGCAGCTCAGAGACAAACATTCTCTCATGCGTAATGGCCAAGAAGATGGGTGTGGCAAAAACAATTGCAGAGGTTGAGAACATAGACTACATAAAACTTGCAGAGGGAATGGGCGTAGACGCCGTTATCAACAAGAAACTTATTACTGCAAGCCGTATTTTCCGTTTTACTCTGTCAAACAAGGTCCAGTCCATTAAATGTCTGAACGGATCAGATGCAGAGATTCTGGAATTCATTGTTAATCCAAACAGTAAAATTACTCAGGACAAACTGCGACATCTCGGCTTCCCTAAAGATGCGATTATCGGGGGAGTTATCCGTGGAACGCATAGTTTTATTGCACTGGGAGACACTGAAATCAAGCCTTACGACAGGGTTGTAGTGTTTGCCCTTCCAAGTGCCCTTTCAAAGGTGAACAAATTCTTCGCCTGATTTACCACTAAATCAAACATATTGCTCTGAATCATAATCAAAATGATTCGGTTTGATTATAATTTTCAATGTTTTTGTATATTGAAGATTATAATTTATTACCTTCGCGGACATTTTAATCATAAATATTGCAATTATGGGCAAAACCAGTATCAAATCAGAAGGAAAAGTGCGAAGGGAGCATGACCTTCTGGGTGACAGAGATGTTCCTTCAGAGGCACTTTACGGAGTTCAGACTCTCAGATGTATTGAGAACTTTGACATAAGCAGGCAGCTGCTTTCACAGTATCCCCAGTTTATAAAGGGTCTGGGAATTGTAAAGATGGGTGCCGTTCTGGCAAACCACGAACTGGGTCTAATAGACGACAAGGTTAAGGATGCAATAGTTGAGGCTTGTCAGGAACTTATTGATGGTAAACACCTGGAGCATTTCCCGATTGACATGATTCAGGGAGGTGCCGGAACTTCAGTAAATATGAATGCCAATGAAGTTATAGCAAACAGGGCACTTGAAATCATGGGAAAAGAGCACGGGCAGTATGAGTTCTGCAGCCCCAATGACCATGTAAACATGGCTCAGTCAACAAATGACGCCTACCCAAGCGCAATGCACATTGGTCTCTATATTAAACACTTCGAGATAAGAGAGTCTCTTGAAAAGCTGATTGCCTCCTTTGAAGCAAAAGAGAGAGAATTTGCCGGAATTATTAAAATGGGAAGGACACAGCTTCAGGACGCAGTTCCTATGACTCTGGGACAAAGTTTTGGTGCTTTTGCCTCAGCAATGAAGCATGAACTTCGCAGACTTGACAAGGCATCAAGGGAGCTTCTCTATATAAATATGGGTGCAACGGCAATTGGAACAGGTATCACTGCCGAGCCGGGTTATGCCGAGGCCTGCATCTACCATATAAGAAAAATTACGGGCTGGGACCTGAAACTTTCATACAATCTTATTGAGGCAACACACGATACATCGTGCATGGTTGCATATTCTGCAGCGCTCAGATCGATAGCCATCAGACTCTCAAAAATCTGCAACGACCTGAGATTCCTTTCATCAGGTCCAAGAACTGGTATCGCAGAGATTAAACTTCCTCCAAAACAGCCGGGATCTTCAATTATGCCCGGCAAGGTAAATCCGGTTATTCCGGAAGTTGTGAATCAGGTTTGCTTTAAGGTAATTGGTAATGACCTTACCATTACCATGGCATCTGAAGCTGCACAGCTTGAACTTAATGTGATGGAGCCTGTTCTTGTACACAGTCTCACTGAGTCAGGCGACTGGATGAAGAGAGGTATGGACGCCCTTCGCATCGAATGTATTGAAGGTATTGAGGCAAATCCTGAGCATTGCCGCGAAATGGTTGAGCACTCTATTGGAATTGTTACAGCTCTGAAGCCATTTATCGGATATGCGAAAAGTACAGAGATTGCGAGCGAAGCACTTGCTACAGGCGGAAGTGTTTATCAGCTTGTACTTGACAAGGGAATCCTTACAAAGGAGCAGCTTGACAAAATTCTGGATCCTAAAAACATGATCAGACCGGTTAAGATTACTATCTAAAAACTAGTCCGCTTAAAAGTTACGGTTCCTCACCGGAAAAGTGTTATCAGCTTTCCCCGTGAGGAACTTTACATTTTCTTATCTTTGCAGCATGGCAAGTATACTTCAGGCAGAAAAGCTTTCAAAATCATACGGAATCCGTACCCTGTTCGATAATCTGGACATCAATATTAATGAGGGGGATAAAATTGCACTCATTGCTCCCAACGGCAGCGGCAAGAGCACGCTTCTGCGCGTTCTGGCGGGAAAAGACTCATCTGACGGCGACGGTTCGGTTAAGCTAAAGAGCGGAGTTAAGGTTGCATGGCTGGAGCAGGAGCCGGAACTGAATCCTGCAAACACTGTGTTTGAAGAGGTGTTTGGAGCATCGGACACTCTCTCTGCAACTATTATGGAGTATGAAGCTGCTCTTCTGGCAAATGACCAGACAAGGCTGGAGAAGGCAATTCACGGAATGGATGCACACGATGCCTGGCAGTACGAAATTAAGGTAAAACAGGTTCTTTCAAGGCTTGAACTGACCGACATTAATATGCCTGTCTCATCTCTTTCCGGAGGACAGAGAAAAAGGGTTGCACTGGCATCCATGATGATACATGAGGCAGATCTTATCGTTCTTGACGAGCCCACAAACCACCTTGACCTTGAAGTGATTGAATATCTTGAGGAGTACCTCAAAAGAACCACATCATCTGTGCTTATGGTGACACACGACAGATATTTTCTGGACAGGGTCTGCAACCATATTCTTGAGCTTGACAATGGTAAAATGTACACCTATAAAGGTAACTACTCATACTTTCTTGAGAAGAGGGAGGAGCGCGTAGATAACTTTAACACAGAGACAGAGAGAGCCCGTAACCTCCTCAGAGGCGAACTGGAGTGGATGAGAAGAATGCCTCAGGCAAGGGCTACCAAGGCCAAATACCGCATCAATGCATTTTACGAACTTAAGGAGAAGGCCGAGCGCACCATTAAGGAGAAGAGCATGAGAATTGATGTTGGCAGCTCAAGACTGGGAACAAAAATAATCAATTGTAAACATTTGAGTCACTACTGGGGAGACTACTGCTCAGTAGATGATTTTACATACAACTTTGCTAAGGGAGAAAAAATTGGAATTGTGGGCGCCAACGGCGCCGGCAAGACAACCTTTCTCAATCTGATGACAGGAGATTTGAAGCCAGCATCCGGTGATATCGAATGGGGTGAAACTCTTGTTATTGGTCACTACAAACAGACGGGACTTGATTTTGACCCTGAAGAGACAGTGATTGAAGCGGTAAGAAAGATAGCTGAGGTTGTTACCCTTGCAGATGGTTCGGTGATGCCTGTTTCACAGTTTCTGAGCAGATTTCTCTTCCCCCACTCCACTCACAATACAAAGATTGAGAGGCTGAGCGGAGGAGAGAGAAGACGCCTCTACCTCGTCACTGTTCTGATGAAAAGTCCAAACTTCCTGATTCTGGACGAACCAACCAACGACCTTGATATCGTCAGCCTCAATGTACTTGAGGAGTATCTCTCCACCTTTCCCGGATGTCTGATAATTGTTTCTCACGACAGGTACTTTCTCGATAAGCTGGCAGATCACCTCTTTGTATTTGAAGGAGGCGGTATGATTAAGGATTATGTTGGCAAATATTCAGAATACAGAGAGCTGGTAAAAGAGCGGGAGCGTGAGGCCGAACTTGCGGAAAAGGCAAAAAAGGAGAAGGAGGCAGAGAGAGCCAGAGTGGCAGAGAGAGAGAATCAGCCTTCAAAGGGAGCCCCTTCTGCAGAGAGGAAACTATCCTGGAAAGAGCAGAGGGAGCTTGAGTCTCTGGAAAATGAGATTGCCTCTCTGGAAAATGAAAAAGGCAGTCTTGAGACTGCCCTTTCTTCCGGAAACCTCTCTCCTGAAGAGCTTACCAAAGCTTCACTCAGAATCGGAGAGATTATGTCAGTTATTGATAAAAAGAGCGACCGCTGGCTTGAATTAAGCAGCTAGCCGCACTTTTTTGTTACTCCATAAGTTTCTTGTACTTGAACCTCTTTGGTGTGATATCACCCATGCGGCGCTTCTTGTTCTCTTCATACTCGCTGTAAGAACCTTCAAAGAAATAGATCTTTGAATCTCCCTCAAAGGCAAGAATATGAGTTGCTATTCTGTCCAGGAACCAGCGGTCGTGTGAGATAATTACAGCACATCCGGCAAAGTTCTCCAGACCCTCCTCAAGGGCACGGATTGTATTTACGTCAACATCATTGGTTGGCTCGTCAAGAAGAAGAACGTTGCCCTCTTCCTTAAGAGCAAGCGCAAGGTGAAGACGGTTTCTTTCACCACCTGAGAGGATTCCGCATTTCTTCTCCTGATCTGCGCCTGAGAAGTTAAACCTTGAAACATAGGCTCTTGCATTAACCTCTTTATTGCCCAGTTTTACAAATTCTGAGTTTTGCGATATTGTTTCATAAACCGTTTTATCGGGATCAATCAGCTTGTGCTGCTGGTCAATGTATGCAGTTTTCACAGTCTCTCCAACTGAGAATGTACCCGAGTTTGGAGTATCAAGACCCATTATCAGGCGGAAAAGAGTAGTCTTACCTGCTCCGTTCGGACCAATAACGCCAACTATACCTGCAGGCGGAAGCTTGAAGTTGAGACCTTCAAAGAGAATTCTGTCTCCGAATCCTTTTGTGACATCAATTGCCTCAATTACTTTATCACCAAGTCTTGGTCCGTTAGGGATAAAGATTTCGAGTTTTTCCTCCTTAGTCCTTCCATCCTCATTGAGCATCTTTTCGTATGCAGAGAGACGAGCCTTTGATTTTGCCTGGCGAGCCTTTGGCGACATTCTCACCCACTCAAGCTCACGCTCGAGGGTTTTGCGTCTTTTGCTCTCCTGCTTCTCCTCTGTTGCAAGACGCTTGGATTTCTGGTCAAGCCATGAAGAGTAGTTACCCTTCCATGGAATACCCTCTCCCCTGTCAAGTTCAAGAATCCAGCCCGCTACATTGTCAAGGAAATATCTGTCGTGGGTCACCGCAATTACGGTACCCTTGTACTGCTGAAGGTGTGCCTCGAGCCACTGGATACTCTCTGTATCAAGGTGGTTGGTAGGCTCGTCAAGAAGGAGCACATCGGGCTCCCTGAGAAGAAGACGGCATAGTGCAACCCTGCGCTTCTCTCCACCGCTCAGGTGTTTGATGCTTGCATCCGGGTCCGGGCACTGGAGTGCATCCATTGCCCTCTCGAGTTTTGAATCAATATCCCATCCGTTTACATGTTCAATTTTGTCTGTAAGTTCACCCTGTAGTTCAATGAGCTTTGCCATCTCATCATCACTCATAGGCTCCATAAACTTGTTGTTTACCTCTTCATACTGTTTAAGAAGAGATACAACCTCATGAACACCCTCCTGCACCACCTCAAGAACTGTTTTGTTCTCATCCAGGTGAGGCTCCTGCTCAAGGTAACCCACAGTGTAGCCCGGTGCCCAAACAACATCTCCCTCGATAGCTGTTTCAACACCTGCTATTATCTTTAAAAGGGTAGATTTACCCGATCCGTTAAGACCAATGATTCCAATCTTCGCTCCGTAAAAGAACGAAAGGTAAATGTCCTTAAGAATTGCTTTGTTGTTTGTAGGCAAAATCTTGCCCACCCCGTTCATTGAAAATATTATCTTTTCGTCTGCCATAAATTGTTAATTTGCGGCAAAGATAACATTAGATTACCGCTTTCCCAATTTGAGAACAAGAGAGTCAATATATTGAACCGACTTTAACGAGTCCGACACATGCTTCATGCTCTTAATCTGAAGATTGTAAGCATCTCTGTTCTCTCTTTTTACAGGATCTGCCGGAGGTGCCTCCATCTTAAGAGGATTTATAGCCTTTCCATCTTTCCAGATTCTGAAGTCCAGATGCGGACCTGTTGAGAGGCCGGTACTTCCGACATAACCTATTACTTCTCCCTGTCTCACTCTCTTGCCTGTTGAGAGACCCTTTGCGTAGGCCGAAAGGTGAAGGTATGCAGATGTGTAGGTCGAATTGTGGCGGATTTTTACTGTATTTCCGCCGCCTCCAGCATAGGCTTTTTGAATTACAACTCCGTCACCTATACTCATAACAGGAGTCCCTTTAGGTGCTGCATAGTCAATACCGGTATGAGGCCTCACGATTCTGGTCACCGGGTGTCTTCTTGAGTATGTAAAGCCCGACGATATGCGGGTAAAGCTGAGAGGTGCCTTCAGAAAAGCTTTTCTGAGGTTCTCTCCCTTCTCGTTCCAGTACTGCGGAACTTCGTCCTGAATAAACCGGTATGCCTCATACATTACTCCGCCGTGTCTGAAGTAGGCTGCCTGAACATCACCTATATCAAGAACCTCTCCTCCCGCAAGAATCTCTTCATAAATGACCGTGAACGAATCACCCTTCTGCAGTCCAAAGAAGTCAATTGTCCAAGCATAAATTTCAGACAATCTCAGTGCCAGCATTGGGTTAAGCCCTGCTTTGGACATATCATTCCAAAGAGAGGTGTTGATTGTGGCTTCTGCAACTCTTGTCCTGACTGTTACCGCCACTTCGTCTACTTTAACAAATATTGAGTCATGCACACCAAAAGTTACATATGATGTCTTTGAGTTTTCATATACAAGGTATGCAAGTTTGGGAACTTCATCAAGGGTAAAGTATGCTTTGTAAGGGTTACCCACTTTAAGTTTTTTCAGATCGAATGTACCTCTGGCTGCCTGCGTAAGCGCATAAATATCTGCGCTCTGTGCACCAAGCTCAGTCATTAGGGTTGTAAAGAACTGACCTCTCTTTACGGTACCCTCCCTCATTTGAAATTCAGAAACAGGAATTCCGAACTCTGTCAGCTCCTCTTTTATTGGTTCCGATTGTAAATTATTTTGATTGTCCGGATTATTGTTATTGCACGCAACCAGCAGAATAACAGCGAATAATGGGGCTATAAATTTCATAAGCAAAAGTTTCTTAATTCAAAGATATAGAATTTCGGGGAGGGTGTTGATAAAATTGTGGAAATAATTGTAAAAAAATGTAAACAAGTGGAAAAGATTTTTTAATTTTGCATAGGTCGAAAAAAGGTAGGCCCGAATACGCAATATGGTCAAATTCATAGGAGAATATACTGCAAAGGTGGACGACAAGGGAAGGCTAATACTCCCCTCTTCGTTCAAGGCAGCCATATTGCCTGGTGGCGACCTCAGGCTGGTAATCAAAAAAGATCTCTTCTCCAATTGTCTGGAGATGTACACTTACGAAGAGTGGGCTAAAGAGAGTGAGCAGGTTAAATCCCGCCTCAACTTCTTCAACAGGGACCACTCACGCTTCTGGCGTGAATATATGCGCGACCGGGCCACGGTGGAGCCCGATGAAAAGCTTGGGAGGATTTCTGTTCCCAAAAGACTGCTTGAACAAATTGGGGTTGAAAAAGAGGTGATTTTTGCGGGCAATGACCACAAAATTGAGATCTGGGCGAAAGAGGCCTTTGACAACAACAAGCTCAACGACAGCGATTACCTGGCACTTGCAGAAAACATTTTAGGATAGGGAGGTATAGATATGAGTGAGTATCATACACCGGTTCTGTTAAAAGAGAGTGTATCAGCACTGGCTATACATGACGGGGGCATCTATGCAGATGTCACTTTTGGCGGAGGTGGTCACAGCAGGGAAATCCTCTCGCAGATGGGAGAAAAATCAAGGCTGATTGTATTTGACCGCGATCCCGATGCTATCCGCAATGCACCTGACGATAAAAGGCTGATTTTTATAAACAATAATTTTCGTTTCGTTCACAATCACCTTAAGAATGCAGGTTATGCAGAGGTGGACGGAATACTGGCAGACCTGGGAGTTTCATCTCACCAGTTTGACACAGAGGAGAGAGGATTTTCGTTCAGATTTGACGCAAGACTGGACATGAGAATGAATCCTCTGACCAAAATGGGAGCAGCAGAGATTCTGGAGAGTTACGATGAGCAGGCCCTTGCAAAGATGTTCTGGGAACTGGGTGAGGTAGACAACAGCCGCAAGGTGGCCAGACTTATCTGCAAAGAGAGGGATACAGAAAAAATTGAGACTACATATCAGCTTAACAGAATTCTTGAACCTCTTACGCCAAAACCTAACGGCCATAAATATCTGGCAAAGATATACCAGGCTCTTAGGATAGAGGTTAACGGAGAGATGAGAGCACTTGAGGGTTTTCTGACAGGATCACTCAAAGCGCTCAAACCCGGAGGCAGACTGGTAGTGATAACTTACCACTCCCTCGAAGACCGCATGGTTAAGAACTTCATGCGTTCCGGAAATATTGAGGGAAAAGTTGAAAAAGACTTTTACGGAAGAGAGTCAACGCCCTTCAGGCTCGTCTTCAGAAAACCGGTGCTTCCTGCAGAAAGCGAGATAGCATCCAACACAAGGGCAAGAAGTGCAAAACTGAGAGTAGCAGAAAAGACAGAGGAGGATTAACAGATGGCTAAGAAGAAATGGGTATCGGACATAATGGGCGGACAAATCCTTATAAGCAGCGGAATCATGCAGCAAATGGGATTTGTTCTTTACATATTCCTGCTTGTGATTCTCTACATCTCACTGAATTTTACAATTGAGAACAGGCTGGTTGCAGAGAGACACAATCAGCGTGAAATAAAAAACCTGAAGGCACACTATACCGGAATAAAGGCAAGGTTACTATACCAGAGCAAGCGTATAGAGATTGAGAAAAAGTTACTTGAGTACAACTCACAACTAAAATCTCCAGCCAACCCGCCTTCAATTATTGAACTGGACTGATTATGAAAGACATTATTTCCAAAGTAGGAATAATCTACTTCTTCATGGTACTTTCCGCCATTCTTGTGATTGGCAGGATTGTGCATCTTCAGTTCTTTGCCAAACTTCCTGTCAGTTCAGAAGAGATATCTTTCCGTATAGAAGAGATTGAGGCGGTAAGAGGCAGCATTCTTGCCAGTGACGGCCGCTCTCTGGCAAGTTCGGTTCCATACTATCAGGTAAGAATGGACTGCAAATTCCCGGAAGACACTGTATTCAATAATAATATTGATTCTCTTTCATATTATCTCTCAAACTTTTTCGGAGACAAAAGCCCTTCGGGCTACAAGAGCGAGCTGGTTGCTGCCCGTAAAAAGGGAAACAGATACAAGGCTGTAGGTAACAGACTTGTCGACTATGCAGAGCTAACCGAGATAAGAAACTTCCCAATGTTCAGGCTTAAGGGAAATAAAGGCGGATTCATAAGCGAGCAGAAGAGTAAAAGGAATAATCCATATGGCCGCCTGGCCTACCGTACTATCGGCTTTACAAATACGAACGGAGTCAGCGTTGGTATTGAGGGCAGCTTTGACTACTACCTCAAGGGTATCCCCGGCAAACAGACTGTACAGAGACTCCTTGGAGGTGAGTGGATGCCGGTAAATGTTGAGGAGGCTGTGTTGCCGCAGGATGGTTTTGACGTAAGAACCACTCTGGATATTGACATTCAGGAGGCAGCAGAAAATGCGTTAAGGAATCAGCTTTCACTCTCAGATGTGTTTGAGGGTGCGACAGCAATTGTTATGGAGGTTGAAACCGGAGCAATACGGGCAATCACCAATATGAAGAAGATGGCAAACGGCGAATTCGACGAATCATTCAACTATGCAATAGGTCAGGCCACTGAGCCGGGATCGACATTTAAACTGGCAACTCTGGTAGCCCTCATTGAGGATGGTTTTGTAACGCTTGACACTCCGGTTGATGCCGGTAACGGAAAATGGCAGTACAGCACAAAGGTCTTTACCGATGTTACAAAGGGAGGATATGGTCTTATTGATGTAAGAAAGGCATTTGAAAAGTCTTCCAATGTGGCTTTTGCCAAACTTGCCGTTGAGTATTATTCAAACAATGAAAAGAAATATGTGGACAGACTCCACAATATGAAAATTGGTGAAAAGTTTGGGCTTGATATTATGGGCGAGGGAAGATCAATTATCCACTCCCCCGGCGATGTAAGCTGGTCTAAACTTACTTTGCCAATGATGGCTATGGGTTACGCTTCACTGCTCACCCCTCTTCACACACTTGCCTTCTACAACGCAATTGCAAACAGGGGTAAAATGATGAAACCATTCTTTGTAGAGAGACTTGAGAAGCATGGTGTTGCGGAAAAGGAGTTCAAGCCTCAGGAGATGAGCGGTTCAATCTGCTCTGAATCTACAATCAAGGCTGTTCACGAAGCATTGCGCGGTGTTGTTGAGCACGGAACGGCAAAATCAATCAACGATCCAAGATATAAGATATCAGGAAAGACAGGTACTGCGCAGATTGCGTTTGACGGCAGATACATAGATTCACAGGGATACAGAAAACATCAGGCCTCATTTGCCGGCTTCTTCCCGAGTGACAATCCAAAATATACGGCAGTTGTGGTTCTCTACACAAACAAAACAAGGGCAAACTTCTACGGAGGCTCATGGGCAGCTCCGGTTTTCAAACAGATAGCAGACAGAATTTACGCAAACAATCCTCAGTGGAGCGCACCTGTTCAGGGAAAGGGTAAAGTAACCCTGACAACCCCGCATATTATGTCGGGAAGGGCAAAGGAGACATCAAAGCTGATGGCCTCTCTTCCATCTGCAGACAAATACGGCAAAGCTTCAGGCGAATGGATAAGTTTCAGCAAAGACTCACTTGAAAGAGTTGTGGCAGAGGAATACCATATTGACAGAGACAGCGTGCCTGGTGTTCTTAACATGGGACTGAGGGATGCTCTGTACATACTGGAAAACCAGGGTTACAAGGTAAAATTTACCGGCAAGGGCAGAGTGGTAGCCCAGACACCGGCGCCGGGAGCATGGGCAGAGAAGAACTCCATTATTAACATTCAACTTTCAGACAATTATGAGACTAAATAATTTGCTGCAAGGCATTCCTACAGGTTCAACCGGCAAATCGCTGCAAATGGATGCAGAGATTGGCGGAGTTTGCTTTGACTCAAGGAGTATCAAGCCAGGAGATCTCTTTATAGCAGTAAGAGGCAGTGCTTCTGACGGACATCAGTATATAGGTATGGCTCTTGAAAAGGGAGCTTCAGCTGTGCTTTGCGAAGAGATCCCGGCAGAGTTCGCACAATCTGCCCTCATTACAACTCCGGACAGCCACCTTGCTCTTGGAATGGCAGCATCAAACTTTTACGGCAGGCCCTCTGAGGCAATGAAAGTTGTGGGAATAACCGGCACAAACGGAAAAACCACTACTGTAACACTTATGCACAGACTCTTTACCGGACTTGGTTACAAATGCGGCCTGCTCTCAACAATTGTAAACTACATTGGAGACAAAGAGGTAGAGGCAACACATACAACTCCGGACCCGGTGCAGATGAACTCACTTATGGCAAGAATGGCAGCAGAGGGTTGCGAATATTGCTTTATGGAGGTTAGCTCCCACTCACTTGATCAGAAAAGAACAGCCGGAATTCATTTTACCGGAGGAATCTTTTCAAATATCACACATGATCACCTTGATTACCACAAGACATTTGCAGAGTATATAAGAGTCAAGAAGAGCTTCTTTGACAATCTGGAACCAGATGCTTTTGCCCTCACCAATATTGATGACAGAAACGGCTTGGTTATGCTCCAGAATACCCCTGCAAAAAAATACAGATACTCATGCATTTCACCTGCAGACTTTAACTGCAGGATTATTGAAAAGGGGCTGGACGGCATGCTTGTCAAAATTGACAATCAGGAGGTATGGACCAAATTCATAGGCGTTCACAATGCATATAACCTGCTGGCAGTATACTCTGCCGCTGTGCTTCTTGGAGCAGGAAGAGAGGAGACTCTGGTTCAGATTAGTGCTTTAACAAGTGTCGCCGGAAGACTGGAGTATATTAAGGGATTCAGGGAGCTAACCGCAGTTGTTGATTATGCACACACACCGGATGCCCTTGAGAATGTTCTCAAAACCCTTAAGGATTGTGCAGACGGCAAGGAGATAGTAACAGTTTTCGGATGCGGGGGAAACAGAGACAAGACTAAGCGTCCGGAGATGGCAAAGGTTGCTGCGAAGTATTCAGATAAAGTGGTTGTCACATCAGATAACCCAAGGTTTGAAGAACCTGAGGCAATAATTGAAGATATTAAGGCGGGGTTTGAAACCAAGGGGAGGGCAAGGGCACTCTTCATTACAGACAGAAAAGAGGCAATAAGGACAGCGCTCATTATGGCTAATCCGGGATCGATTGTACTTGTGGCAGGAAAGGGCCACGAGAACTATCAGGATGTAAAGGGAGTGAAACATCACTTCGATGACAAGGAGGTTATAGGAGAAGTATTTGATCAAAACAATTAAGGCTATGTTGTACAATTTATTTGAATATCTAAAGGATTATGTAGACTTTCCGGGACTGGGCCTCTTCAGGTACATTTCGTTCCGCGCCTTTTCTGCCATAATACTGTCGATGCTCATAGCTTTGTTTCTGGGCAAGAGAATAATCAACAAACTGGCAAAAAAACAGATTGGAGAGAGTATCAGAGACCTGGGACTGGAGGGACAGATGCAGAAAAAGGGAACTCCTACAATGGGAGGTATTATTATCCTTGTCTCTCTTCTTATTCCGGCAATCTTGCTTGGTGACCTCACCAACATATACGTCCAGCTCATGATTATCACAACAGTGTGGCTGGGTTTCATAGGATTTCTTGATGATTATATTAAAGTCTTCAAAAAGAATAAAGAGGGACTTCAGGGAAAATTCAAGATTTTTGGACAGGTGGGATTAGGGCTCATAGTTGGAGTAAGTCTTTACCTGAGCGACCAGGCTGTGGTAAGAGTTCCATCTACCTCAGATGCTGTTGAATCTCATGCAGAGGTTATAAGCCAGGAGGGATTCTCAGACAAAGTCGGATATTTTAAGGATGTAAAGAGTACAATCACCACTATACCTTTTGTAAAGGATAACGAATTTGACTATGCATGGCTCTCTCCTTTCGAAGGAGAACTGGGAGAAAAAGTTACCTGGATCATTTATATAGTAATGGTAATATTCATTGTAACTGCTGTATCCAACGGAACAAACCTTACAGATGGCATGGATGGTCTTGCGACCGGAGTTTCAGCTGTTGTGGGGGTTACTCTGGCTGTGCTTGCATATCTGTCGGGTAACGTAATATACGCCAATTACCTCAATATCATGTATATTCCCAACACGGGAGAACTTGTGATTGTTATGGCAGCCTTTATTGGAGCACTGGTGGGATTCCTCTGGTACAACTCCTACCCTGCTCAGGTATTCATGGGAGATACCGGGTCACTTGCCATTGGAGGAATAATAGCAGTAGCAGCAATTATGATTCATAAAGAGCTGCTCATTCCAATTCTTTGCGGAATCTTCTTTGTGGAGAGCCTCTCTGTAATTATCCAGAGACTCTATTTTAAATATACCAGAAAGAAATATGGCGAAGGTGTGAGAGTATTCAAAATGTCTCCGCTTCACCACCATTTTCAGAAAGAGGGAATTCCTGCCCTCATTCAGTTCCCAAAGAGAGCACTGCCCGAAGCCAAGATTGTTGCCCGGTTCTGGATTATAGCAATCATTCTGGCAGTAGTAACAGTTGTAACATTAAAAATAAGATAATATATGTCTAGAGTAGTAGTTCTTGGAGGCGGAGAGAGCGGTGTGGGAGCAGCAGTTCTGGCATCTGTAAAAGGATATGACACTTTTCTTTCTGACTGCAACATGCTTCAGGATGATGCAAAGGCAATGCTTGAAAGATTCAATATTCCATACGAAGACGGAGGGCATACCAAAGAGAAGATTCTCAACGCAGACGAAGTGGTTAAAAGTCCCGGAATTCCGGATACAGTTCCAATTGTAGAGGAGATTCTGGCACTGGGTATACCTGTAATTTCGGAGATTGAATTTGCCGGCCGTTTTGACAGGTCAAGAAAAATATGCATTACCGGCAGTAACGGAAAGACAACAACAACCTCAATCATATACTTCCTGATGAAGAATGCCGGGCTAAATGTAGGTCTTGCAGGAAACATCGGTCAGAGTTATGCATTTCAGGTAGCAACCAAAGATTACGATTACTATGTACTTGAGCTGAGCAGTTTCCAGCTTGAGGGCATTTATGACTTTAAGGCAGATATTGCAGTTCTGCTCAATATCACTCCGGACCACCTTGATCGCTATGACAACAATATGGAGAATTACATCAAGGCAAAGTTCAGAATCACAAGAAACATGTCTTCAGAGGATTGCTTTATTTTCTGTGCAGATGATGAAATAAGCATTTCTCACCTTAACAAGATTGTTCTTCAGGCAAAGAAACTTCCGTTCAGTCAGACAACTGAGGTGCAGGAGGGGGCTTTTATCAGGGAGGAGCAGATGCATGTTGTCTACAATAATGACAACTATCAGATGTTTGTAAATGAGTTGTCACTCCAGGGCAAACACAATATCTACAACTCAATGGCAGCAGCCATTACAGGAAAGATTCTCAAGATAAGCAATGAAGTTGTGCGGGAAAGTCTTTCCAGCTTTAAAGGTGTTGAGCACCGTCTGGAGAATGTGCTTAAAGTAAAAAATGTACTGTATATAAATGACTCCAAAGCAACCAACGTGAATTCTACCTGGTATGCACTTGAGAGTATGAAGACATCTGTGGTATGGATTGCCGGGGGCAAGGATAAGGGAAATGATTACTCACCTCTTTACGATCTGGTAAAAGACAAGGTAAGAGTACTAATATGCATGGGTGTCGACAACAAGAAACTCCACAAGGAATTTGGAGAGATGGTAGAGGAGATCTACGATGCAGGTTCTGCAGCTGAGGCAGTAAACATTGCCTATAAATGTGCAAAACAGGGAGAGACAGTTCTCCTGTCACCGGCCTGCGCAAGCTTTGACCTGTTCAAAAATTACGAAGACAGAGGAAAACAATTTAAAGAGGCTGTAGCCGCGCTTTAATTATGGGAGAGAGCTTTATAAACAGACTTAAGGGAGATAAGGTGATATGGGTGATTGTAATCGCTCTGTCACTCATCTCTATTGCCGCAGTATATTCGTCAAGCAGCTCGCTTGCTTTCAGAGAGGAGAAGAGTACATTCTTTTATCTTCTGAAGCAGCTGCGTTTCGTTATATTCGGCCTGACAGCTCTGTATATCTGCTCTCGCATACCTTTAGGATGGTACAGAAAGATTGCATATCTGGGAATGCTTCTGGGTATAGGATTGCTTGTGGCAACTATTGCATTCGGAAGTACAATCAATGATGCAGAACGATGGATTACCATTTTTGGAGTCTCTTTCCAGCCGAGCGAAATTGCAAAAATAACTACAATGCTTTACCTCGCCAAGGTACTGGAAGACAGAAAATTTGAATCCTTCAAGGAGTTTACTCTCTGGATTCTGATACCGCTTGGAGTAGAGCTCCTGCTCATTCTGAACGGCAGTGCCTCAACCGCACTGGTTCTTGGCGGGCTTGCCTTTTTGCTGCTGATTATTGGCGGTATTAAAACTGGTCACCTGGTAAAAACAGTAGGAATCGCTTCCGGAATAATTGCCCTGGTTATTATGCTGCACTTTGCATTCGGACTGTTCCCGCGTATTGCCACAATGGTTTCCAGAGTAAAGAATTTCACAGTAGAGAAGAGCCTTGATCATACTCTCACACCTCAGGAGAAACAGAGAGAGCTGGACAAAACATTCCAGGCAGATATGGCTAAAATTGCCATTGCCTCTGCTAATGTTATTGGAAAGGGTCCCGGTAAGAGTACTCAGCGCTATGTACTGCCTCACCCATATTCAGATTTTATTTACTCAATTATTGTTGAGGAGTGGGGACTGGTTGGCGGAACAGTTATTCTGATGCTTTACCTGTGGTTCCTTTACAGATGCATTGCCATTGCAAGGGGATGTCTCAAGATGTTCTCTGCAATTACAGTTATAGGCCTTGGACTGCTCATTGTCTCTCAGGCAATGCTGCACATTCTGGTAAACGTAAGTATTCTTCCGGTAACGGGACACACCCTGCCGCTGATAAGTCTGGGTGGTACTTCGCTCATTATTATGAGCAGCGCATTCGGGATAATTCTGGCAGTCAGCAGAAGTGTAGAAAACAGTAAATGCAAGGTACCGGCAGAGTCTGAGATACAGGAGAACCAAACTGAAGAAAACATAGAGCTATGAAAAGAGAACCAAGAATCATCATAAGCGGAGGCGGAACCGGGGGACATATCTTCCCGGCTATCTCCATTGCTAACGAGATTAAAAGGGTATCTCCCGATGCCGAAATTCTTTTCGTGGGAGCTCTTGGTAAAATGGAGATGGAGAGGGTTCCGGCTGCAGGATACAAAATAGTTGGATTACCTGTTGCAGGGCTCAAGAGAAAACTCTCATTCTCAAATCTGCTCCTTCCTTTTAAAGTACTAAAAAGTCTCAGAAGGGCAGGTGAAATACTGAATGATTTCAAACCTGACGCAGTAGTTGGAGTTGGCGGCTATGCAAGTGCTCCTCTGCTCTGGATGGCGGGAAGAAAAAAAATCCCTTACCTCATTCAGGAGCAAAACTCTTATGCCGGCCTTACCAACAGGATTCTGTCAAAGAGAGCAGGAATCATTTGTGTTGCATACGAAGGTATGGCAAAATTTTTCCCGGAAGATAAAATTCTCATTACGGGAAATCCGGTAAGGGAGGGTATCAAAATGACTACTCCTGAAATGAAAAAAGAGGGAAAGAGACATTTTGGGATTAAAGATTCAAAAAGGGTATTACTGGTTACAGGCGGAAGCCTGGGAGCAAGAACTCTTAACACTGCTGTTCAGGAGTGGATAAAATCACATACTGAAAGCGATATAGAAATAATCTGGCAGACCGGGAAGTTCTATAAAGAGGAGATTGACCGGTTTGTTGAGGAAAACCCAAGGGGCTGGGTTAGAAACTATGCATTCATTGACAGAATGGATCTGGCTTTTGCCGCAGCAGATGTAATAATAACCAGAGCAGGCGCAGGTACAATTTCTGAGCTGAGCATTGCCAAGAAAGCATGCATTTTTGTGCCGTCACCAATGGTTGCAGAGGACCATCAGACACACAACGCAAGGTCCCTTGTAGAGAGGGGGGCAGCTCTAATGGTCAAAGATGGCGAAGCCCCGCAATATCTTATGTCAACAGCGGCAGAACTTATTGCAGACCCGGTCAGGATTGAGGAGCTGGAGGAGAAGATTGGCCATATGGGTTACAAGGATTCTGCATCTGTTATTGTACACGAACTATTTAAACTTACAGGAGGGAGAGAATGAAAAATGTATATCTGATTGGCATTGGCGGCATAGGCATGAGCGCACTTGCCAGATACTACAAACATGCAGGTTCAAATGTTGCCGGGTATGACAAAACACCAAGCAAACTAACCCTTGAACTGGAGAGCGAAGGAATTGCAATACACTACGAAGACAATACTGATCTTATACCTCAGCCGTTCATTGACGAGGTTGAGAACACACTGGTAATCTACACTCCTGCCGTGCCGGCAGATATGAGTGAACTGAAATATTTCGGCTCAAGACCATACATGATGGTTAAGAGATCGAGAGCACTTGGTGTGCTTGCTGCAGCAAAAAAGACTCTGGCAGTTGCTGGCACACATGGTAAAACAACCACATCTACATTACTTGCACACATTTTTACCTCTGCCGGTAAAGGATGTACTGCATTTCTGGGTGGAATTTCAAAGAACTACCATACAAACCTTTTGCTATCAAACAGTGAATTTCTTGTTGCTGAGGCCGATGAATTCGACCGTTCATTTCTGCAGCTTTTCCCGGATACTGCAATCATTACTTCTACAGATGCAGACCATCTGGACATTTACAGCAACCATGAAAGTATTAAAGAGGCATTTGCTGCATTCGCATCTCAGGTAAAAGAGGGTGGTAATCTGATTCTCAAAAAGGGAATAACACCGGATTCAAAACTTGCTGCCGGAGTGAAACTCTACAGCTACAGCTTTGACTCTGTGGCAGATTTCTATGCCAAACATCTTGAACTGAATGAAAGCGGATATTTTACATTCACACTTGTTCACCCTGCCGGTGAAATAAAGAACTGCACCCTTGGAATCCCGGGGTGGGTTAATATTGAGAATGCAATTGCAGCTTCAGCCGCTGCTCTTCTCAACGGCATTGGAGAGAGAGAACTAAGAACTGCCCTTGCAGAATTCTGCGGAGTTGAGAGAAGATTTGACATTCATGTGAACACCCCTGCTGTTTCATATATTGATGACTATGCGCACCATCCGAGAGAGATCTCGGCTGCAATCAGTTCAATCAGAAACATATTCCCCGGAAGGAGACTGACAGCTGTTTTTCAGCCTCACCTCTACACAAGGACAAGGGATTTTGCAGCAGAATTTGCTGAGAGTCTGAGCGCTCTTGACCAGCTGATTCTTCTTGACATCTATCCTGCCAGGGAATTGCCAATTGAGGGGGTTACCTCAGCAATTATTTTTGATAATGTAACTATACCGGATAAGGTTCTTATAAACAAGGAGAGACTAATGGAGACTCTCTCTGAAATGGAGCTTGACATACTCATTACTTTTGGCGCCGGTGACATAGACCGCTTCATAGTTCCTGTAACCAATATGATAAAGGAGAGGTACCATGTTTAGGAAAATAATGATATACACCGGTTATACGATACTGTTCGCCTCGCTTGCGGCATACTTTGTCTTTTCAACAATGCTTGAGAAAAGCGAAAGTGCAAAAGTTAAGTGCAAAAGAATCGAGATTGCCGTTCTTGACAGCGCTGTAAACAGGTTTGTAAGTATTCAGGAGATTCAGGGCCTTATACGCGAGGAGGGAATTACAATTAATGAGAGCAAACTGAGACATATAAATCTTCATGAACTTGAGAACATACTGAATAACAGAACAGCTATCCGCAGGTCGATAGTAAATTACAACGGACAGGGAGTTCTTCATGTTAAAATCGAACAAAGAAGACCTGTTCTAAGGTTTGAAACCGAAAACGGCGGATTTTACATGGATGAGACAGCATATATGTTTCCGCTTGTTAAGACCTTTACCTCCTATGTTCCTGTAGTTACTGGATTTATTCCGCTCACACTGGTTCCGGGATACAGAGGAAGGGTCAAACAGAACAAAGAGTGGGCAAATGAGATGCTTGAACTTGGACTTTTCATAGACAAAAACGAATTGTTAAACGCTCAGGTGGAGCAGATTTACATTGACGAAAAGGGAGACCTTCACATTATACCCAGAGTTGGCCAGCACGAGATTGTGTTTGGAAAGCCGGACAACCCTGAGGCAAAGTTTGAAAAGCTGATGGCTTTTTACAATCATGTAATCCCAAATGCAGGATGGGATAAATACAAAACAATCAGCCTGCAGTACAGCAACCAGATAGTTTGCACAAAAAGAGATAACAAAACTAAAAATAATAATAACCTGAACATATGAAAACTTACACGGCAGCCGTTGACCTGGGCACAACTAAAGTAGTGAGCCTGGTTGGTGAAAAGAGCGAATCTGGATACAAAATCATTGCCTTCAAGGAGGCTCCGTCAAAGGGGATCATGAGGGGCGAGGTGGTAAACATCATGAATGTTCTTGAGTCACTTAATCCCACCCTTCAGGAGATTAAGGAGGAGAACAATATTGAAATCAAGGAGGTTTTCGTAGGTATAGCAGGTCAGCATATCAGATGTACAGACGAAGGCTGTAAACGAAACAGACAGCGTCCGGATCAGCTGATCTCCCAGAAAGAGGTTGATGATATGCGCGAAGAGATGTACAAAACAAGGGTAAATGCCGGAGAGAAGATTCTGCATGTAATACCGCAGAGCTACAATGTAGACGACCATATTGGTCAGACAGAGGTTGTGGGAATGGTTGGAAGCCAGATTGAGGGTAACTACAAGATCTTTATAGGAAGAACCAACTCTGCCGAGCACAGCAAGTCTGTGATAGCCCGTGCCGGTCTTAAACTTAAAGAGCTTGTTCTCGAACCGGTTGCATCTGCACTTGCAGTTGTATCAGAAGAGGAGATGGAGATGGGTGTTGCAATGGTAGATATCGGAGGCGGCACAACTGACCTTCTCATTATTGAGGACAACATTATCAGACATACTGCCGTTATACCATTTGGCGGAAATTCAATTACTGAAGACCTGAAACAGGGATGCGGCGTATCATCAAGAAATGCAGAGCAGATGAAGATTCAGTACGGTTCTTGTATTACAGACTACGCACCGGACAACAAGACTGTTGTTATTCCGGGAATTGGCGGCCGTGATTCAAGGGAGGTTTCTTTCAAGGTGATTGCCAGCATTATTGAGGCAAGAGTTGCAGAAATAGTTGAGGCAATAATGTACGAAATTGAGCGCTCAGGATATCAGGATAAGCTTGCTGCAGGCATTGTTCTTACCGGTGGTGGTTCACAGCTCGCACATATCTGTAACTATGTAAGTTACAAAACCGGATATGAAACCAGAATTGCCTCTCCAAAAATTAATATTACCTTTGACTCCCCTGAAGCGGTGAGTAAACCAAGCTCATCAACTGCTGTGGGACTGCTGATTTACGGCATAGAAAACAGTAAATATGATAGCGCTCCTCTGCAGAGTGAGGGTAACAGAATGATTGACACTACTCTCTTCCCTGAGGAGGAGATAGTAGCTGTTGAGGCTCCGGCAGCAACAACAGAAGAGAAAAAGAAGCAGCCTAAAGCTCCCAGACAAAACAGCGGAAAGTTTTTCTCAAATGTCAAGGATCGTATAGGTATCTTCTTCGAATCAGGCGATAACGAAGCATAACAATGGAAATGAAAGATATAATTCCGGTAAACTGGGAATCCAGCAACTCAATCATTAAGGTTGTGGGTGTTGGCGGTGGCGGCGGAAATGCCGTCAGCCAGATGTATCAGCAGGGTATAAAGGATGTAGACTTTATGATCTGCAATACGGACACTATGGCTCTTAAGAACAGCCCCGTGACTGAGAAGGTTCAGCTTGGCCACTCCCTTGCAAAGGGACTTGGAGCAGGTTGTGATCCGGAAAGAGGCCGCGCAGCTGCTCTCGAGTCAATAGATCAGATTAAGGAGTCTCTGTCGGGTCACACAGAGATGGTATTCATAACTGCGGGAATGGGCGGCGGTACCGGTACAGGTGCTGCTCCGGTCATTGCAAAAATTGCCCGTGACATGGGTCTGCTCACTGTTGGCGTTGTAACACTGCCTTTCCGTGACGAAGGTCAGGAATTTCTGAAAAGAGCAATTGTGGGAATCAAGGAGCTTGAGAGATATGTAGACAGCTTGCTTATAATTGACAATCAGAAGATATACAAGATATTCGGAGAACTCAACATTTTTGATGCATTCCCAAAATCAAACTCAGTATTGAGTTCGGCTGTAAAGGGTATTGCCGAGATTATCACACGCCCCGGCTTTATTAACGTGGACTTCGCTGACGTTAAAATGATTATGTCCAGCAGCGGAATGGCTCTTATGGGTACCGGCACGGCATCCGGAGAAAACAGGGCAATCCGTGCAGTTGAAGAGGCATTCTCATCTCCGCTGCTTAATGATTATGACCTTAAAACAGCAAAGGGTGTTCTTGTAAATATCACCTCGAGTAACAATAACGGCCTTACAATGGCCGAACTCTCCCAGATTATGGACTACATCAAGGAGTACACCGGGGAGAGGGTAATGAAGTTCAAGCGAGGTGTTGTTAACGATCCCGAAATTGGAGAAGCTATAAGCGTAACAGTTGTTGCAACAGGTTTTGACATGCACTCACTTCCTCAGATATCTACAGAGGGAGACAGACTTGTAGAGACTGTAACTCTTGGCGAGGACTATCAGATACCCGTAAGCAAACCACAGGTTGTAATAGACCTGAAGAATCCTGCGATGGAGCTTCCGGTAAACAGACCGGAGAGGGCAAAACCTGCATACATTCCAAAGCAGGCAACAGATACACCAAGAGAAAAACCGGCCCTCATACTGGGAGCCGAAGATAATATAGTAGAGCTGGAGACACAGCCGGCCTACATAAGAAGAAGAGTTATGATTAACAAGGAGGAGAGAGGTGCACCTCAGCAGCCTGCCGAGAGCAGGGGCAGCGGATCGCTCCGCATTGAGGAGAGAGACGGAAAGCAGCATCTGATGTCAGACAACTCTTACCTTCACCAAACACAAGACTAATTTACAGACATGACAGGAAGAACCAGAGTTCGTTTTGCACCAAGTCCTACAGGCCCTCTTCACATGGGGGGCGTGCGTACTGCACTGTACAACTATCTTTATGCAAAACAGAGAGGGGGAGATTTTATTCTCAGAATTGAGGACACAGACTCGCAGAGATTTGTTCCCGGAGCAGAGGAGTACATCATTGGGGCACTTGCATGGTGTGGTATCTCTCCGGACGAAGGAGTAGAAAATGGTAAAATTGCCGAAACACCCTCCGAGCGTCATCCGCACGCCCCTTACAGACAATCACAGAGGAAACCGCTTTACAGAAAATATGCAGAGCAGCTCGTAGAAAACGGATATGCCTACTACGCATTCGACACTTCTGAAGAGCTTGATACATTAAGAAAAGAGGCCGAGTCAAAAGGAGAAACCTTCACCTATAACTATCAGGTAAGGGAGAGTCTCTCCACTTCACTCAAATTTTCTCCTGAAGAGACAGCCTCAAGGCTGGCATCGGGAAATCACTGGGTTGTGAGGTTCAAAATGCCTGTTGACAAAATCATAAAAATGACAGACTTAATCCGGGGCGATATTGAGGTCAACTCAAGCACTCTCGATGATAAAGTTCTGTGGAAAGCTGCAGATGAGCTGCCGACATATCACCTGGCCAATATTGTAGATGACCACCTGATGGAGATATCAGATGTTATCCGCGGTGAAGAGTGGCTTCCGTCCCTGCCGCTCCATTACATGCTTTACGAAGCATTCGGCTGGGCAGATACAAAGCCCAATTTTGCGCACCTTTCACTCCTGCTTAAGCCAGACGGTAAGGGAAAGCTGAGCAAGCGCGACGGTGACAGACTGGGTTTCCCTGTATTTCCTCTTGAGTGGAAAAACAGCGAAGGTGAGGTTTCAAGAGGTTACCGCGAAGATGGATATTTCCCTGAAGCATTCGTGAATCTGCTTGCATTCCTCGGATGGAATCCGGGAACTGAAAAGGAGATCTTTACACTGGATGAGCTGGCTGCGGCATTCTCACTTGACAGGGTAGTAAAATCCGGAGCAAAGTTCAATCCGGACAAGGCAAAATGGTTCAACCAGGAGTATCTGAGGATGAGAAGCACCAGTTCCCTTGCTGCTGAATTTTCTGTGATTCTTAGAGAGAAAGGAATTTCCAAACCGGTGCCTTATATTGAACAGGTAGTGGAACTCATACGGGAGAGAGCCCATTTTGTAAAGGATTTCTGGGAGCTCTCAGATTACTTCTTTACTGCTCCTGCCGGTTATGACCAGAGTGTAAAGGATAAGTTCTGGAAAGAGGAGACTCCTGCAATTCTTACCCGTGTGGCAGAAATGCTCTCTTCTATGGAACCATTTACAAAAGAGAATATTGAACACAACCTCTCCCCTTTCATCAAGGAAAACGGATGGCAGATGGGAGCAGTAATGAATACGCTCCGCCTGGCAATGGTGGGAGCATCAAAAGGACCGGGAGTAGCAGATATTATGGCTCTTACCGGAAAAGAGGAGACTGTATCCAGAATTGAAAAGCTTGTTAAAAGCTGAAGATTCCAAGATTGAAAAGTATCCGATTGATTATATATTAAACAAGAAACACCGGAGTTGCATGAACAGCTCCGGTGTTTTATTTATGACCTTATTTTTTTCTCCCACTCCCAGGCTGAGCGAAGCACATCCTCCAGCGGGGTATCGGCCTTCCAGCCCAGTACTTTGTTTGCCCTGGCGGGATCTGCCCAAACCTGCTCAACATCCCCTGCCCTTCTGGGTGCAATTCTGTAGTTAACCTTTACTCCGGTGGCCTTTTCAAACATATTGACAATCTCAAGAACAGAGAGTCCCCTGCCGGTTCCCAGATTGAAATACTCTATATCTCCCTCCATTTCATCTGCCCTCTCCAGCATTCTGTCTACCGCCTTTACATGGGCCTTCGCAAGGTCGCAGACATATATATAGTCTCTGATGCATGACCCGTCAGGTGTATTGTAATCATTTCCAAATACACTCAACTGCTCGCGAAGTCCAATCGCTGTCTGTGTTACAAATGGCAGAAGGTTCTGCGGAACACCCCTTGGCAGCTCTCCTATTTTTGCAGATGGATGAGCTCCCACCGGATTAAAGTACCTGAGAGAAATGACTTTAAGAGCACCTTTCATTGCAGCCGAAGCATCGGTAAGAATATCCTCGCACATCTGTTTTGTCTTTCCGTAAGGAGAGGTGGCAGGCTGGAGCGGAGCCGATTCGCTCACCGGAAGGTGTTCGGCCTTAGGCTGACCATATACCGTACAGGATGAGGAGAAAACTACAGATCCCCTTCTGCCTCCTGCAGTCATTTCGCTCAGCAGACAAAGCAGAGAAGAGAGATTGTTATGATAATACTCCACAGGTTTATCGACACTCTCCCCAACAGCCTTGTATGCAGCAAAATGAATTGCAGCAGAGATATCCGGATGTTTGGCAAACAGCAGTCTCATATGATCTTTGTCTGCACAGTCAAGTTCAAGAAATGTTATTTTCTTGCCGGTTATACTCTCGATGTTGTCAATTACCTCTGGTGTGGAGTTGGAAAAATTATCCACAACCACAACCTCATATCCGGCAGCATCTAGCTCTACAACTGTATGAGAACCAATGTAACCGGTCCCGCCTGTAACCAGGATTTTAGCTTTTTTCATCTATCTCTTTTCTGATATAAATTCTTTAATAGTCTCAGCAATAAACTTCTGCTCTTCATATTTTAGCTCCGTATGCATAGGAAGTGACAAAACCTCTTTAGCAAGCTTAACAGCTACCTCTGTTGATGATCTTTTCACTACAATATCCCTGAATGCAGGCTGGGCCTCTATAGGATGAGGATAGTAGACCATAGACGGAACTCCCTTTGAAGCAAGGTGGTTTTTCAGCCCGTCTCTGTCGCTGCAGCGGATAGTAAACTGATGATATACATGCGTTGAATAACTCTCTTCATATGGAAGAGTAATTTCCTCTACATCTGCAAGAAGTTCCCTGTAAACGGATGCTGCCTGTTGTCTGGCTGCCGTGTATTTATCCAGGTTTGCCAGCTTAATTCTGAGTATTGCCGCCTGTATGGTGTCCAGCCTTGAATTGCATCCAACAATATCGTGTCTGTACTTCTCTTTCTGCCCATGGTTTGCAATCATGCGAAGTCTTTCGCCAAGATATGGGTTTGAGGAAAAAATCGCACCACCGTCTCCGTAACATCCCAGATTCTTTGAAGGGAAAAATGAGGTGCAGCCAATATCTCCGATTGTTCCACAAAATTTTGTTTCACCTCCGGAGAAGCTGTATTCAGCCCCTATCGCCTGCGCATTATCTTCAATCACCTTAAGGCCATATTTTGACGAGATCTCAAGCAGCGGTTCCATACTGGCAGATTGTCCAAAAAGGTGAACCGGCATTATTGCCCTTGTCTTTTCTGAGACGACCTTCTCAATTTCACCGGGATTAATATTGAAATTACGGGCTGAAACATCTGCAAGAACCGGTACAAGTCCAAGCAGTGCGACAACTTCTGCTGTTGCTGCATAGGTAAATGCCGGCAAAATAACCTCATCTCCTGGCTTAAGCTCCAGAGACATAAGTGCAATCTGAAGAGCGTCGGTTCCGTTTGCACATGGAATCACATGTTTTGAATCAAGATATAAGCCCAGTTCTGAAGCAAATTTATCTACCTCGCTTCCGTTAATAAAGTGAGCCTCCTCAATAACAGATGCAACGGCCCTGTCTACCTCCTCCTTTATGTTTCTGTACTGACCCCTGAGGTCCAGCATCTGGATATTCATAGTCTCTAAATGTTTGGAGAACAAATGTAATAAATATCCTCCTTGAGCCAATAAAATAAAATGCTAACTTTGCCGCCATGAATCAAACTGCAAAAAACATAGGAATCGCATCTGACCATGCCGGATACGAACTTAAAGAGTTGCTCAAGATAGAGCTCTCTGCAATGGGATATACTGTCGAAGATTTTGGAACAGACTCTCCGGAAAGTATGGATTATCCCGATGTTGCCCACCCCCTGGCAAATGCCGTTGAAAGCGGAAAGCTCCCTCAGGGAATAGCAATATGCGGCTCCGGAAACGGAATCAGCATGACTGTGAACAAACATGCCGGAATAAGGGCAGCACTCTGCTGGACTCCGGAGCTTGCAAAACTTGCAAGAAACCATAACGATGCCAATATCCTCTCGCTGCCGGCCAGGTTTATCTCTGCCGAAACTGCAAAAGAGATACTTGCCGCATTCCTCACATCTGAGTTTGAAGGTGGCCGTCATGCAAACAGAGTGGGTAAAATTGGCTGCAGATGAGCACTGAAAAAACCTATCTGGTTCTTGACAAATCTTCGCTTCAGGCAACACTGTCCCGAAACATGGAGAGCTATCCCGGGGGTATTGTTATGGTACTGGACAAGCCCCTGCACTGGACATCTGCAGATGCTGTAAGAAAAATCAAGTTCAGGTTTCAGAGGTATTTTAACCTCAAAAACATTAAGGTGGGACATGCCGGAACACTTGACCCGCTTGCCACAGGCGTGCTGCTCATCTGTATAGGTAAGGCCACAAGGTCTGCCGAATCCCTGCAGGCAGAAAGAAAGGAGTACATTGCAGACATCTGCTTTGGTGCCACAACACCATCTTACGACCTGGAGAAGGAGATTGACCAGACCTATCCTCACGAACATGTAACCAGAGAACTTATTGAGAGCCTGCTGAACGACATGAAGGGTGAGATCGATCAGATTCCTCCGGTCTTTTCGGCAAAGCTCATTGACGGAAAAAGAGCTTATGAACTGGCCAGAGCCGGAAAAGAGACAGAGATGAAGGCCTCAAGGGTAACAATCTATGATTTACAGATTATCAGCTACCAGAATCCAAACCTCAAAATTGCCATCAGCTGCAGCAAGGGCACATATATAAGGTCCTTTGCCAGGGACATTGGAGTAGCTGCCCAAAGCGGAGCTCACCTTGCCGGTCTTATCAGAAGTGCATCGGGCGGATTTCGTGTTGAAAATGCTCTTTCAATGGCAGAATTTGAAGAAATTTTTAAAATCTGATAAATTTTTCAGATAATTGAAACATTTGTCACAAAAATGCGTATAAGAAAGAGTCGTCAACTTTTTTTAAAACGCATATATGAAATTATCTCAGTTTAACTACAACCTTCCTGCCGATACAATTGCCAAATATCCCGCAAAATACAGGGATGAATCTAAACTTCTTGTTTTGCACCGCAAAACCGGAGAGATTGAGCACAAAAATTTTAAAGACATTCTTGAATACTGCCAGCAGGACGATGTTTTCATCTTTAACAATACCAAGGTATTTCCGGCAAGACTCTACGGAAACAAGGAGAAGACCGGAGCAGAAATTGAGGTTTTCCTGCTAAGGGAGCTCAACAGCGAGCAGAAGTTGTGGGATGTCCTTGTAGATCCTGCCAGAAAAATCCGTATCGGAAACAAACTCTACTTTGGAGAGAATGACAGTCTGGTTGCTGAGGTAATTGACAACACCACCTCAAGGGGCAGAACTCTCAGATTCCTCTTTGACGGAACGCACGATGAGTTTAAGGCAACACTGTTCCGTCTGGGCGAAATGCCAATTCCCAAGTGGATTCGTGCTAAAGCAGAAAACATTGACACTGAAAGATATCAGACAATTTATGCCCAGCATGAGGGAGCCGTAGCAGCACCTGCAGCTGGTCTGCACTTTAGCAGAGAACTCATGAAGAGAATGGAAATTAAGGGAATAAACACAACCGAGATCACTCTTCACATGGGACTTGGCCACTTCAGGACAGTAGATGTGGAAGATCTTTCAAAGCACAAGATGGATTCAGAACAGATGAATATCTCAGCTGAATCTGCAAACGAAATCAACAAGGCAAAAGAGAACGGAAAGAAGGTATTTGCTGTAGGTATAACAGTACTCAGGGCTGTTGAAACTTCTGTTACCACACAAAGCAAAATTAAACCTTACACCGGATGGACAAATAAGTTTATCTTCCCTCCTTACAGCTTCTCAATTCCTGATGCACTTATTTCAAACTTCCACCTGCCGCAGTCAACCATGCTTATGACTGTAGCTGCATTTGGAGGTTATGACAATGTAATGAGGGCATACAATGTTGCTATAAAAGAGGGTTACAAGTTTGGAACATACGGAGATGCAATGCTCATTATCTGATTTGCACTCTTAATTTTCTGATTCTGGAATAAATATTTCTGATTCTGAATTTAATAAGACAATCATCGGGTTTCATGAATTTATCTTTGAGATAAAAACATGTATCCCGATGATTTGCTTTATGATATTGCCCTGAGCAAGATTTTCAGATACCGGGTAAATATTCCCGGGTCAATTATTGATAATCTTGGATCTGCAAAGGCTCTGTTTGAAATGAGCAGAGATATGCTTGAGGAGATTTTTACACCAGGTCAGGTTTGTATTGACGAAATCCTTAACCGGAAAAACCTTGATGAAGCGCGGGCAGAGCTTGAATGGTGCCGGGAGAAGGGAATCCGCATACACCACAGAGACCACCCCGATTTCCCTCCTTTGCTAAGAAGCTGCCCGGATGCACCTGTTGTATTTTACTCATTTGGCTCCTGCAATCTTAACAGCGACCGGATTATCTCAATTGTAGGCACAAGGCTCTCATCTTCATACGGGGAGAAGATGTGCCGCAAAATTGTTGCAGATCTCTCTGAGTCGGGTGTTAAACCTGTTATTGCCAGCGGACTGGCTTTTGGAATTGACATCTGCGCACATCTTGCTGCTCTTGATAACGGACTGGATACTATCGCAATACTGGCCAACCCGCTGGACAGAATTTACCCTGCAGCTCACACCTCACATGCCCGTAAAATTGTAAAGCAAGGTTCTCTTCTCACTGAATTCCCGCGTGGAAGCGAATCTTTCAAAATAAATTTTGTTCAAAGGAACAGACTCATTGCCGGTCTGTCTGCCGCAACAATTATTGTTGAATCCAGGGCACACGGAGGGGCTCTCATTACAGCAGAGCTGGCTCACTCCTATTCAAGAGAGGTATTTGCCGTACCGGGCAGGATTGGTGATATTCGTTCAGAGGGATGCAATAATCTCATAGCAAAAAACGTTGCGGCAATATTCACCTCTGCAGAAGATTTGCTGACTGCCCTGGGGTGGGTTTCCGAAAAACAAAAGGAGAGCGGCCGGGTGCGCAAGTTGTTTTATGAGGGCAATCCGGACAAAGAAAAAATATTAGTAGCTTTGAGGCTGAATCCGGAACTGAATATTGATGAATTGCACAGCATTACGGGACAGAAAATACAGGAGCTTACAGCAAGGGTCGTTGAACTCGAAATTGAAGGATATATCTGCTCTGTGTCCGGAAACCGGTATTCTGCAGTTTAACAAAAAGAGAAATGGCCCTTTTGATTGATACCCATACACACATCTACGACGAAGCTTTCGAAGCAGATTTTAATGATGTTACTGCCAGAGCGGCAGAGGCAGGATTAACTGCCTGTATTCTTCCTGCAATTGACAGCACCTGCCACTCAAGACTTCTTGAATGTGCAGACAAAATGCCCGGATTCCTATACCCGGCTGCAGGCCTGCACCCAACTTCCGTTGGAATGGACTGGGAGAGCGAACTACAGTTTGTAATTAACGAGAGTCGCAGAAGGAGATATTACGCTATTGGCGAAATTGGAATGGACGGATACTGGTCCAGGGAGTTTATCCGTGAACAGGCGGTAGTATTTGAGAAACAGCTTGAGCTGGCATCTCAGCTTGACTTACCTGTAATAATTCACTCAAGGGATTCGTTTGATGAGATCTTTGAAGTGCTGGAAAGGTGCCGTCACCTTAATCTGAGAGGTGTCTTCCACGCCTTTTCCGGAAGTATTGAAATTTTCAGGAGGATAAGAAAATACGGAGATTTTAGAATTGGAATAGGGGGAGTTGTCACCTATAAAAATGCACATGTTGCAAAAACAGTAATTGAGGCGGGGCTGGAGAACATTATCCTTGAGACAGATTCTCCGTGGCTCACTCCGGTTCCTTTCAGAGGAAAACGCAATGAACCTGCCTATGTCTCATTAGTTGCAGATAAACTTGCCGAAATATTTAATACCGGCAGAGATGAAATTGCAGAAATAACTACAGCAAATGCCGTAAAATTGTTTAATTTGCAGTAGAAACCATTCACAATATGAATTCATCAATTCTCCTGATCTACACCGGCGGAACAATTGGCATGAAACAGGACCCCGAGACAGGGGCACTTATGCCATTTAACTTCAATCAGATTCTTGACGAAGTACCGGAACTGAAAAAATTCGGATATAAAATTGACACCTTTTCATTTGAGCCTCCTATTGACTCTTCTGATATCCAAACAGGTTTCTGGGTAGAGATTGCAAAACTGATTGAATCTAACTACAGCAGCTATGATGGCTTTGTGATTCTTCACGGCACAGATACTATGTCATATTCGGCATCTGCACTGAGCTTCATGCTTGAAAACCTTACAAAACCCGTTATTTTCACAGGTAGCCAGCTTCCAATAGGAATGCTCAGGACAGACGGCAAGGAGAATTTAATTTCCTCAATAGAGATTGCAGCAGCCAAGGATTCTGAGGGAAGGGCAATGGTGCCGGAGGTTTGCGTGTATTTCGAAAGTCAGCTGTACAGAGGCAACAGAACTACAAAATATAATGCAGAAAACTTCAGGGCTTTCCGCTCTGCAAATTATCCCGTTCTGGCCGAGTCAGGTATACATATAAGGTACAACAAATCATACATCACCTACCCCGATGAGTGGAATTCGGTTTTAAAGGTTAATGAGAAACTGGATACCTCAGTTGCAATTTTAAAGATTTTTCCGGGCATAACTGAACAGTTTGTCGAATCCTTCCTTAACATGAAGGGGCTCAGGGCAATAATCCTTGAAACTTACGGTTCAGGAAACGCTCCCACTGCGGAGTGGTTTATCAATTCTCTCAGCAAAGCTATAGACAGAGGGCTGATAATTCTTAACGTTTCTCAGTGTCATGCAGGCAGGGTTGACATGGAGGCTTACTCAACAGGCATACTTCTAAAGAAGATAGGTGTAATAAGCGGTTTTGACAGCACAACAGAGGCTGCTCTAACCAAATTATTTTTTTTACTGGGACATGAAACAGATTGTCAAGTTGTTAAAAATATCCTGACAGAAAATTTGAGAGGGGAAATTACAATCAATTAGTGCGAATTAAAAAAATCTTTTTAAATTGCACGATATTTGACGATAATAGAAAACAAATAACTATTTAAAATACATTGTTTAATACTTTAATCATTCAAAAATTTATGAAAAAACTTTTCATGTTTTTGGCAGTAGTTGGTTTCATGACCATTTCTGCACAGTATGTTGCTGCTCAAACACCGGATCCAGCCGCTACCGAAACTGTTGACCAGTCGGCAGCAGC
>PHDP01000099.1 GCA_002842655.1 Bacteroidetes bacterium HGW-Bacteroidetes-14
ATTTGGTACAAAAAAAAAGCCCCCTGCAGAGTGCAGAAGGCTAATATTTATAAAAAGGGTTAGTTGAATTTACATGTTAAAAAACAATAGCCTCCCGCTCCGAATAAGATTATTATTCGAATTGTTATTAATAAGGTTATTGTTTAAATGGGCCATTGTTTGTTGATTACGACGCAAATATAACCAGAAAATTAATTCGAGGTTCATTTTTTGTTAAAAATTGTAAATTATTTTAACAATCCGGCTACAAAACCGGTTGTCCAGGCGTTCTGAAGGTTATATCCGCCGGTTATTGCGTCAATATCCAGAACTTCACCTGCGAAATAGAGACCGGGAACCCTCTTGCTCTCCATTGTCCTGATATTGACATCGTCAAGACTCACCCCTCCGCAGGTGACAAACTCCTCGCGGAATGTTGTCTTGCCCTTTATAGAATATTCATCATTTGTAAGGAGGTTTACGAGTCTGTTTTTTCCCTTGCTTCCAACTTCCTTCCACTTCTTATCTGCAGGAAGCTCGCACTTCTCCAGAAGGAATTCCCAAAGCCTGGACGGAATATTGTAAGGTCTTATTGTAGACAGCATTTTGGACGGATGCTCTGCGATTATCTTCTCCAGGGACTCCGTTACTCTGTTGCTGTTTGTCTCGTTAACCCAGTTAATCCTTATTTTGAACTCATAACCACTCTCGCTCATAACTCTTGCGCCATGTGAGGAGAGTTTCAGAATTGCGGGACCGCTCATTCCCCAGTGAGTTATAAGCAGCGGGCCTGAAGTTGTGATTTTTGTTCCCTGCAGAGTTACAACAGCCTCTTCAATAACTATTCCCATGAGCTTTCTGATGGGCTCGCCGGGCATGTTAAAGGTGAAAAGCGACGGTACAGGCTCCTCTGTCTTGTGGCCAAGCTGTTCCAGCCAGAGAAGACCGCTCTTTTTGGGCGAGCCCCCTGTTGTTACTATAACTTTGTCAAACTGAAGCGGTGTGCGTTCCGGATTTACAAAAGCAAGTTCCAGCAACTCTCCGGCCTTGGTAACTGATTTTACACCAGCATCAGTAATTACATTAACACCCAGTCTGCGCGCCTCCCTTGTGAGGCAGCTTGTAACGCTTCCCGAGTCTTGTGTACGGGGAAATATGCAGCCATCTTCCTGTAAAACAAGCTGAACACCTCTGGATTCAAACCAGCTGACTGTATCTTTGTTGTCAAAAAGAGGGAAGATTTTTTTAAGCTGCCTGCCTCCGCGGGGATATGCACTGCACAACTCATCCATGGATTCACAGCCGTTGGTGATGTTACACCTTCCGCCTCCTGAGATTCTTACTTTGTGCAGTACTTTTGATGATTTTTCGAAAATTGTGACAGATGCTTCAGGATAATTCTCTTGTGCTGTTATTGCCGAGAAGAAACCCGCCGCACCACCTCCTGTGATGGCAATTTTCATGAATTAACTCCTTTTTCCCATGTCGTAAGTCATTTGCCTTACAATCTGGGCCCATTCGTAATGAGTATGGCTCTTGTCAAATGTAGTCCACGGAATTGGCTTCCCGATACTTACTTTGATAGTTGTATTCTTTTTCAGAAATATCTCGTGAGGCAAAAGCGTTAACTCAATATTTGCCTTGATGCCAAAGAATTTCCTGATGTTGTTGATTCTGTAAAAGAGTTTTGAGTTTGTACCGTGAAAAAAGAGCGGAACAATATCTCTCTGGTGAGCAACAGATTTTGTTATAAAGCTCTTCTGCCATGGAAGGTCCTGTATGACTCCGTTATGTTTTCTCGATACAATCCCTGCAGGGAAGTGAGTAATTGCTATATCCTGGCTGTAAGTCTCCTCAATTGCTCTCAGATACTCCTTGGATGATGAGCCAAATACATTTACCTTAACAACAAATGGCTGAAGCTGAGGGATAAATCTGAAGGTGTCGTTTGCAATTGCCTTAAGTTTTCCATATTTCTGGGAAACAATATATGTAAGAACAAGTCCGTCTGCAAAACCAAACGGGTGGTTTGCCGCAAAAAAACATTTACGGTGTTCAGGGAGATTCTCAAGTCCGTCAATATCAAGTTTTATGTTGAATTCCTTGAGTACACACTCAAGAAACTCTGCACCCTCAGTGTGTGAGAACTTATTCAGCAGATCATTAAGTTCATCCTGATGTACAATCCTTGCAATAATCCTCAGAACAAATCCGGGAAGGTTTTTGAGAAGTTTGGAATTTGATTCCGAAACATTCTTTTCAACGTCAATGTATTTAATATATTTTTTCTCGTCAGCAGACATTATCGGGTAAATTAAGCCTGCGAAAGTACAGAAAAAATGGAATTAATATTTAAATCCGGTAATTTCTTCTGATTTTTTCCAGAGTTCTTCTGCAAGTTTGTCGTTGTAAAGCGAATCTATCTCCTTGCTAATGGCAGGATTACCTCTCCAGTTGCCACGACCTTCGGGGCCAACATATTCTCCACCCTTAAGGTCAGGATGAGTGGCAGCAAAAAGGGTAGGGAGAGCGCCCATCTCTGCCGGCTGACCAACCAGTCTGAAACCCCAGTTTATAAAGCCGCCTGTCTGTTTGCCCGAACCTCTGGACATGAGATTTGTCGCAGATACCCCCGGATGGCAGATTATGCTTTTGGTTTCAACTCCGCGCTCCTTAAGCAGCATATCCAGCTTTCTGCCAAAGAGCAAGTTTGAGTATTTGCTCTGACGGTAAAACTTCATAGGTGAGTAGCCTTTTTTGCCGTCGAGGTTGGTAAAATCAATCTTTGCGCCTCTGCTGGCAATACTGCTCACTGTAACTATCCTTGAACCCGGTGTTGCAGTAATGATAGGAAGAAGCAAACCTGTAAGAAGGAAGTGGGCAAGGTGATTTGTACCAAACTGAAGCTCCCACCCCTGCAGAGTATGCCTTAGCGGCGGAATCATTACACCGGCATTATTTATAAGCAAATCGAGACCCTGTCCTCTCAGGGCGTAGGTCTCTGCAAAAAGCTTAACACTCTCCAGATCGCCAAGGTCAATGTGCATGAGTTCCACTTTTGCAGAGGGATGCTGGGCAATAATTGAATCAAGAGCTTTCTGACCCTTGCCTATGTTTCTTACTGCAAGAATTACATGTGCACCCTTTGCTGCAAGCACAAGTGCTGCGTCAAATCCAATTCCGCTTGCTCCTCCGGTAACAATTGCCGTTTTTCCGGTGAGATCTCCTATACTATCCTTTGTCCAGTTGCTTTTAGTCATTGTTCTAAATTTTGCCCAAAGTTAACAATCTTTCCTGCCATTCCTCCAAACATAATCAGGTGTACGGGTAGTAAAAGATACCAGTAAGCCCTGCCGGACAACCCTTTGGGTCTGAAGGTTGCCTTCTGGAAGAGGTAGTTTTTTCCTCCTTTTGATATTATGCTGAATTCCAGCCACGCCTCGCCCGGCAGCTTCATCTCCGCAAAAAGCAACAGCCTTTTGCCTGCTTTGTCTGCCACAAGGACCCTCCAGAAGTCAAGAGTGTCTCCTGCATTTATTGTATATCTGTTTGTTCTGCCTCTTCTGAGGCCGACTCCTCCCGCAATTTTGTCCATCAGCCCCCTGATGCGCCACAAAAAGTTCCCGAAGTACCAGCCTCTCTCCCCGCCTATGGACCAGATATTCGAGAGTACAATATCTGGATTGCCTTTAATCTCTCTTAATCTCTCATCAGTGAGAACCCCGTTTTGCGGGATATTTACATTTGAAAAGAGAGTATTATCGTTGTAACTGGATACTATGGAGTCTTTCCAGCTGGAGGGAACCTCATCCTGCTCAATAACCCTGAGAGCCTCAGCAACTGCAGATCTGTAGGGAGTCAGGCTGATGCCCAGGAGTTCTGCAAGATTGTTCTTTCTGGCCACAACCTCTACCTTCATGCTGTTTACCAGGTTTGATGCAAGCGAGAAGGATGTTGAAGTTATGAAGTATAGCCAGTAAGATGAGAGCTTTGGAGTCATAACCGGTACAGTAAGAATATACCTTTTAAGGCCGCGCTCCTTCCCGAATCCAAGGAGCATCTCTTTGTAAGTCAGGACATCAGGGCCTCCAATATCGTATGAGTGGCCATAAGTTTGATCCTTAGCCAGAACACCTGTAAGAAATTCAATTACATTTCTCACAGAGATTGGCTGAGTTCTGGTATTGAGCCATTTTGGGGCTACCATCACGGGAAGTTTCTCAACCAGGTCGCGGATAATTTCAAATGATGCACTGCCCGAACCCACAATTATTCCTGCTCTTAAAGTTGTAAGAGGGACAGAACTTCTGCCAAGTATATCCTCTACATTCTTTCTTGATGCAAGGTGTCTGGAGAGCTCTTCTTCATTGACAATGCCGCTCAGATAAATCATTTGCGCGGCCTTTGTACCTTCTATGTAGCTCACAAAATTTCTTGCAGAGAGAGCCTCCATCTCCTCAAAGCTTCCCCTGTTTGTACTCATTGAATGAATCAGATAGTAGGCAGCATCAATATCCTTTACGGATTCGTCAGGTGTGGTATCCTTAAGGAAATCGGCCTCAACCACAGAGATTGAGGGGTGCGAAAGAATCCCCTCTCTGCCCAGCCTGTTTCTGTCCCTTACACAGCAGACCACTTGGTGCCCCTGCGCAAGCAAAGCCGGCAGAAGGCGCTTCCCGATATATCCGTTAGCTCCCGTAAGCAGTATCTTCATATTACTCCTCTGAATCCTTAAGGTTTTTCTGGTACTCGTCCACAATTGGTTTTGCCTTGTCTATATCAAGCACAGATATTACAACCTTAACGGCAAATCCGCCTCCGCCGGAAACCCACCAAGGTGTGATGGTTCCAAGGATATCGTCTTTAAGATATGCCTTTATTTCTGCCGATTCGAGCAAACTCTTAACCATCTCTGCCTGCCAGCTGGTGCCGGCAAAAATCTCTACAGTCTCTGAATATTTGTGGTTTTTCATTGATGTATATCTTTAAGTTTGAGTTTAAACAAACGTTTTGTGTAGAGGATTGTCCATACTATTATGAGAATTCCTCCCGGCATTGCAAGCATCATTGCCATGGTGCCCGCAGAATCAAAAAATGTTACAGCAACTATGTAGGCAAGCATCAGCAGATTGCCGGCAATTCCGGTCCATGAAATAATCCTGCTGAATACCATTCCTTTGAGCATAACAACTGACATTAAAAGCGTTCCCAGATTGGGGAGGAAGAATCCGAAAAAGACTCCTGTCCCGCCATGTGCACCTTTTGCCAGCATTGCCTCTCCGGCAGCTGCTATTAACAATCTTTGGGTCTCATTTGTTGCAGCAAAATATTTGTTGCTCAGGTCGTACATTACCAGTGATGTGTTACCGGCAATAAAAAGGATTGTACCTGTGAGAAAAACGGTGAAAGCCAGCAGGGCTCCCGATTTGTTCAGGTTAATATGAATAATGAAAAGGGTAAAAATTGCAGGGATAAGAATAATCTGATTTATTACATTCAGCAAATCCAGTCCGTATAAACCCATAAACGGGCTTATCCTGAATTGTTCAAACCTGCCCACAGCTGTCTGGGGGAGTGAAGAGATGTCGCCACCGGTTGCCGACCCAATGAATATATCGGCAAGAATTCCGGCAAGAACAAGGATCGCCGAGATTGCACCTGTACGGCACAAGTTTCGGAACTGTTTTTCGCTTATCCCTTTCATATTTTAAGTTTTTGGTTTTCTAAATCTGTCTGCGCCCCAGTTCCTCCGTCTCTTTAATCCATTTGTCGCGCCTCTTTTCTGATGAGCTCTTAACCTGATCGAAAGTTGTTATCCTTACCGGTTTAACTCCGCAGAACTCAAGGATGCACCTTTTGATTGAATGATGCCCCGGTTGCCTGAAGACCAGTTTATAGTACCAGACAGGGGTGTCCATTGTCACAATGACTCGCGCGCTCCTTCCGGTAAGAAGTTTGTCCCAGAATGGAGAATTCTCTCGGTAGCTGAAAGCATATTTTGGAAGAAATACCCTGTCAAAGAATCCTTTCAGAAGAGCGGGGTATGTTCCCCACCAGGTAGGGTAGATGAAAACCAGGTGGTTTGCCTCAAGAATATCTTTCTGAACGGCAACCAGATCTGGTTCCAGTTCAGTTCGCTGTCTGTAACCATGTTTAAGAACCGGCTCAAATTCCAGGTCTGCCAGATTTACAAGTTTAATCTGTGCTCCTGTTTCCTGCGCCCCTTTTATGTAAGCATCTGCAAGAATTGTGTTGAGACTCTCTTTGTCGGGATTTCCGTTGATTACCAGGATCTTTTTCATATCTGCTATTTGAGTTCTAATTTACATACCGCCGGTATTAACTACTCAGCTTCTGCAACGGCCGGTCTTCCTCTGAGTGCACTCCATGTGTCGTCAATTGCAATTTGAGAAACCGCTCTCATGCCAATCAGACTAAATGCGCTCCAGACAGTCTCTCTTTTAATGTTGCTTTTAATTGCTCCTGTTCCTTTTGGATAGCATGCCCAGAAAATGCAGTCATGTTTTCCTGCATTTCTGAGGTGTTTTATCAGGAATTCAAGCTCCTGCTGATTAGTGGCAAACACCATAATAAAGTCATACTGTTTTTCATCTGTGGCTCCGTCGTAGCGGTTGTCGAATTTGATTTCATAAAACGAGGTAAGTAGTTCTGAAGGTGCATTATGAATAAGTGCCTTCATTGAGGGTTCGTACCTTAGTTTTTTGATAACAGCAGCTGCATCCATTGACTTTGAGTTGTTAATTGATTTTGTGTAAATATAGAAAAAAAAGTGGCTGCGCCGCAATTTCTGTTAATTGCATGTATATCAATAAAATGAAAAAGACAAACTTTTCATATTGAGAAGTTTGTCTTTTGTAAACATCAGAAATATAGGATGTTAACAGAAATTGCGGCGGAGATTTTTTTGCTCCCTTAAAACGTCAGCACCCTGTCACTATCTGTAACCCACTCTGCCAGAGCGGCCATAGTCGATTTTTCAGCTCCGTCAAAATATGGATGGTTTTTGTAAATACCGCATCTAGACATACAAGTACCGCAAACTTTAACGGGAACATTATTAGAAATGAGATCCCTTAACATCTGAGAGAGATCCTGGTCGTAACCTTCAGGCGCTTTGCAGACATCCCTTGCCATATCTACAGAGTCATTCATAAGGAAG
>PHDP01000005.1 GCA_002842655.1 Bacteroidetes bacterium HGW-Bacteroidetes-14
GCTCCTGCGGGATGGTGGAGTTGTTTATTATCATCCAGTATTCGCATAATGGAATATAAAGCGAAAATAAGTTTTTTATTCCAATATCGTATCGTCTTCTGATAGTTTTTTCTTCAATATTGTGCCCTCCCGATGCCACTCTCATTTTAACTCGCTCAACAGCAAGGTTTGGGACGCTCAGCCAAAAAAACAGTAAAGTTACCTTGTAGCCGCGTTCCTGAGCGTACCTGATAACTTTTGTGTACATTTTTGTAGCCAATGTTGTTTCAATCGCAAAATCCGTGCCGTTGGATATGAGGTTACTGATTCTCTCTATCATTATCTTGCCTGCCTGAATTGACATACTCTCAGGTTTGAAAGGGGATAGACCCCTGGCAATTTCGTCTGCATTAACGAATTCACGACATGCCAGCATTTCGGGCAAAATGGTATATGAAGCAGTGGTTTTTCCTGCACCGTTGCATCCCGATATGATATAGAGTTTAGGCATAAGATTCTGGTTCTTTTTCCAAATATAGCTATTTTTTCCCTGATGCGCTCCATGCAAAGAGGGCAAAGTCGCCCATACAAGGGTCTCCGGGAAATACTTCAGAGAGATATTCAGTTATCTCAGCGGCAGTAACGATATCTGAACTCTTTCTTTTTGTAATTTCCATCTCCAGCGCATTTCTGTGAACATGCACATCCAGAGGAATAATAAGAGAGGCCGGAGAGATGCTTTTCCACAGACCAAGATCAACCTTGCCGTCGTCTCTGACCATCCATCTGTGAAGCATCCATATTTTTTTATTTGCCGCCTTTTTATCAGCCTTACGTCCGTAGACTTTAGTCCTGAACTCATCCGGCGTAAGCCCTTCGAGAGTATCCCTTTCTGAATAAAGAATTTTGAGATTACTGCAAATCTCTGCAAATTCACTCCACCTGATTGTCCTGTGAAGACTTGCCTTATCGTTTCTGTACTTACCATTCATTACATATTCGAATGGTTTCCAGTTCATTTCATCCATCATCCGGCGGCAATCCCTTACAATCATCTCCCTTCTTCCCCAGGCCAGATGTGCAGATAATACTGCGGCAATCTCCACATCCTGCAGAGTGGCCCTGCACTCTTTCATTAAAGGGGCAAAATGTGCCGGGAACGATACCGGATCATCCTGAAAGTATTTACTGTCATTATATTCAGCTGCAAGCTCCCGGACCCTTCTTTTAATCTCCTCAGATTTCATTATGTTCAAATAATTGCCCAAATTTACATTAACTTTGACAGAGATGAAACGGATTAATCATTTTTTGGCCTTATGTTTTTCAGGCATACTGTTTATGCTGATTCTCTCCGCCTGCGAGAAGGGACCGGCCGTTAAACTTGCCGGCACCTATACCGGAACCATGGATATTTCCGGATTCGGCATATATGAAAACAGCGAGGTCGTTATTACAGGGCCCGCACTCTCCAGGGCAGTCATTACATTTAAGAAGTTCCCCCTAGCATCTGATTCAGATGTAACAATATATGCTGCGAGAGTAGAAAGCGACCCGGAGAAGTATACGATTTCCTACACAGGATCTGTAATTCCCGGCATGGAGTGCAATCTTACCGGCAATGCACAGGGCGGAAACCTCAGCCTTGATGTTATAATTGAAGCCGGCGGCACAAGCTTTTCAATCAATTATACTGGAAGGAGAAATTGAAATTTTAAAATTAAGCCATAAAAATGCTGTCGAAAATTATTACGATGGCATTTTTTTTGCAAGTATAAACTAAAAGTTTAGTTAAATTACTAAATAGTTAGTTATTTATTTAACTATGTGAATAATAATAGTATAACAACATGAAATCAAAATTCAAACCAGAAATTCGGGAACTAACCAAAGCAGAATTACAGATAATGCAGCTTCTCTGGAAAAAGGAAAAGGCATTCGTTAATGAGCTCATTGATGAGATGGAGGAGCCCCGTCCGGCATATAACACTGTCTCAACAATTATCCGGATTCTTGAAAAGAAGGGTTTCGTGAGCCACATCAATTTTGGGAAATCCCATCAGTATTTTCCTTTAATTGAACGTGAGAATTACCTGAAGTCATATATGGGTAATCTTCTAACATCTTTCTTCTCTGGATCTGTTTCAAACATGGTCTCTTTCCTCTCTCACAAGGAGAGTATCTCTCTTAAAGAGGCTGACGAAATTATGGAGATTATTTCGGGACATAAGAATAATAAGACAAAATCATGAACTCAATTATTCATTATATTGCTGAATCACTTTTAACAGGCTTTCTTTTCTGGCTTCTGTTCAGAGTAGCATCAGAAAAGGGCTTCAGTTATAATTTCCAGCGCCTTTATCTGCTAGTGTCATCCAGTTTGGTTCTATTGCTTCCGCTTGTGAAAATTCCTCTTAATTCGGTCATTTCTATGCCTTCAATTGAACTGCCTGCAATAATGGTAGTTCCGGATGCACCCCCGGCTCCGTACTCAGAGATGGCAGGAGTAAGAGGAATTGTCATATTGTTGTACCTGACTGTTGTTTTTATTACAATGCTGAGACTCATTTTGCAGTTAACGAACCTCTTTGCAATATATTTTAAAGGAGTGGCTGAGCGGCGGGAGAGGCTCATTATTGTGAGAAATTCCAGCGTAAAGTCTCCATTCTCAATATACAGGTTCGTATTTTTACCGCCAAACACAGAATCTGATGCAGAGAGCACAATAATAGCTCACGAAGAGGCCCATTTCCTCAGAGGACATTCGGCAGATCTTCTGTTTATGAATATTCTGAGATCACTTCTGTGGTTTAATCCTTTTATCCATATTCTGTACAGAAAAATTGTATCACTGCACGAGTATCAGGCAGACAGGGATGTTATCGATAAAGGTGCAGATATAGCAGAGTATCAAAAACTTATATTAAATCTGCAATTTGGATTAACCCCTCAAATTGCAAACAGCCTCCATAATTCATTAACAGTTAAAAGATTCAGAAAAATGAAAACAATGACCAAAAAAAGAAACTCGCCTCTGGCAGTGATTGCAACCACACTGGCCACAATGGCAATTGTTGTATTTGTATCTTGCACATACAACTATGCATCTGCAGAGAATCCATCATCTGGAACTCTGGTTTCAGACGAAGTTGTGAACTCTCCTGCGCTTGCTGGGCAGCCACAGGAGAAAGAGAAAGTAATCAAGCCCGAATATCTGACTGTAATGCCTAAGTTTCAGGGCGGTGACATGACAAAATTTGTTCAGTGGGTAGCCCAGAATGTACAGTATCCGGCAGAGGCCAAAGCAAAGAAAATTCAGGGTAAAGTAATTGCTTCATTTATTCTCTCTAAAGAGGGAAAAATTATTAAAGCCAGAATACTTGAGGGTGTAAATGAACTTCTGGACAAAGAGACACTCAGAGTAATCAATAGTTCCCCTGACTGGACTCCGGGATATCTGGATGGTAAACCTCAGAATGTTGAGTTTGCCTTTCCCCTTGTATTTAAGCTTAATTAATCTTGAGCCTGAGTATCCTCTGACATAGATGTAAATAAAAAAACCGCCTTGAGGGGCGGTTTTTTATAAGTGTGTATACGGACAAATTACTTTTGTACCTTTTTGTATCTGTTAAGGAATTTGTCAACACGACCGGCAGTGTCTACAAGTTTCATCTTACCGGTATAGAATGGGTGAGATGTATTTGAAATTTCGACTTTGATAACCGGGTATTCAACTCCTTCGTGTACAATTGTCTCTCTTGTATTTGCACACGAGCGTGTGATAAATACATGTTCGTTTGACATATCCTTGAAAGCTACAAGACGGTAGGTTTCGGGATGGATTCCTTTCTTCATTACTATTAATATTAATTATTATGGGGTTGCAAAAGTACAAATATTTATTTTACAATGCAAAATTAATCTCTGCTGCCGGCAAATTTTGCAAGCAATTTGAGAATCTCAAGATAGAGCCAGATAAGTGTTACCATTAGTCCAAACGCACCATACCACTCCATATATTTTGGAGCACCGGCTGCAGAGGCCTTCTCAATAAAGTTAAAGTCCAGCATAAGGCTGAATGCTGCAACTCCAATAATAACGAGGCTAATACCAATGCTAAGCGGTCCGCTGTTATGCAGCATAACCAGGTTCACACCAAACAGTGAAAGAATAATGGTTACAAAGTAGTAGAGTGCTACTGCACCAACAGCAATTGATATAATTCTGATAAACTTGTCGTTAACCTTTATAAGACCTGACCTGTAAATAAGAAACATAACAAATGCAGTTACCATTGTCAGGAGAACAGCATTAATGACAATGCCCGGTGCGCTCTCTGCAAATGCCTGATTAAACATGGCAGAAATAGCGCCCAGGAATAATCCCTGCAGCACTGCATAAATTGGAGCCAGATACTGAGCCATGTTTGGTTTAAAGCTGATAATCAAAGCTACCACAAAACCACCTATTGCTCCTCCCCAGAGCCATGGCTGAACTGAAGCAGGATTGATTGCTTCGTAGAAGATCTTCCAGGTATAGGAAGCACCTGCCAAAACCATAATCAGAAGCAAAAGAGACTTCATTGCAGTGCCCTTTGCCGTCATTGTACCAGCGGAATACTCTACCGCCTCTTTCTTAAAAATCTTTTCACTAAGTACCGGATTCATATTTAATTTTTATAAACCTTTTAAATAATCTGTTTGCAGCGGTAGAGCTGCTCTTCATAAAGCATTACCCTTTTCGCTTTTCTAATCCATTTCTGCTCTTCATGCTTCATCTCCTCCTTCAGTGTCTCCCACTCCTCATCACCTTTCAGGTAATTTACTATCATGGGGTCTCCTGCCAGCAGTTCAATTGCGGTTTTTTCATTTCCGGCCTCGTACTTTCCGGGACGGAATTCAAATCCGCTGCAGTTTTGAGCAGCGAACCTTACTATGCGCAAATTGTGTGCCAATGCATGATACTGCCTGCCGGGCACAGGATGAAGCTGAAAGCCGAAGCAGGTTTCACCTGCATACTTGTGAAACTGCGGAATAAACTTATGCCACCTCAGATAAACAGCAGGGTCATGAAGCGGGTGTTCAGGATCGTTCCAGTTATCATAACCATTTGACTCATTGAAAGATATTAACTCTTCCATAAATGGTGCCCCAAAAACCTCAAATGGTCTTGTTGTTCCTCTTCCCTCACTTATGTTTGTTCCCTCCCAGAGACACTGTCCGCTGTAAAAATGGCAGGTAAAGAGTCCGGGAATATTTGGAGAAGGCGGAATGCTCCATGGCATCAGCTCTCTGTTGACTGCTTCAGATGCATAGGAGATAATGTGCAGCGGAAATTTTGCGTTAATCTCATTGTAGAAATAGTTTGCAAGCTCTCCAAAGGTTAGGCCATGCCTGTGAGGAATTCCCTCCTCGCCAATGAATGATGAGTAACCCTCCCTGAGCATTGTACCCTCAACCTGCCGTCCCATAGGATTAATTCTGTCAATGAGATATACAGGAAGGTTTATACCCTGAGCCTTAAGTGTTCTGAACAGACCAAACAGAGTAGAGGTGAATGTGTAATACCTTGCACCAGCATCCTGAATATCAACTATGAGAGCGTCTATGTCTGTTAGTTTTTCACTTCTTATTGTCAGGGACTCTTCGCTGCTTCCGTAAAGCGACACAAACTCACATCCGGGAGCCATCTTCTGGTAGGCATCTGTATTGTCAAGTTTAACCTGATCCTGCAGCTCACCAAAAAGACCATGCTCTGGAATGAATACTCTCTTAAGGAGTCCCTTTTTGTGGTATGTTTCAAACAAATATTCACCCCGTTCCGGGTGCCAGGCACTCTGGTTGCACAGTATGGCGATTTTTCCGCTCCTGAGTACAATATCCGGCTGTTCAGACAGCGGTGTTGTTCTGAATGAAAACATAATTTAAATAATTTCGGTAATGAATTCTATAACCTCTTTAGCCACAGCAGATGCAGCAGCCTCTTCTGCAGCCTCTGCATAGATTCTGATAATTGGTTCAGTATTTGATTTTCTGAGATGTACCCATTTTTTCAGGGCATCAAAATCAATTTTTACACCGTCTATATCTGTAATTCTGTGAGCCGAAAACCTCTCCTTTACTTTTTCAAGAACAGAGTCTACATCGATAGAGGGAGAGAGCTCGATTTTATTTTTTGAAATAAAGTATGAAGGATATCTTTTCTTAAGTTCAGATACAGATACTTTCTCTTTAGCAAGATGGCTCAGAAAGAGAGCAATCCCAATAAGAGCATCCCTTCCGTAGTGCAGGTCAGGAACAATGACACCACCGTTACCCTCTCCGCCAATAATCGCAGAAACTCTCTTCATTTCAGTCACGACATTTACCTCTCCAACTGCAGAAGCAAAATACTCACAACCTGCAGCTTCAGTGATATCTCTTAGCGCCCTTGAAGATGAAAGGTTTGACACTGTTGCCCCTTTCCTGTTTTTCAGGAAGTAATCTGCAACAGCAACAAGTGTGTACTCCTCACCAAAAGGATTTCCATCCTCACAGATTAGTGCAAGACGATCTACATCGGGATCTACTGAGACTCCAAGATCTGCTCCCTCTTTTACTACTCTAGAAGAGAGTTCAGTGAGGTGCTCAGGGAGCGGTTCGGGATTGTGCGCAAACTGTCCTGTAGGTTCACAGTTAATTTTAACACATTTTACGCCCAGCGCATCAAACAGTGCAGGCATAACAATACCCCCCACAGAGTTTACCGCATCAAGTGCAACTGTAAAACCGGCTCTGTAAATGGCCTCAGTATCAACCAGCGGGTGGGAGAGAACAGCCTCAATATGTGCCTGGGTAAAGTCTTTGTTTGTTATTATTCCCAGATTATCAACCTCTGCAAATGAATATCTGCCTTTTTCTGCATATTCAAGAAGTTTTTCTCCTTCTGCAGCATCCAGAAATTCCCCCTTTTCATTAAGAAGCTTGAGGGCATTCCACTGTTTTGGATTATGTGAAGCAGTGAGTATAATTCCTCCGTCTGCCTTTTCGAACATAACAGCCATTTCTACAGTAGGGGTTGATGCAAGAGATGCGTTAACCACATCTATTCCGCATGCCATAAGTGTTCCGCATACAAGGTGTTCTGCCATCTCCCCCGATATTCTGGCATCCCTGCCCACAACAACTTTATACCTGTTTTTACCGGGATTTCTCTCCTTTAGTCTGAGAGAGTATGCAGAAACAAATTTTACGATGTCTGTAGGTGTAAGTGCCTCTCCCGGAGTGCCTCCGATAGTTCCGCGAATTCCGGATATAGATTTGATGAGTGTCATGATTATATCTGTTTAATAACCCAAAGATAGAAAAAATGGGTGTCAGGATAAACAATTTTATACCTGACACCCAATAAATGTGTGAAAAACAAGCTTATGCAGGGATTGCAAGGAATGCTGCAGCAAATGCAAGAATTGCATAAAGCTCAGGGAATACAGCTAGAATCAGAGTTTTTCCGAATACATCCTGACCATTACCCATTTCAACGATACCGTTTGCAACAAGTGAAGCCTGCTTAAGGGCAGAGAAATATCCTACGATACCAAGACCAAGACCAACTGCGAAGATTGCAAAACCTTGACCAAGTGAAAGAACAGGCATTTCGAGCAACCTGTTCAGCATAAGGAAGAAGCCTGCAAATCCGTAAAGACCCTGAGTTGAGGGAAGCGCACAAAGAATCATAGATGAACCGAAAATGTCCGGATTCTTCTTTAAGGCACCAATAGTAGCGTTACCACCCATGGTAACTCCGATTGTACTGCCGATGCAAGATACAGCAAGCATTACGCCCATGCCAACATAGGCAAGTGTCAATGGTAATAATTGTTCCATAATTTTAAGTGTTTATTGTTGTTATTAATTAATTACTGATTTTTTGCAAGAGGGCGGAAGGCCTTTCCGCCTCCTCCAAATCCTGCATTTTTATAAAACTCTACAAAAGTAAGACGCATAGGGTGCACAAATGCTCCCAGGCTCGACAGCAGCAAAACTGCAGTGTGACCAATAAGAAGCATGAGACCTGTAAAGAACCATCCAATGTATGGAATACCCGACATGTTCATTGCAACGGAGTTTACAACCATTCCAAGAATTCCTCCGGCAGTACCAAGTCCAAAGAGACGTATGTATGATAGCATGTCTCCAAAGATTCCTGTTATGTCGTAAAGTGCAAAAGTTCCCTTGAGCATTCTTGATATAATATTTCCTTCAGTGGATGAGAAGAATATTATCAATGCAAGTCCAAGGTAACCAATATAGTTTACAAAGGCCGGAACTACAAGCTCAGGAAGCATTGTACCGGCATAGGCAAGTGATGCCCATATAATTACAATAGACCAGCCGATATTATGCATACCATGCTGCCATCCTTTGCGTATCATTGAGTCAATGGCATTTACCATTCTTGCAAATACTATCTGGAAGAGACCAAAAATAATCGCAAACCAGAACATCTTGATATCTGTAAAGAAAAATCCCTTAACAGCATCAGGTACCGGGAATATCTCTCCGATTTTTGCTCCAAAGAATACCCCGTTTAACATTGGCATAATGAATGAACCAAGTCCAAGCAACTGGATGAGTGTAAGATATCCTTTCATTGAAGGCATCTTAAACTTACCTATTGTTCCGGCAAGAATCAGCACAAGCCCGTATCCCATGTCTCCAAGACAAAGTCCAAAGAAGAGCATATAGAACGGGGCAAAATATGGAGTGAGATCAAGCTCGCCGTACTTTGGCAGCATGTATAACTCACCTATTGGTTCAAAGAGTCTTGTAAAGAAGGTGTTTTTAAGCTTAATAGGAGGATTGTCCTCAACAACGGCATCCTCTTCAATGTAGTATACCTCAGTTGTTTTAAGAAAATCTGCCATCTGATCCTTTGCAGCAGCCGGGGCAAATCCGGTCATTACGCAAATTGTTCCCTCTGCCTCCTTAATAGATGAAGAACTAGCCAGATATAAATCAAGTGCCTCTTTTTCTGCCGACACTCCATTTTCCAGGTATTCAATTTTTGAAAGAAGAGCTGCCAGAGTGGCATTGTTTTCTGCAATTCTTAACCTCAGTTCATCAATTTTTGAATCAATCAGATGATAGGAGAGTGCTGGAAACTTATTCTCGGGATATTTGAAACGAAGCTCTTCACCTTTTGGTAAAAGTATGGTGAAATAACATTTTCCCTTATCTCTGGAAATAATGTGCAGCAGATATTCTTTTTCCCACTCTTCGTTGAAATTTGTCTCGGATATTGCATAGAAATGCATGGTGTATCCAAGATTTTCAACCTTTTTGATATCCTCCCTGTCGAAAATTCCCCACGGAAGAGCCTCTTCTCTCTCCCTCTGAAGTGATTTCTCCTCTGCGCTCCATGCTTCGCGGTTTTCCAGAAGTTTTTCGGCCTTCTGTAAAACAGTTAATGGAGATTCAACATCTGTCACAGGCAGTACAGCAGGCGCAATTTCTGCAAGTTGTTCTTTAAGATTTGATAGGTTCTTGATTGCAGCAGAATATCTGGCAATCAGATCAAACATCTCTCTGGAGTGTGCGTCAACAGCCTTGTTTTCTCTCGTAATATCCACCATTCCAAGTTCCTGAACCTTTGAAAGAAAAGATTCGGTCTCTTTATGAAAGACAATAAACGAATATTTGGTCATCTTTGTTATCATACCGCAGCCACCTCCTGTTGTTGTCTGGTTTTAACGATTTTCTGAGAGGCTTTGGACAGGTTCTCCTCATCCTCCATAAATCGTTTAATTTTGAGAATAGCCTCCTTATATCCGGGAATCTGAACCTTTTCGTACAGATTCACCTTCTGGGTAGTCTTTTTACGGGCAAATTCAAGCAGCATCATCTTTTCTGAATAGATCTCAGACTCGATACCAAGCTGGGCAAGTTGCTGGAGGATCTTTACTCCGTCTCCGTACCAGAGGGGTTTTGTGAAGAGATTATAGGGCTTCACTTCATAAATGACCTCTTTAAGGGCAGGAGTTTTAATCCCGGCAATTTTTACTGTCTCAAGAACCACATCTTTAACTGTGATGAGCCCCGGCTCAAATTCGTTCCACAGCCCTGCAAGGTAGTTGTATGATTTCAAAGATGAGGCCAGTTGATCCAACAGCTCGTCTGAGCGCTTTTTTGCCCTCTTTACCTCCATTCGCAAAGCTGACTCTTTATTCTTAAGAGTAGGGAGCGCATTTGTGCGGACCTTCAGCTGCTTGTTGAGATCGTTAAGGGATGTTTTATTGAATTGGAATTTTATAGCCATAATTGAAATCTATGCTTTTTTCCAGTATCTGTTCAGGATTTCTTCCTTTACACTTAGTTCTTCCCTTGTAAAATATGTTGCAAACAATTCCCAGGCTGTGTCCAGCATCTGGGTAGTGTTAATATTAACATCAATAGCAAGAAGTCTTGTAGAGTACGCTTTTGCATAATCAAGACAACGCATGTCGTAATCACTCAGGTCAAAACCATTTTCCAGTTTTGTCTTGGCATTTGCAGCATCTGCATAGAGTCTTACCGCTGCATTCATAACATGGTTATGATCTTCACGGGTTTTCTTTCCAATAACCAGTTGTTTCAGACGAGAGAGAGAACGGAACGGGTCAACAATAACCTTTCCGGTATCTGAATCGGCCCTGAGGAACAGCTGTCCCTCTGTGATATAACCGGTGTTGTCAGGAATAGCGTGGGTTATATCCCCGCCGCTGAGTGTTGTTACGGCAATAATAGTAATAGAACCGCCGGAAGGAAGCTGTACTGCCTTCTCGTATATTTTTGCAAGGTCTGAATAGAGTGAACCGGGCATTGAGTCCTTTGAAGGAATCTGGTCCATACGGTTACTAACGATACTCAGCGCATCTGCATAGAGAGTCATGTCTGTGAGCAGAACTAGAACCTTCTCATTTTTGTCCACAGCAAAGTATTCGGCAGCAGTAAGAGCCATGTCCGGAATGAGCAGACGCTCAACAGGAGGCTGTTCAGTTGTATTCACAAAGCTGATAATTTTGTTGAGTGCACCGGCATTTTCAAACATCTGCTTGAAGTAGAGGTAGTCGTCATTTGTAAGACCCATACCTCCGAGGATGATTTTATCAACATCTGCCTTGAGGGCAACCTGAGCCATAACCTGGTTGTAAGGCTGGTCCGGGTCGGCGAAGAAAGGAATTTTCTGTCCTGATACCAGAGTATTATTCAGGTCAATACCTGCAATACCTGTTGGAATAATTTCAGAAGGCTGTTTTCTTCTGAAAGGGTTCACAGAGGGGCCTCCAATATACCTTCTCTCTCCCTCTACAGGAGGTTTGTTGTCGATAGGCTGTCCGAATGAGTTGAAGAATCTGCCGGCCAGGTCGTCGCTGACATTGAGCGCAGGTGGTTCCCCAAAGAAGACAACTTCTGCGTTGGTGGCAATACCGTCTGTTCCTTCAAATACCTGGAGTGTTACTAGGTCTTCCTTGATTTTTACAACCTGTGCCAGTCTGCCGGCAACTGTTGCGAGCTCTTCATTTGCCACGCCGGAAGCGCGAAGAGAAATTGTGGCTTTTGTTATGGCCTCAAGTTTTGTGTATATCTTCTGAAATGCTTTAGTTGCCATTGCCTAGTTCTTTTTTAAGTTGTACCAGATAGTTGTTGAAGTCTGCGCTTTGAAACTCTGAGTAGTTCATCTGGCGCATAGTGTTTATTATCTTTTTGTAGTAGTTTGCACACTCTTCAAAAGTGTCAAAGTCTGTATCAGTTTCACAGATATCTATAACCAGGTTATACATGAACTTTTGTCTTTCCAGCGGTGAAGACTGGTCAATCTTGTCATATGCATCCTGCTGAAGTATAATGAAGTCAAGCAGTTCAGACTTCCAGTACCTTGTGTGGTACTCAACAGGTACACCATCGTCACCAAGAATGTTAATCTGATCGTATGCCTCTTTTCCTCTGAGTGCAATATTTTTTCCCTTGAAAACCTTCTCTACCCAGTCTTCGCTGATTCTCTTCTTAAGGTCCTCAACAATTTCGGGATATTCAAGGTACTTTGAGTATGAATCCAGCGGGTCAACAGCAGGATATCTCTTTCTGTCTGCACGGTTCTGGGAAAGAGCATAAAAACATCTTGCAGCCTTTTTTGTAGACTCGGTTACAGGTTCCTTAAGGTTACCGCCGGCAGGTGAAACTGTTCCGATAAAAGTAACTGATCCTGTCTTCCCGTTAACCAGGTTTACAATACCTGCCCTTGCATAGAAACTCGATATGATTGCAGGAAGGTCCATAGGGAATGCATCTGCTCCCGGAAGCTCCTCCATTCTGTTTGACATCTCCCTCAGAGCCTGAGCCCAGCGTGATGTTGAGTCGGCAAGAAGAAGTACTTTAAGTCCCATTGAACGATAATACTCACCAATGGTCATAGCTGTGTAAACTGAAGCCTCACGCGCTGCAACTGGCATGTTGGAAGTGTTGCAGATAATGGTTGTTCTCTCCATTAGTTTTCTTCCGGTTCTTGGGTCAATAAGTTCAGGAAACTCAGTAAAGATTTCCACAACCTCATTTGCACGCTCTCCGCAGGCTGCAACAATAATTACATCGGCCTCTGCCTGTTTGGAAATTGCATGCTGAAGAACTGTTTTACCACAGCCGAACGGACCGGGAATAAATCCTGTACCGCCCTCTGCTATTGGATTAAATGTGTCTATTGTACGGACACCTGTCTCCATTATCCGGTAAGGTCTCGGTTTATCGTTATATGCAGTGATTGCAACCTTAACAGGCCATTTCTGCATCATTGTAATCTTTTTCTCTTCTCCGTTTTCGTCAGTAATAACTGCGATTGTGTCAGTTACCTTGTATTTACCTGCCGGAGAAACGCTTTTTACGGTGAATTCTCCTTTCAGGCTAAAAGGCACCATGATTTTGTGGGGAAGCCAGCCCTCCTTAACCTCACCAATCCAGTCGGCTGCCACAACTGTGTCACCCGCTTTTGCGACCGGTACGAAGTCCCACTCTTTTTCCAGATCAAGAGGCAATGTGTATTCGCCTCTTTTCAGAAAGACACCCTCCATTGTTTCGAGGTTGTTTTGCAGTCCGTCGTAGTTACTTGAAAGAATTCCGGGGCCGAGTGTTACCTCAAGCATGTGTCCCTGAAATTCAGCCTCATCACCAACTTTAAGACCACGTGTACTTTCGTAAACCTGAACAAACGCATTGCTCCCGGTTACCTTGATAACCTCGGCCATGAGTTTTGTGCCGCCCAGGTCTATAAAACAGATTTCGTTCTGGGAAACGGGACCGTCAACCTCTATAGTTACAAGGTTTGCTATGATCCCTTTTACTTTTCCTCTGGTTTTCATATCGATTTTTAAATTTTTTCTCTTAAGAATTCGGTTCCTCTTTTTTGTAAGTGCTTCTCACCTCATCTACAAGTTTACGGAAGAGTTCTGCTCCCACCTTTTTGTCGAGAGAGTCCCATCTTCTTATAATCATGAGTTTTGTTATGAAACAAAGGAGGTAGTCGATGTCGAAATAATTGAATGTGGTAATATCAGATGCCTTTCTCCAGCGCATCAGGTCAATGTTCTGTTCCCTGTCAAGAATATTGCTGCCGCCTAAAATTGTAAAGAGTTTAGCTGAGTCTTCAAAAAACTCAGAGGCTCCAAAATCGGTACCTCTGCCTGTCAGCAAAGCATCAACAAGCGGGCCATCTCCGATTATGTAGTCAGAAGCATCGGTCTGATTTGTTCTTGCAACATATGCAACCTGAATGTTCCTCAGATCCAGATCGAATCTGAAGTACTCCCGGAGAAACCGGTTTCTGGACTTGAATACACCTCTGTAGAAATGGGCTGTGAGATTTTTTCCCTCGAGGCCAAAGAGAAGCCAGTCAAGATAGCGCTTGTCTCTGGCAGGCATATTTTCTGATACCTGTCTGAGGATTGCATCGATATCATAGCTGCTCTTTTCAAAGTCCGGAATCAGATCCGGAAGTCCCGCGATGACATAAGGATAGTTTTTCATCACTATTCAGTAAATAAAAACTCACGGGTTTTTGGTTTGAGGTACTCACTGAAAAGCTGTTGCAAATCTTTGTCTGTAAAGCTTATGTGGTAGCCTTCATTTTTGGGGCCAATCTTGAATCCGTTTTGAAGTTTTTTGTCAAAACTTACCTCTATTCCGGCATTAAGTTGTTTTGATATTTCGTTCTGAATAAATGCCTCCAGCTCTGTGCGCTTGTTCTCAGGAAGGAGCAAAGACAACGATACTGAATCACTTCCCCTGGGATTGAATGATGCAATAGCTGTTGAAATAAGTTCCTTAAGGAGGGTACCGCTCTCAGTAACTGCCGAGATAGGTTTGTTGACAGAATTTGAAATAAGGGTGTTCTCAATCTGATTCTTGATTGTTGTCAGACTCTGTCTGAAAGCCATCTTGATTTCACTCTCCACCTTGTGTTTAATGTCACCAGCTTCGCGGGTAGCTTCGGCTATGATTTTGCCGGATTCCTCGCGTGCATTTGAAATAATTTCAGCCGCCTCTTTCTTTGCTTTGGCAATCATATCGTCGGCTTCCTGTTTTCCCTTAGACAAACCTTCATTGTACAGTTTGTCTGTAAGCTCTTGCAACTTGTTTTGCATACCGTGTCAATTATTGTGAATTAGGCAAAGATAGAAAAAAATACGAAAAAAGCACCCCGGAGGGTGCTTTTTTTATAAAAATATGTTTCGATACAAAATCTACTTGCTTTCGCTATGAAAGGAATCCTAACAGGATACCTGCAGCAACAGCACTTCCAATTACACCTGCCACATTCGGGCCCATCGCGTGCATGAGAAGGTAGTTGGTTTTGTCATATTCCAGACCAATCAGGTTTGAAACCCTGGCCGAATCCGGAACGGCAGAAACACCTGCGTTACCAATCAGAGGGTTAATCTTGTTACCATCTTTAAGGAATATATTGATAAGCTTCACAAAAAGTACACCGCCTGCTGTTGCAATAACAAACGAGAGGGCACCAAGAGCGAAGATATATACGGATTTAACCTGCAGGAACTTGTCTGCCTGAGTTGAGCAACCAACAGTTACACCAATCAGGATAGTGATTACGTCAATCAGTGGTCCCCTTGCAGTTTCGGCCAGACGGCGGGTAACGCCACTCTCCTTAAGAAGGTTACCAAAGAATAGCATACCCAGCAGCGGAAGACCAGATGGTACAATAAATGCGGTCATCAGGAATCCTACAATAGGGAATATCTTTTTCTCTGTCTGAGAAACAGCTCTTGGCGGCTTCATCCTGATAAGTCTCTCCTTGTTTGTAGTGAAGAGTCTCATTACAGGAGGCTGAATAACAGGAACCAGAGCCATGTATGAGTATGCAGATACTGCAATTGCACCCATAAGATCCGGAGCAAGTCTTGAAGAGAGGAAGATAGCAGTAGGGCCGTCGGCACCACCGATTATACCTATTGCACCAGCCTCTGACGCAGAGAATCCAAGAAGCAGAGCAATAGCATATGCACCAAAGATACCCAGCTGAGCTGCTGCACCAATAAGTAAAAGCTTAGGATTGGATATCAGAGCAGAGAAGTCGGTCATTGCACCAATTCCAAGGAAAATCAGAGGTGGATACCAGCCCTGCTGAACACCCTGATAAAGGATGTTAAGTACTGAGCCCTCTTCGTATACACCTACACTAAGTCCCGGGAAAAGCGGAATGTTTCCGATAATAATACCAAATCCAATCGGAACCAGAAGCAGCGGCTCCCAGTCCTTTTTGATAGCAAGATAAATGAACACAAGTCCAATTGCAATCATAAGGATGTGCCCCCAGGTGGCATTGGCAAATCCTGTGTATTGAAGGAATTGAGTCAGGTTATCGAGCAACAGTGAAAATACGCCTTTGTTTTCCATCTTATCCGATAATTATTAGCGGAGCCCCCTCCAGTACGGAGTCACCTTTGTTAGCTTTAATGGATACAATTTTGCCGTCTGCGCTTGCTTCAATCACGTTCTCCATCTTCATCGCCTCAAGCACCATCAGCTTCTGACCTCTTTTAACATCGTCTCCCTCTTTTACGGTCACTTCAAGGATTACACCAGGAAGTGGAGATGAGACTACAGTCTCAGAACCGCTAGCAACCGGTTTTGCAACTGTTGCATTTACCTGAGCAGGTTTGTTAGGTTTGGCAATAACCTGTTTTTTTGCAGGTCTGTCAATCTCTACCTTGAAAGGTATTCCGTTAACCTCAACCTCTGCAAATGTATCGTCAATATCATTTACGGTAACTGCATAATCGTTGCCGTTAATTTTCAGTTTGTATTCTTTCATAACATTAAGAACTTTTAATAATTATTTTCTTTTTGGAGACTCTCTCAGAGTATATATTTTAGAGCTCCACGGAGAGTAGTTTTTAGTTACTCTTGCAATGGTAAGGATAGTATTTTCTATATCGTGGCTTTCGCTGTCCATGCTGTAAAGATGCATAGCTGTTGAAATAGCGGCATAGATTTCGGCTGAATTCTCCTCCTCTTTGTCTGCAACCTCTTTGCCGTGTACCTGCTCAGTTCTCTCCCTGCTCTTTTTAATATTGTATTTACCTATGTATTTGAATACAATATAAAGCAGAATTAGTGCAAGAAACACAACAGACATTGCAGTAAAGGCCATAATTCCTCCGAATGGGTCAACTCTCTTGAAGATGACAGATGCAGACTCTTTATCAACACCGGTATTGTTGGTGCTTGGAGAAGTTCTCTGCATAATCTGCCAGCCCTCTGAGCCGTCTCTGGTTCCAATACCATCGTCCAGTCTGCCATAAGAGACATTGCTGTCAAGATCCCTGCGAACCTTGATTCTGTCTATAATGGTCTTGCCGTCTGATGCTACAAACAGAATTTCATCTGACTCCTGCAGTGAAAAATTAATGTGGAAAGTACCTCTGAAAGGCTGGTTATCTGCCCAGAACAAGATATGCTGTCTTGGTTTGATTTTGGTCAGAACGTCACCTTTAGGGATTATGTATTTTGTAAGGTTTCCGGGATCATTGGTAAGGTAGCAGCCTCCAATGTTCACAGTGCCGTAGGAAGAGTTGAAAAGCTCTATCCAGCCGTTGTGCTGACCGAAGTCGTCTTCAAAGTCACTGGTGTTTATAACCAGATATTCATTGATACACATATCGGCCTGGCTCTGTGCATTAAGGTTGATACCCGCCAGCATTAAACCCGAAAACAGAAATATTTGTAATATTCTTTTCATTTTATCCGGATTTATTGGTTACAATGGAAGGTTGTCGTGCTTCTTAGGCGGATTTGTTACCTTCTTGGTTGCAAGTTGCTGAAGTGATCTGATAATACGGAAACGAGTGTTTCTAGGCTCAATTACATCATCGATATAACCGTAACGGGCTGCATTGAAAGGATTTGCGAATGCATCTCTGTACTCTTTCTCTTTTTCTGCTGCAAAAGCTACAGGATTTTCAGAAGCGGCAACCTCTTTTCCGTAAAGTACCTCAATAGCACCTGATGGTCCCATAACCGCAATCTCTGCAGTTGGCCATGCATAGTTGATATCTCCGCGGAGGTGCTTGCTGCTCATTACGCAGTATGCTCCACCGTATGATTTACGCAGTGTAACTGTAACCTTTGGAACGGTAGCTTCGCCGTATGCAAACAGAAGTTTGGCTCCGTGAAGAATGATTCCGCCGTACTCCTGCTGAGTGCCCGGAAGGAAGCCTGGTACATCAACCAGTGTAACCAGAGGGATATTGAATGCATCGCAAAAGCGAACAAATCTTGCAGCTTTACGTGATGCATTGTTGTCAAGAACACCGGCAAGAACTTTAGGCTGGTTAGCAACGATACCAACAGAGATACCGTTAAAACGTGCAAAGCCTACAATAATGTTGGTTGCGTAGTCCTTGTGAACCTCAAGAAACTTATTGTCGTCAACGATAGAGCCAATAACCTCATACATGTCGTATGGCTTGTTTGGACTATCAGGTATGATTTCGTTAAGAGAATCGTCCAGCCTGTCGATAGGATCATTGGTAGGTACTACCGGAGCCTCTTCCAGGTTGTTCTGCGGAAGATAGCTCATCAGGTCACGGATAACCTTGATACCATCCTCTTCGGTGTCAACCGCAAAGTGAGCGACACCGCTCTTGGTAGCGTGAACAGATGCACCGCCAAGTTGTTCCTGTGTTACATCTTCACCGGTAACAGTTTTCACAACTTTTGGACCGGTGAGGAACATATAACTGGTTCCCCTTGTCATAATGTTGAAGTCTGTGAGGGCAGGGGAGTAAACCGCACCGCCGGCACATGGACCAAAGATTGCAGAAATCTGAGGAATTACACCAGATGCCAGGATATTACGCTGGAAAATTTCGGCATAACCTGCAAGTGCATTAACTCCCTCCTGGATTCTGGCTCCGCCTGAGTCGTTAACACCAATAACAGGTGCACCCATTTTCATTGCCTGATCCATGATTTTGCAAATCTTCATTGCAAAACTTTCTGAAAGTGATCCTCCGAATACGGTAAAATCCTGTGCGAAGACATAAACAAGTCTTCCCTCAATTGTTCCGTAACCTGTTACCACACCGTCCCCGAGGAATCGCTCTTTCTCCATGCCAAAATTGGTGCAGCGGTGAGTTACGAACATGTCGAACTCCTCAAAGCTACCTTCATCCAATAGCATGTCGATTCTCTCGCGAGCTGTAAATTTACCCTTCTGGTGCTGAGAGTCTATTCTCTTCTGACCACCACCCATGCGCGCCTTTTCACGAAGCTGAATTAGCGCTTTAACCTGTTCAAGTTGCTGGCTCATTTCTCTAACCTTTTATATTTATTAATTAGCAGTTTTCTTTGCCTGGATCTTCGCACAGTTCTGTAAGAACTCCTACGGTTGATTTTGGATGCAGGAAGGCGATATTAAGTCCTTCTGCGCCTTTGCGCGGGGTTTTGTCAATGAGTTGTACTCCTTTTTCTGCAAGCTCGTCAAGAGACTTCTGAACACCATCTTCAGTTGCAAATGCAAGGTGGTGAATTCCCTCTCCCTTCTTCTCAATGAATTTACCTATAGGTCCTTCCGGGTCTGTGCTCTCCAGAAGTTCAATCTTTGTCTGGCCAATTTTAAAAAACGCAGTTTTAACCTTTTGATCGGTTACCTCTTCTACAGCATAACACTTAAGCCCAAGAATACCTTCATAGTAAGGAATGGCAGTTTCCAATGACTTTACTGCAATACCGATATGCTCAATATGCGACAGTTTCATAACAAATTGTAATTAGTTGATTGAAAATTATAAGTAAATATCCCGCAAAGGTAAAAATTAATTAATGGTAAGACAAAAAAAAGTGGTCCATTTTTTGGACCACTTTTCACTTTCACCAATTAAAAATATAATTAGTTTGCCATTGTATGGTATACATTCTGGACATCATCGTCATTTTCAAATCTTTCGATTAGTTTTCCGATCTCTGCCTTCTGCTCGTCAGTCAGTTTTTTAAGTTCTACAGTAGGGATTCTTTCGAATGAACCTGAGATAAGTTCATATCCCTTCTCCTCAATAAATTTCTGAATTGAACCGTATGATTCGAATGCTCCGTAAATCATGATTGACTCTTCGTCAGGAAATACCTCTTCTGCACCAAAATCGATAAGTTCAAGTTCCAGCTCCTCTACATCAATTCCAGTATCCTTGATTTTGAAAACACATTTCTTTTCAAACATAAACTCAACGCTTCCGGATGTGCCCAGAGAGCCGTTAAGTTTATTGAAGTAGCTGCGGACATTTGCCACAGTTCTTGTTGTGTTGTCGGTAGCAGTTTCAATGAGGAAAGCTATACCGTGAGGGCCGTATCCTTCGTAAACTACCTCTTTGTAGTCTGAATGATCCTTTTCAACAGCACGTTTGATTGCTCTCTCAACATTCTCCTTTGGCATGTTCTCTGAACGTGCAGAGGAGATAAGAGCTCTCAGACGAGGATTGTTATCCGGGTCTGTGCCGCCTGATTTGGCAGCCATGGTTATCTCTTTTCCGAGGCGGGTGAATATCTTTGCCATATTCCCCCATCTCTTGAACTTTCTCTCTTTGCGAAATTCAAATGCTCTTCCCATTGTAATCGGTAACTTAGTTCTGAGGCTGAGCTGCTACAGCCAGTCTTGCAATGTATTTATCAATTTCAATACCCTCAACAGTCTGCGGGTATTTTGCCTTAATCTCTTCGTATGCAGAAAGTGCCTTTGCGCTCTCTCCCAGCTCTTCATACATGATACCTGCTTTCAGAAGGTAACCTGCAGCAAGCGGGTTTTCTGCAACTTCTGCTGCTTTTATATACTGAGAAACGGCCTCTTTATAATTCTGAAGTCCTGCATATGCATCGCCAATGTTGCAGATTGCACGCGCCTTAAGAACCACATCGTCTCCGTCATATTTCTTCAGATATGAGATAGCACTCTCGTAGTTTCCAAGCTGAAGTTCTGAGATGCCGGCATAAAGATATACTGCCTCTCCGGCGTTTTTGCCGTATTCATCAATAATTTGCTTGAATCCGAGTGAATTGCCATCACCGTTCAGGGCAACTGCAAACGAATCGGCACGAAAATGCTGCTCAGCCACAAATGTTTGCGCAAGAGCTTCGTTAATAAGCGGTTTACGGTAAAGGTGCTGATATGCAAATCCTATTGCAGTAATGCCAAGGATGGCTACTGCTGTGTAGATAAGCGGCTTCTTGTACTTTTCAATGAAGTGTTCTGTTGTATTCAGGGCTTGTTCTACAGATTGCTCCGGATCCTGGTGTTGATTTTTCTTTGACATCTCTTGATTTTTTTAAGCAGGGTGCAAAATTACAATATTTTGTCTAATCTCAAATTTTTAATCGATAAAAGTAATAACTTTGTGGAAGAAAATATATTAAATGTACCTAAGAAGGATTACCGTCAATAATTTCAAGAACATCAGGGCGGCGGCGGCAGATTTTTCACCCAAGCTAAACTGCATTACAGGAATGAACGGATCCGGCAAAACAAACTTGCTGGATGCGATATATTACCTCTCTATGTCCAAAAGTTACTTTTCGAACCAGGACATTTACACAATCACCCATGATGAAGAGAACTCTGCAGTTACCGGAGACTACTCAAGAGAGGACGGAACATCAGAAAAAATTGCACTTTCACTCAGCAAAGAGGGTGAGAAGTGCGTAAAGAGAAACGGAAAAAGCTATCAGAGACTGGCAGACCACATTGGTTTAATTCCAATTGTCATGGTCTCTCCGTATGATACTTGTCTTATAAACGAATCGGGGGAGGAGAGGCGCAAGTTTCTGAATGCCATGATTTCGCAGACAGACAGAGAATATCTCAGAAGAGTTCAGAATTACAACCAGCTTCTTGCACAGAGAAATAAACTGCTCAAGGGAAACTCAGTTTATCCAGATTTGCTTGAAACGCTCTCAGAAAGATTGTCTTACAATGCCTCATATATTTTCGAAGCGAGAAGGAGTTTTATTAAGGACTTCGTTCCTCACGTTGAGAAATACTACGGCCAGATATCAGGCGGAAGCGAAGTTATAGGGATTGATTATAAATCGGACCTGGAAAGAGCTCCAATGGAAGAGCTGCTCATCTCTTCACTTGAAAGGGATAAGGTGTTAAAATATACATCTGCAGGAATTCACCGGGATGATCTTGGTTTTACTATGAACGGGAATCCTATCCGTAAGGTTGGCTCCCAGGGTCAGCAGAAGTCTTTTCTTATTTCGCTTAAGCTGGCTCAGTACTCAATTTTCAGGGACCTTCACGGAAAAAGTCCTGTTCTGTTACTCGATGATGTTTTTGATAAGCTTGATATGAACAGGGTTGAGTATCTGCTTAACCTGGTCGCATCAGATTATTTTGGGCAGATCTTTATTACAGACAGCAATAAGGTCAGAATTGGAGAAATCCTAGGAAAGATTGACGGAGATTCAAAATATATAGAGGTATCAGGAGGAGTGATATTATGAAGAGAAAGGATTTTATGAAGATTGGAGATGTCATTCCTGATTATATAAAAGTGATGGGAATTGCCGGAGCACTTGTGGCCAGCAAGGTTTGCGCCGCATTTGATGAAGCAGTGGGAGCGACTATCAGAAAATATGTTGTCTCCAGGGAGTTCAAAGGAGGAAAACTCTTTGTAAGTATGAACTCTTCAGTTGCCCGTGATGCTGCTTCAAAAATGAAGAATCAGATTATTCAGTCAGTTAATGAAAGATTGGAAAATTCAGTATTGAAAGAGATAATATTTCGCTGAATTTTACTTAATAACAACATATTATGGAGAGAAGACCCAGAATTGCGGCGGACTCAGATATACCATTCTTGAATGGCATAATTGAGCCATATGCAGATGTTGTCTATTTAAAGGGAAAGGATATGACCAGGGAGAGCATTGGTGAGGCCGATGCCCTTATTATCCGCACAAGGACCAAATGCAACAGAGAACTGCTTGAGGGAACAAATGTAAAATTCATTGCATCGGCCACAATTGGCAGCGACCACGCAGATCTTGACTATTGCCGCAGCAGGGGTATCTTCTTTACTAATGCTGCAGGATGCAATGCATGGGGAGTTGTTCAGTATGTCATGACAGCAATATTCTGCTCTTTTTCCAAAAGAGATCAGAATCCGCAGGGACTGACCCTTGGTATTGTTGGAGCCGGGAATGTGGGGGAGAGGCTCGCAAAAACAGCAGAACTTGCAGGGTTCAGGGTTTTGAGGTGTGATCCGCCGGTACAGTCACTTCTTGAAAATGATCCGGCTTATTTTTCAATTGCCGCAGCATCATTGAGGGGAGACGGAGGAAAATTCAGAATAGACAGGTCAAAACTCAAAGCAGGCGATTTCTGTACCCTGGAACAACTGCTTAAGGAATCAGATATCGTCTCATTGCATGTTCCTCTTAATAAAGAGACAGAGGGAATGGCCGGAAATTCATTCTTTGAAAGCATGAAAAACGGAGCGATGTTTATTAACTCCTCGAGGGGGGAGGTTCTGAATGAGGCGGCACTCCTTAAAATCAGGCATAAGTTTGCATCAGTTGTAATTGATGTCTGGAGCGGAGAACCGCAAATCTGCGAAGATTTGCTTCATTCTGCAGATATAGCTACACCGCACATTGCAGGATATTCCCTCCAGGGAAAGATAAATGCCACCGTAATGTCAGTAAACAGCATCGGGAGATTTCTTGGGATTGAAGATCTGGCACTCTATGACATGGAATACCCGGTATTAAGGGATCCGGACTTCAGGCCTGACAAAACAGGTACCTGGTTCAGCAATATGTCCGGGCTCTTTGCATCTCATTACGATATAGAAAAAGACAGTACTGCATTGAAAAACTCACCAGGCTCATTTGAAGAGCTGCGGGAAAATTATGCATACAGAAATGAATATTCAGAAAGTGTGTTTGAGTTAATTGAAATCATAAACAAAAGAGAGTATGTTTAATCAGGGCGATCTCAGACAGTTTGAAGAGGCAGGAATCCATGCAGACACAGTAAGCACCCAGCTGGAACATTTCAAAACAGGCTTTCCCTTTCCTGAAATTATTGCTCCTGCAGCAAAAGGCAGTGGAATTCAGGTAATGAACAGAGCTGAGAGGGAAGAGGCAATGGCTGCCTTTGCCGGTTTTAGGGGTAATGCAGAAAAATTTGTACCGGCATCAGGCGCTGCAACAAGGATGTTTAAAGAGCTTTTTGACGCAAAGGCACTACTGGAAAGGGGAGAAGAGATTAAGGAGGGCTCATCTGCCTCTCTCTTTTTTGCAGAATTAGATAGCTTCGCATTTTACAGTGAACTCTCTGCATTGCCGGGTTTTTCGAAAACTGTTAAAGCGGATGTCATCACCTTGCTTCTGGATGAAAAGGGGCTCAATTATGGTTCACTTCCAAAGGGATTGCTTAAGTTTCACAAATACGGTAATAAGTCCAGAACACCTTATGAGGAGCATCTGCTTGAGGCTGCTGAATATACAGTAAATCGCTCAGACGAGGCCAGGGTTACCTTTTCTGTTTCACCGGAACATCTGGGCTCTTTTAAGGAACTTGAAAACAGTGTTAAACCTGTTTACGAGCAATTATTAAAAACCAGATTTGACATAAGCTACACGCTGCAGAAAAGGTCAACAGATACGGTAGCTGCAGACCCTGAAAACAGGCCTTTCCGGAAATCCGACGGCTCAATCCTCTTCAGGCCCGGCGGGCATGGCGCACTTATCGAAAACCTGAATGAAACAGAGAGTGAAATTGTTTTTATCAAAAACATAGACAATGTCTCCAGAGAGGAAAATTTGCCCCTGGTTTCAGAATGGAAAAAAATTCTGGGAGGCAAACTTCTGCTAATCAGAGAAAGAATATTCGGTTATCTCGAGAAACTTGACGGAGAGTTTAATCCTGAATTGAACAAAGAGGTGGAGGAATTCCTTGAAAAGACATTTTGTATAAAATTACCGTCTCTTCCTCAGAAACTGTATAAAGATTTTATTATAGCCAAACTCAACAGACCAGTCAGAGTATGCGGAATGGTTAAAAACCAGGGAGAACCCGGCGGAGGGCCTTTTATTGTTAGAGATGCAGACGGATCTACATCTCTTCAGATTCTTGAAAGTGCTCAGATTAATTTTAATGACCCCGTGCAAAAAGAGAGATTCTCTCACTCTACGCACTTCAATCCGGTAGATATTGTCTGTTCTCTGACAGATTACAAAGGCAACAGATTTAACCTTATGAAATATGTAGACCAGGAGACCGGATTCATATCTTATAAAAGCTACGAAGGGCGTCCTCTGAAGGCTCTGGAACTTCCCGGCCTGTGGAACGGGGCCATGAGCAACTGGAATACTGCATTTATTGAGGTACCTGTTGAGACATTCTCGCCTGTTAAGAGTGTAATGGACCTGCTCAGGCCAGAACACAGGGAGAGCTAAATATCAGACCTCTCTTTCTCTCTTGCTGAGAGTTTGCGGGCCAGAATACGTTCTGCAAGAAGCAAAAGCGCCACATTCATCCCAATAACTATCCAGAGAACTGAATCTCCGCTTCCAAAAAGAGTTTTCATTTTACCTCCAAAGTCAGGCATTTCTGATATGATTCCGGAGATTCTCACAGAGTCTATGCCAAAGAAGTATTTGTTCAGGAAGAAGAGGGCTGTCATAAAGAGCAGGGCAAAGAGAATGGCAAGCATGATATTCCGTGCAAGCTCCTCTCTGTCTGCTTTTTTAACAGCCGCAGCGTCAATTTTTTTGCCAATTTTTTCAGCAAATCCAAACGGTACAGAACTGTCGTCCATTCCCGAAAACGCATCTTTCAGCAGTTTATCCATCTCATCCATAACATACCTCCATTTTGTCACCAAGCATCACGCCCAGTCTTTTCTTTATCCTGTGAAGCCTAACCTTCACATTTGATTCAGTCATTCCGCAAATATCGCAAATCTCCTTTATACTCTTTTCATGGTTGTAAAAAGAGAGTATCAGAAATCTGTCTGAGGGTTCAAGTTCATCAATAGCTTTATAAAGTATTCTGAAACGGTTTTCTTTATCCATGCTCTCCTCTCTGCTCTCTGCAGAGGTATCCGGAACAGCTGCGCTCTTTTCCATGGGTACATGCTCCGTGCGCCTTTGCCTGGCTTTTGACACAGACATATTGAATGCAATTCTGAATAGCCACGTAGAAAACGAACACTCACCCCTGAAAGATTTAAGCGAAAAATATGCCTTTACAAAAACATCCTGAGCAACCTCTTCTGCGTCTTCCCTTCCGGAAACCACACCTCTTACAACCGACAGAATCCGTGGTGCATGCAGGTTCACCAGCTGATTGTACAAAGCTGTCTCTCCATTCAGAATCCTCTCGATTATTTTCAGTTCCTCTTCCCGTTTCATTTGCTTTTTTGACGCAGAGCCGGTTTCAAAGTTACACCTTTTGCAGAAAATTATCCTTTTGTAACCTTTTTTGATACCTCTCGTCAAAATAGCAAATCGAATTTAAAACATAAATATTATGATGGAATTTATTTCAATCCCGGTTACTTTTGGAATAGGCGCATATGCCTTTTACAAACTTATAGAGCTTTACGTAAGAAAAAAAGAGAGACTGATGATTATTGAAAAGCTCAACATGCTTGACAATATCAACACTCAAAACATTAATCTTTCTAACCTTTTTGGAGAAGAGAAGTTTCTTAAGAATCCCTATCTGGCCCTCAGAATTGGCTCGCTGTTAATGGGTCTTGGACTTGGCCTTCTGATTGGTTACCTTATTGCACAACTCTCATTCGGCTACATAGCAGAGCCCAGCTGGAATATCAGAGAAACGATAAGCGTAATATATGGCGCAACTACACTCTTCTTCGGAGGTATGGGACTTATTACTGGATTTATTATTGAGACTAATATGAAGAGAAAACAGAAGTAGTTTCATAGGATTAAACTGTATTAAACAAAAAAAAAAGAGCTCCCGTGAAGAGAGCTCTTTTTTATTATGACAATCCAGGATTATTCAGGATCTGCAAGAAGAAGACCGGCTCCTTTTGTTCCACCGGTTTTGAACATAAGTGCATGCTCTTTCTTAGTGCGTTTTTTCCAGTCACCTTTGGCATATGCATAGCTTGCAATGATTGGAACCACTGTTGTTGCTTCTGCGTATACCATCTGCTCATGGGCAGTGTTAACCTTGCCCCATGAATTTGCCTCCTTAAGTGTAGATGAAGAGCAAGCTCCGTCGCGAACATCTGCTACTGTAATCTGAACAGCGTACTGGTGCATAGGAACATCAAATCCAAGGCATTCGGCACAAACTACTGTGTCCTGTGCGAAGTTCTTTGGAACGCCGCCGCCTACCATGAAGAGACCGCTTGTCTTTGCAGACATTTTTACCTCAGTAAGTTCACGGAAGTCTGCAATAGAGTCAATTGTAAGATAAGGTTTTCCCTCTTTCATTTTCTCTACCTGATGCATTACCAGTCCGAATCCGGCGCTGCTGTCTGTGAAGGCAGGGCAGAAGATAGGAACATTCAGTTCGTATGCTGTCTGAATAAGTGAGTTGGTTTTCTTTGAGTTTTTGGTAAGCCATTTACCAATTTCGCTTATGAATTCTCTTGATGAGTAAGGTCTTGGTTCCAGAGAGTCTGCAATGGCTTTAATTGTTGAATCGCAGGCCTGAAGTTCCTCTTCGTCAATGAATGTATCGTAGATTCTGTCTATGTAGTTGTCGCGAAGATGTGTGTCATCAATGAATTGTGTTCCTCTGTAGTGCTTGTATCCAAGGGCTTCAAAAAAGTCCATGTCAATAATTGAAGCACCTGTGGCAACAACTGCATCAATCATGTTAAAGCGAAGCATGTCTACATAAACCTGCATACATCCGCCGGCAGAAGTACTTCCTGCAAGAATGAGCCAGTTTGTAGACTCCTTGTCGTTTATCATCAGCTGGAGAATATCAGCGGCAGAGGCTGTGTCTCTTGAAGAGAAAGACATCTCGCGCATTGAGTCTATCAGCAGGGTAGAGTCAATCTTTGTAATGTCAATGTGCTTTATGGTCTCCCTGAGGAGATCTCTCTTTGTTGGTTTCATTCTCTCTTATTTTTAATTTTTGCAAAGATAGATATTTTAAATTAAGTACAAGTTTTTTACTAATTTTGCGGGTTCAAACCCTATTTGTATAAGCACAATGTTCAATTCCAAAGAGACTGAAAGGTTCGGAACCCTGGAAACTCCATTCTATTACTATGATTTAAAACTGCTTAGAAAGACTCTGGATGAATATACCAGCTATCTTCACAAGTATAATTATCATGCACATTATGCGTTCAAGGCAAATGCCAATGACAGGATACTTTCTGTAATAAGGGAGTATGGACTGGGGGCAGACTGCGTAAGCGGAAACGAAGTTGCTCTGGCCCTCAAATCTGGCTTTTCACCGGACAAAATTGTTTATGCTGGTGTCGGTAAGTCAGACAAGGAGATTATTACAGCACTCAGCGGCGGAATCTTTAGCTTTAACTGTGAATCTGTACCTGAAATTGAGATCATCAATTCAATTGCCTCATCAATGGGCAAAACAGCAGGAATCTCTCTGAGAATCAATCCGGATATTGATGCTCATACTCATAAATACATTTCAACCGGAAGGTCACAGGATAAATTCGGAATTAGTCCGTGGATGTTTGATGATGTGCTGGCAACCGTTTCAAAAAGTAAAAATGTTCATCTTACAGGACTGCACTTTCATGTAGGGTCTCAGATAACAGACCTGAAGGTTTTTGCCATGTTGTGCAAGAGGGTAAATGAGATTCAGCGTTGGTTTGAGGAGAGAGGTGTGAAAATTGAGAACATAAACCTTGGGGGAGGGCTGGGAATTGATTATGAGAATCCCGGAGAAAATCCGGTATCCGATTTTAAAACATATTTTGAAATAGTTAATAAAAATCTTGAAGTTCGTCCGGGACAGCAGGTTCATTTTGAACCGGGCAGAACCATTGTTGCTCAGTGCGGCACCCTTGTATCAAGAGTTTTGTATGTGAAAATCGGAAAGGGAAAGAAATTTGCAATTCTGGATGCGGGGATGAATGATCTGATAAGACCTGCACTTTATCAGGCAAAACATAAGATTGAAAACCTTACTTCAAAGGGAAGGAAAATGCGGTACGATGTTGTGGGTCCAATTTGCGAGTCAAGTGACCGGTTTGGTAAAAACATCATACTTCCGGCTACTTCGAGGGGAGATTTGATTGCAATCAGATCGGCAGGAGCATACGGACAGGTAATGGCTATGAGGTATAACCAAAAAGAGCTGGCACCGGAGTACTATTCGGAATAGTTACTATATTTGAGGATGTTAACTGAAATTTAATAATATGAGCAGAGTAAGTTCCAAAGACAAGTATGTTGTAAAAGTGTATGACCTCTTCAGGAAGAAGGGCCTCAACATGACAATGGATGAAATTGCAGGGCATCTGAAGCTAACAAAAAAGACATTGTACAACAATTTTAACAGTAAGGAAGAGCTGATGCGTACTGTGATGCAGTATGTTCTGGGGGATATCGAATTCAAGATAAACCTGGCTCTTACTCAGGGAAGAAATGCAATAGAGGCGCTGTATCTTACCAGTGACATGATGAATAAGTCACTGACAGAGATTGGTCCGCTGCTGCTTAATGATTCATCCCAGTACCTTCCTGATCTTAAGCTGCTCGATCATACAAACAGAATGTCCTTCTATTCAAGAATAATATCTGAAAATCTAGAGAGGGGAATTTCAGAAGGACTCTACAGAAATGATTTTAACAAAGATCTGGTCACCCTCTTTTTCACATCTGCCATGGCCAAGATTTATGCATGGAATGGTTCATACAAGTTTTTGAAAGATCCCTACATTTTCCATTCAGAGCTGGTGAGATACCATCTGGAAGCTATTGTATGTGATGAGGGAAGAAATCTATTGAATGATATATTTAAAGGAAGAAAACAGTAATTTTTTATAAGGAATGTTTGAGAATTTAATTGACAGACTTGAAAGCTCGTTTAAGCTGCTTAAGGGCGAGGGAAGGATTACGGAGGTTAACGTTGCCGAGACGTTAAAAGAGATCAGAAAGGCTCTGCTGGATGCAGACGTGAGTTACAAGATTGCTAAGAATTTCTGTGATGATGTAAAGCAAAAGGCACTTGGCCAGGATGTTCTCAGGGCTGTAAGGCCAGGCCAGATGCTTACCAAAATAGTCCACGACGAGCTTACCCTGCTTATGGGAAGCGAGGCTCAGGACATTAAGGTTAAGGGAAATCCGGGAATAGTACTGGTTGCCGGTCTTCAGGGATCAGGTAAAACAACTTTCTCAGGAAAACTCGCACTTAACTGCAAAACAAAAAGAGGTCTCAAGACAATGCTTGTTGCCTGTGACGTATACAGACCTGCTGCGATTGACCAGCTTAAGGTTCTGGGCGGGCAGACAGGTGTTTTTGTATATTCCGAGGAGGGAGTTAAAGACCCCGTTGCAATTGCAAACAGGGCAATAGCCAAGGCCAGGTCTGAAGGGTATTCGCTTGTTATCATAGATACTGCAGGTCGTCTTGCTGTTGACGAGCAGATGATGAACGAAATTGCTGCCATTAAGAAGGCAGTCAGCCCAACAGAAACCCTCTTTGTCGTTGACTCGATGACTGGTCAGGATGCTGTTGAAACAGCAAAGACCTTTAATGACAGACTCGACTTTGACGGAGTGGTTCTTACCAAACTCGACGGTGATACCCGGGGTGGTGCTGCACTCTCAATCCGTGCTGTGGTAAACAAGCCAATCAAGTTTGTCTCTGCAGGTGAAAAGATGGAGGCACTTGATGTTTTCCACCCAAAAAGGATTGCAGACAGAATTCTGGGAATGGGAGACGTAATCTCTCTCGTGGAAAAGGCTCAGGAGCAGTTTGATGAGGAAGAGGCACGCAGGCTTCAGAAAAAGCTTGCGAAAGACCAGTTTACCCTTCAGGATTTTTATATGCAGATTCAGCAGATTAAAAAGATGGGTAATATCAAGGATCTCGCCTCAATGATACCCGGAATGGGAAAGGCTCTTAAGGATGTAGACATGGATAACTCCTCTTTCAAGGGAATTGAGGCAATCATACTTTCAATGACTCCGGCTGAGAAGGAGAACCCGTCAATTCTTAACGGCAGCAGAAGAAAAAGGATTGCAGAAGGCAGCGGAACATCAATTGCAGAGGTCAACAGACTGGTAAAACAGTTCGAAGATACCCGTAAAGTTATGAAAAACATGGCCGGAGGCGGCGGTAAAAACGCGCTCAAGGCAATGGGAGCAATGAGAAAAAGATAATTTTAAATAATCAGCATAAGCCATGAAGATACTAGACGGAAAAGCAACGGCCGACCAGATTAAGCTGGAGATTGCCGCCGAAGTTGAAAAAATGACTGTAGAGGGAAAGAAAAGGCCTCATCTGGCAGCAATACTCGTTGGAGATGACGGAGCATCCCAAACATATGTAGGTCATAAGGAAAAGGCTTGTGCACAGGTAGGATTCAAATCTACACTTCTGAGGCTGCCTGCAGAAACTACTGAGGAGTATCTGCTCTCTCAGATTGAAAAAATTAATGCCGACTCTGATATTGACGGACTGATTGTTCAGCTGCCGCTTCCAAAACATATCAATGAACAGAGAGTTATAGAAGCGATAGATCCTGAAAAAGATGTGGATGGTTTTCACCCGGTAAATGTAGGTAAGATGGTACTTGGCCTGCCTTCATTTGTATCTGCCACACCATGGGGCATACTTGAGCTCATTAACAGGTATGGAATCGAGACATCGGGCAAACATTGTGTAATTATTGGCCGCAGTAACATTGTGGGGCGTCCGCTTGCAAACCTGCTCTCTCAGAAGGCAAAACCGGGCGACTGCACGGTAACAATCTGCCACAGCCGTACAAAAGATCTTAAGGAATTTACTCTTAAAGCCGATATCATTATTGCTGCTCTGGGTGTTCCTGAATTTCTAAAGGGAGATATGGTTCGTGAAGGTGCTGTTGTAATAGATGTGGGTATTACAAGAGTGAAAGCCGATACTAAGACCGGCTTTCGTCTGGCAGGAGATGTTCAGTTTGATGAAGTCTCTCCTAAATGCTCTTATATAACACCTGTTCCCGGCGGAGTTGGACCTATGACCATCATTGCTCTCCTGAAGAATACTCTTAAGGCATCGCTGTTGCGTTAGTTCCCTGCAGAAACCCTTCTCGCTTCATCAGAACCCCCAACTTTGCGGGCTTTGAATCCTTTACTCTGACCGAATCTGTATGATAGAGTCAGAGTGACTCTTCGGCTTCTCCAGTGTGACTCGAACTCATAACCTGAGAGTATGCGGTCTTTAATGCTTACCCTCGAATTGTTGGTAAACAGAATGTCATTTGCATACAGTGAGATTGTACCTCTGTTTTCAAGGAAACTCTTCTTAATACCCATCGAGAGGTCTCCTCTTTGCTTTATATCCAGATATCCGTAAGGAAGTCCGCTCTGATACCAGCCAGATACTTCAAACTTGAAATCGGCAGGTAAAAGTATGGTTGTGTTTATGTTTCCGTTAACATAAACAGAACTTTTGCTGTAATCGGGGTTTTCTGTTGACATGTTTGCAACAAACACATTACCGTTAATAATTAACCACTTTGCTACCGGGAATTCAGTTACAGATACTGTAGCTCCAAAGAAATTCTGTTTTCCGAAATTTTCCCAGAGGAATATTTTCTCACCGGTCTCCTCTTCAATTACCGGATTTTGAACAATAGCCTTTCTTATAATGTCTGCCCTGGCTCCAAAGTTTAAATATTTACCTATTCCCAGCGAAAGATTAATGTTATGACTGTATTCAGGTAAAATATCAGGATTACCAACGGCTGAACTTGATGCATCTATATAAAATCTCTGAGGGTTCAGTTGTTCAAAGTTAGGCCTCTGTATACGCTTGGTGTAAGACAGGCCAAGGCGGGTATTTTTATCTGGATTAAAACCAATGAACAGGGTAGGGAACAGATCAAGATATTTTTTTGAAGTAAGAGTGTCTGCACTTACCCATTCTCCTTTCGCCAGGGTTAGCTCGCCTCTAAGTCCTCCCTTAAGTGTCCACTTTTCTGACGGCTGATATGAGAGGGAGAAATATGCTGCAGCAATATCCTCTTTATAATCGAATTCAGAGCTCAGGGATTGATTTTTAATCCAGTTCCCGTTTTGTTTGTACTCGCGCAGGAGCATATTGTCAGTAAAGCTTTCGGCCCATTTAACACCACTTTCCAGTTTTCCTTTTTTCCACAGAGGAGTCTCAAAGTCGGCCTTAACTGAGTAGATATTTACGAATTGATCTGAATTACTCCTGAAAATATATGGCACTCTGCTCTCAGCGCCTGCCGGATTGGAAAAATAGTTTTCCTGTCCTGTTTTTCTGACCATATCATAATAGTAGTAGTCTCCATTTAATGTAAGTTCTGTTCCCTCTTTGAAAATGTGAGTATAGTTGAGATTAAATGATATGTTGCCGTAATTGAATCTGTTTTTAATGCTTGTGGCTGTCTTTTCTGTCAGTTCGTCTCCTGAATATAGTCTGCTTCCGGTGTCTGCAGATGAACTGTCAGCACTGTTTGAGGCTATACCGTTTATTATGAAACCGGCAATGTTTTTCTTGTTAATAAAAAAATCACTAGCAATCCTGAGTCCGTGATATTTATTGTACCTTTCCAGGAGGGAGTTACTCTCAAGAGTGTATCCATTCTCCATCCAGGTTTTTGTTTTAAATGAGTTATACCCGTCTGCATACCTTGGGCTGTAGGATACGGTAGTATTGCTCTTTTCTGACCTGTAGCCAAGTGTAAGGGTACCATCTGCTCCGTGATAGAGTTTGTTGTTAGGGGCTACATTGTACGAACCTCTCACAGATCCGCTTATTCCTTTGGCAAAGTTTCTTTTGGTCTTTATGTTTATAATTCCTCCGGAACCGGCCGCATCATATCTGGATGAAGGGTGTGCAATGATTTCAAGTTTGTCAATAGTTGATCCGTCTGTTCCGTTTAACAGAGATTCCAGGTCTGCTCCGGAAAGATTTGACGGGCGGCCATCAATCCAAACCTGAACCTGCCTTCCGTTTAGTAAAATATTCCCGGAGGGGTCTACACTAACACCCGGAGCTTTTCTCAAAATATCAAGTGCATTGCTGCCTTCAGTTGATACTGCCTCAGATACATTCATTACGATTTTATCAAGCTTTTGCTCAATAACCGGAACTTTTGCAGAGATTACCGCAGATTTGAGCGCAACTGCATCAGAAGATAATTTTAATGTCCCAAGATTAAGGGTTTCTGAGCCATTAACTATCTCAAGATTTACAAGAGTATCCCTGAATCCGATAAATGAGACCTTTAAACTGTATTTCCCGGCCTCCAGGCGCTCTATCTGAAATGTACCATCATCCATTGCTGTGGTACCCCCTACAATCTTATTCTGATCTGTATGGAGAGAAACAGTTGCAAATCCAAGAGGATTCCCGCTCTCTTTTTCAATGATTTTTCCTGTAACCGTAGGATTTGCTTTTGAGAAAACCGGAGCAGTAACCAGTGTGAATGCCGTAAACAGGCAGATAAATTTGTTTAGCATAGTATTATGTGATATAAAATACATTGTTAGGCAAGATATTCTTTTCACACAATTAGACGAATGGCTCTTAAAAAAAGTTGCAGAGCTAATGAAATATTTTAAGGAATCTTACATTTCTTTACAAGAAGTGAAAAATTGAGAAAGCCGGCAATAAGCCGGCTTTCTTTAGAACGGGACAAAACTGTTTTATTTCACCTAAATTTCAAACTATGTACCCATTCCGGGCGGCGAAGCCCGTTTTTTATCTCTTTTGGTAATATTTCCGGCACTTTTCATATAAGACGAACTACTTTCAAAAATGTTGCCAAAATAAAACAAAAGTGTTGCAAAAGATTATATTAGTTACCTGAACCAGCTCTTGAAGCCTCTTCGTTATTTCCAACCTTTCTTGCCTTCATAGCTTTTCCCTGTCCAAAGCGGTACTGGAAGCTTAGGGTAATCTGACGGCTGTTATAGTGGGAGGTGAAGTTGTAACCTTCAAGTGCGTTACTGTTAAGGGATGCCTTGTTGGTTCTGGTATTGAAAATGTCCATAATGTTGAGCGCAATTGTACCCTTGTTCTGGAAAACTCCTTTTTTAACTCCCAGAGTAAGATCTCCCATTGGCTCAATTTTGAAATAGCCATAAGGAATTCCGGTCTGAATAAATCCTGTAACTTCAATCTTGTAGTCTTTTGGAAGAATAAATGCTGCATTCAAATAACCGTTTCCAAAGAATGAGTTGCTGGTAAATCCCTCTGTATTGTTGTTAACATTTAGCATCGCAAGATTTGCATTCACTACAAACCATTTGGCAAGAGGTAGCTCGGTGATAGAAACTGATCCGCCAAGGAATGACTGTGAGCCAAAGTTTTCCCAGATTAACATCTTGTCTCCAGTCTCATCATTAAAGTAAGGATTCTGAATTATGACTCCCTCTGTAATCTGACCATTCAGACTGACTGACAAATGCCTTTTAATACCCAATGAGAGGCTAAACTGATGACCGTACTGCGGAAGGAGGTTGGGGTTACCTTCAAGAGAACTGGTTGCATCAACATAAATTCTGAAAGGATTAAGCTGATTGAATCTCGGACGCTGGATTCTTTTGGTGTATGAGAGTCCAAAGCGGAGGTCCTTATTTGGAGTGTATCCAACAAAAAGGGTAGGGAATAGATCTGTGTATACCTTGTGTGTAACGGTGTCTGCACTTATCCAGTTACCAGTTGCATCGGTGAGTTCTGCGCGAAGGCCCGCCTTAAGACTCCATTTTGTTCCAAACTGTCTTGCAACTGAAAAGTAAGCGGCTGAGATATCCTCGGTATATCCGAAAATACTGCTTAGCTGATTGTTCACAACCCATGAGGAGTTTACCTTGTCTTCTCTCAGAAGGTCGTTGTCTGTAGTACTTCTGGCCCATTTGGCACCCGCTTCGAGTTTGTAATTTTTAAAGATTATCTGCTCATAATCTGCTTTTGCAGAGATGATATTGATAAACTGGTCTGAATTACTTCTGAATATTGAAGGCAATCTGGTTGGGTCTCCGTCGTTATCTGTAAAGATGTTCTCCTGGTGACTTTTCTGGTTTGTGTTATATCTGCCGTAATCTGCATTAAGAGTAATCTCCTGACCCTCTTTGAAAATATATGTGTAATTGAGATTACCTGAGATGGTCTTAAAATAGTCGCTGTTTACAATACTTGTTGCAGTCTTTTCAACTACCGCTCCGTTGTTAAACAGGGTACTTCCTGTAATATTATCATCTGTCTTATCGTTTCCGTCACGGAAAAAACCGTTTACAATTACACCAAAAATATTCTTTTTGTTTATAAACCAGTCGTTTGTTACTCTGAATGAGTGGTTTCTGATATCTGCGGTTGACATAGTTGCACCCTCCAGAATTACTCCGTTACCCATGTTGGTTGTAGAGTAGAAATCATTAAATCGCTCCTGTAGTCTTGGGCTGTAAGTTACAGATGTATTGGTCTTTTCGCTTCTGTAGTTAAGATTTAATGTTCCATCTGCTCCCTGGTAATATTTATCATATGGTGCACCTGTGTAGGCAGCTCTTACAGATCCGTTAATACCTTTAGCAAAATTCTTTTTGGTTTTGATGTTAATAATTCCGCCTGAGCCCGATGCATCATATTTTGAAGAAGGATGAGCCATGATTTCAATCTTGTCAATGGTCGAGCCGTCTGTACCGCTGAGCAGTGCCTCAAGCTGTGCTCCCGAAAGATTGGAAGGTCTGTTATCAATCCATACCTGAACAGCAGATCCGTTAAGAAGAATATTTCCATCAGGGTCTACACTTATGCCGGGAGCCTTCCTCAGCACATCCAGGGCGTTGCTGCCCTGGGTAGAGACTGCTTCAGAGACATTCATAATTATTTTATCAAGTTTCTGTTCAATTACAGGTACTTTAGCCGTAACCACAGCAGACTTAAGAGCGATAGCATCAGAAGAAAGCTTGATTTCACCCAGGTCCACACTTGCAGAATTTTCACTGATGTTTAAGCTGAATGTTGTATCACGAAATCCAATAAAAGAAACTTTAACATTGCAGTTACCGAAGATTACCTTATCGATAATGAATTTACCGTCATTGTCTGAAGTAGCTCCGCCAATAACCTTGTTTTCACTGTTATGAATGCTGATAGTTGCATAGGGAAGTGGAGATCCGTTTCCTTTTTCGGAAACTTTCCCTGTGATAGTGCCGTTGTTTCTGGCAGCAAAGGCGCTGCATGAAATGAGAATTGTCAGTAGTAGAGCAGTTAATTTGTTATACATAGTTGTGTTAATGTTAAAATACATTGTTAAGCATAATATTTTATACACACCTTTAGACGAAGACCAATATCATTTGGTTGCACTCTTCGGTAAAAATTTTTAAAAAACTTTAATTTTAGAATATTTCAGATGGTTTCAGACCCAGGAGATTCATCCTTCTTTTGATTTTTGGAAGTTCATCCCGTATGAATTGTTCGCGTTGCAAAGCTATGATTGTGTTTTTTGCACCGGTGTTTACAAAGTACCCCACACCTCGTTTATTGGAAATGATTTCGATGCTCTGAAGGTGTTCGTATGTTCTCATTATTGTATTCGGATTGACTCCCAGGGTTACACCCAGTTCCCGCACCGACGGTATTCTCTCCTCTTCCAGCCACTCACTGCTGAGTATCTTGTCGCAGATCGTATCTGAAATCTGGAGGTATATTGGTTTATGTTCGTTGAATTCCATGATTTCTAGTATTGCTGGGTTTTCATTTTGTAGAATGTTCCTCCAAGGAAGGCAACAGGGCATATAACATAGAATATCACGACAACTGAGTAGTAAAATCCTTTAAGAAGTGAAGTAAGTCCTTCTGATCCTGTTATATTTCCCAGTTCACTTATACTCTCAACCTTAATGCTGGTATTCATATTCTGAAGAGCTTCAAAGTCACTCTTGAATACTGTTGTCAAAAGCAACATGATTACCATAGCAAACAAAATATAAAGTCCTGCGGCAGACATAAGCGTTTTAAATACTTTATTTTTTATAAACAAGAAGTTACCGAAAATGAATCCAAGCTGTATAATTACAGCCTCACCATATTTTTCAGCAACAACTCCAAGTGTGCCAAGCTTAGCTATAGCGAATCCCTCAAAAAGTGATGGATTTACTGTGGCAATTAAAGTATCTGCAAGCAAAACACCAAGGAAAGTGGCCAGAGGAAGTACAATTACAGAATTGAGCAGCATGCTCAGGAATTTCTCCATGGCAGATGCTGGTAAAACTATGTAGTCAATTCCTTTTTTTGGATGGTTGTAGCTTTTGTACAGATTGAAAGGAGCCATTAGCATTGACAGGAATGTTGCCGCGTATATGTACAGCACACGTGCCTGTGCACTTACTTCACTACCGTTAAAAACGATTACGCTTACCCAGAAACCAATGAGCAGAAGTGAAAAAATTACTGCAATTTTAAGAATGACCGGCAACCTTTCTGAGTACTCTTTCCTTACCAGTTTGAAAAATCTGTTTATATCGAAAAATTCGTTCATGGCAATTAGTTGTTAAAAATGTCCTTAATAAGTTTTTTGTTCAGAAGAACTGCATTAAAGAGTGCTTCAATGTTGACTTTGCACTCCTCTCCTGATCTGTTTCTGTCCACAACAATGTATCCGCCAAGGGCAGGCTCATTGTAAATGGCTCCTTCACCAGGCATAGGACTAAGTTCAAAGCAAAGTTTCCGGCTGATCTCTTCAATTGTTGCGTTGAGCAGTACTCCGTTTTTATCAAGAATGATTATTGGATCTATAAGGTTCTCAAGGTCCCTTACCTGATGTGTTGAGATTATAATGCATGTATCATCAGACGAGGCCTGAGAAATAACTCGTCTCAGCTGAGCCTTTGAAGGAATATCCAGTCCGTTGCTTGGTTCATCCATTAGTATCAGCTTAGTATTTGTTGAGAGAGCAAATGCAATGATTGCCTTTTTCTGCTGACCAAAAGAGAGTCGTGTAAACTTCTCGTTTCCGTTTACTTCAAATTCAGTCATTAGTCTGCTAAACTTGTTTTCATCATAGTTTGGATAGAATTCTCCCCTGAGACGGGCAAATTTGTTAACCTCCATATCCGGGCCTGTAAAATCTTCGGGAATAAAATAGAGTTCACCGAGGAAGCCAGGTTCCCTGTTAAATGGGTTATGTTCCATTACACGGCAACTCCCGGACTTTACCCTGAGCAGACCGCTGATTATTTTTAACAGAGTTGTCTTACCGACTCCGTTCTGACCAAGAAGGCCGTATATTTTTCCGGCTTCGAGCTTCATTGTCACACCATTAAAAACAGTGTGTCTTGAGTAGCTAAAGTGTAGATTTTCAATTGTTACCATATAATTTTTTATTTAGGTTCGTCTCGGTGTGTTAGTGAAGTAGTGCACTGCAAATGTAAATACGTTTTTCAAACCACCAAAAAAAATTTGTAGTTTTGTATGAAAATTTTTCTAATTTCATTTTATCTTTCTGTAAATCAGCTGGAAAAATTTTTGAAATTTTTTTAATTATTATTTTTTATGAAGTTTTTTTGCAAAATAATCTTAGCTGCAGCAATCTTTTTTTCTTCAGTTTTTGGCTATTCCCAGACTAAAGAAAATCCGGCATCACGAATCAAAGAGAGTTTAGAGGTACTGGCATCTGACAGAATGGAGGGGAGGGAGCCCGGAACAAGGGAAGATAAAGAGGCTGCAAAATATATTGCGGGAGTGCTGAAAAACTTTGGATTTGTTCCGCTTGTAGGGGATTCTCCTCTGGTCCCATTTGAGTTTACATTATACAGAGAGGTTGGATTTGGCTCTTTTTTGAAAATTGAGTCGCATTCACTTACAGAGTGGAAAGAGTGGGCTCTGCATCCTCAGTCGGTAGCAGCGGACATTAACGCAAAACTTGCAGTTTATGAACCTTCCCCAAAAGCTGATTTTTACAAAGGCAAAATTGTATACCTGATGAGTCCTGCAGACAGTATTCCCTTTAAAGCCTCAGAGATGAAAGACAGCGGAGCTGTGGCAATTATAGTTGCATCAGGTTCAATAGATAATCTTGAGAGAAGGGGAGGAGTTAACTCTTATTCACTTCCTGTATTCATGATTGCTCCGCAAACGGAGTCTCTTATGGCAGAATCGGCAGGAAAGAGCCTTCACTTAAAAAGCGTTGTGCACCCTGTTAAGGGACATACATACAATGTGCTGATGCATCTTAACAGAAGCAAAGGTGGAAAAAGCGTTCTGATTGGTGCCCATTACGATCACCTTGGAATGGGAGGACCCGGATCAGGCAGCGTTACCCCAAAGCTAAAAGAGGTCCATAATGGAGCCGATGATAATGCAAGCGGAGTTGCAGTAGCTGCTGAGGTTGGAAGATTGCTGGCACAAAAGGGCGGTGATTTGGGATTTAATGTGATTGTGGCTGCATTTGGAGCAGAGGAGAGGGGGCTGATAGGATCCAGAAGAGTTGCCGATACCCTTGCCGCTCTAAAGCTTTTACCAAGTCTTATGATTAATCTGGACATGGTTGGGCGCCTTAAAGAAGAGAGACTTCAGGTTGGCGGAGTTGGTACATTTACAGGAGCAGATAAACTGGCTGAGGATGTCAATAAAAAGTTCGGTTTTACTCTTTCTCTTACTAAAGATGGATATGGTCCTTCAGATCACGCATCATTTTATACAGCCGGAGTTCCGGTTCTCTATTTTACAACAGGTGTTCACAAGCAGTATCACACTCCATATGACGATATTGAACTGATAAATTTTGAGGGAATGGAGAAGATATCTTCGTACATAGCTGCTATTCTCGACAGTATGAATACAGAAGGATTCAATCCTCAGTACCAGAAGGTAGCTCAGCCTGCCACAATGGGCAGGGCCAGTTTCAAGGTTACACTGGGGGTTATACCGGACTTTACATACGAAAAGGGAGACGGATTCCGGGTTGGCTCGGTTACAGACGGTAAACCTGCAAATAAGGCCGGGATGATGGCCGGAGACATCATTACATCAATGAACGGGAAAAAGGTGACAAATATTTATGACTATATGGCAAGGCTGGGAGAGCTTAAAGCCGGCGAAAAGGTTGAAGTTGATGCAGTAAGAGATGGTAAGGAAATTAAATTAACTATAGAACTATGAAGAAGGCAGCGTTGTGGCTTGCGGCAATTGTAATAACACTGGCTGCGGCATATTTTCAGAGAGGAACAGGCCCCACAAAGCCCGTTTACGCAAAATTCACTTTTGAAGGAAAGGAGTACCAGACATCTTTACCAAGAAGCTGGGAAACAACCATCTCTCCGGATGAGATGAAAGGCGACTATAAATTACTTAATAAAGAACTTACACAATACATTTTTATAGATTCACTACCGGATCATGCAGAGGGTGTTTTTATATATAAAATATATCCTGGAGAGTGGGAAAATGATACAATTATTACTTTCCGTAACGGTTCAGGTTTTCATATCACAATGCCGGCACTTCCTCCCGCAGCAAAAATTGAATACAGTTTCTATATAAAATCATCTGCAGATACAAGTGCTGTTTTACCGGCGTCTTCTGTAAGGGTGGGGGAAGAGAGTGTTGTATTAAGATTCAAGGGCAAGGTTCCCATGAAGGCACTGATTCCTCATATTATTCTGATGTTTGCGGCAATGCTGCTCTCTAACTTTACAGGTCTGGCAGCCTATGCAAAATCTGTAAATATTAACAGATATGCTCTCGCAGTAATAATCACACTTGGAGCAGGAGGTCTTATTTTTGGACCTTTTGTGCAGAATTATGCATTTGGGGAGTTTTGGACCGGATGGCCATTCGGCGGTGACCTGACAGATAACAAGACCCTTGTGGCTTTTGTTGTCTGGCTTGCAGCCTGGATGCTAAATACAAAAAAGAACAGCCGCAGATATCTCTATATCGCAGCTGCTCTTGTAATGATTATAATTTTTTCAATTCCTCACAGCACGGCCGGGTCTGAATACGATCACAGCAAAGGAGAGATTGTTACCGGCCGTTAGTATTTGTGTGCGTCCGGTTTAGAAAGATCTTCATTACTCATCTTAACTTTGGTCATTGCTCTCCATACATAAACTATGTAAGCAAGTACAAATGGAATCATAAGTGATGCCCATGCCATAGTTTTAAGTGTGAATTCACTCGATGAGCTGTTTTGAAGAGTAAGAGAGTATTGCTTGTCTACCGTTGAAACAAAGAATGCAGTATCATTAAATGCAGCACATATAAGCAGACTCCAGACTGCAAGAACAACTCCTGCTCCGGTAATGTAAAAGCTGAATTTTCCCTTTGCAAACAGTGTGCTTCCAATGCCGGCTAGTACCAGGACTACTCCTGTTAAAAGCATTACGAAAGGCCAGATTAACTCTGTCATGTTAAAAAAGTACTTGTATCTCACAGCAGAGATAAGACCATTCTCAGGATTGACATGATATCCGGTCATTGTGAACAGAGCCAGCAGCAGGGCCACAAATCCCAGCACAAATGCCGGGCCGGTTACTTTTATCTGACTGCTGCATTTGCTTTTAAGTGAGTCTGAGTCAATTTGCAGCATTACATACATTAGCCCGAGTGTTCTTGCAGCCAGATAGACAACAATCCCCGTAAGAAGATTAAAGGGAACCGTAATTGCTTCAAGTCCGTGCCATCCGTTTGTCCAGTATGAGATTGTTGGTCTCAAAGTATCGGCAATACTGCTTTTGTCCATTACAAAAGAGGCACCGCTGAAAAATGTTCCGACTGCAACTCCCAGAAGAATAGTGCCGAATGTTCCGTTCATAAAAAGGAAGGTTTCGTATGTACGCTTGCCCAGCAGGTTGCCTGCCTTGCTGCGGTATTCAAATGAAACAGCCTGAATAACAAAGAGAAACAAAATTGACATCCAGAGCCAGTAAGCCCCGCCAAAACTGGTTGAGTAGTAAAGGGGAAATGAGGCAAACATGGCACCCCCGAATGTTACAAGTGTCGTGAAGGTTAGCTCCCACTTGTGACCAAGTGCATTAACCAGAAGAGTCTTCTCCTCTTCTTTTGTGGCAGTTCCAAAAAGCAGTGTCTGCCCTCCCTGAACAAACATCAGGAATACCAGGATTGAACCAAGCAGAGTTACAATCAGCCACCAGTATTGTTGTAGTATATATAACATATTCTTGTAGTTTAAGTGTTCAGGTTATTATGCTCCCGGGCCCTTTTTGATTACTTTAAAGAGAATGCCTAGCTCTGCTATGAGAAGTATTGTAAACAGAACAAAGAACATAACCAGAGTTGTTCTTACCGAACCGGGATTAACTGCAGAGGCAGCAGCACCAACAGGCAGAAGGTCCTGAATTGTCCATGGCTGCCTTCCCACTTCCGCAACAACCCATCCGGCCTGTGAGCAGATATATACAAGCGGAATTGACGCAATTGCAAGCCATTGATACCATTTATGCCGGGCTATCATGGATTTTCTCTCCATGTAAATAGTCAGCATGAAAAACAAAAGGAAATATCCGCCAAGAATGACCATGATGTGGAATGAGTAGAATGTTAGCGGTACATTAGGAACAACATCTGTCGGATTTTTAATGTAACCATATCCAAAATGGTCAAAATTCTCCATCAGTTGAGTATAAGCTGTTGCTTTTCCCTCTTCATCACCTGCTTTTGAGGCCTTTCTGTAGTTTGCGAGTCCTTCAATTGCAAGTCTTCCCTTCTCCATTCTCTCTTCAATTGGAGGGGCTGTCTTTTCATTGCCGTTTTTATCTGTGTAGATGTATCCGCCCTTAAGGATATCCTCTATGCCGGGTACAAATGTGTCTGTTTTTCTGTTTACAAGCAGTGATAGACCCTGCGGAATTGAGATATGGAAAAGATATGGCTTTTCATTCTCATATTTAAGAGGATTGGTTGAAAGGTCTTCAATTTTCTTACCGGGATTCAGAATCCCTACTGCAACAATAGAGGTGCCCGGATGACTTTTGTAAAGACCCTCCATGGCTGCCAGTTTCATTGGTTGTTTTGTTGCCACATGGGTTGCAGATCCGTCACCTGACCATATTAAAACTATAAGTGATATAAGACCGAATACAGCAGCAATTTTTATGCTTTTTCTGGCAAACTCCTCCTCCCGCTTTTTAAGCAGATACCAGGCAGAGACACCAATTACGAATACTGCTGCAAGCACATAACCATTGGTTGTTGTGTGAATAAATTTGTTTGTTGCAACCGGTGAAAGTGCGACAGCCCAGAAATCGACCATTTCATTGCGGGCAGTCTCAGGATTAAACTGCATACCAACAGGGTATTGCATCCATGCGTTCGCCACCAGAATCCAGAGGGCAGAGAGATTGGTTCCTATTGCAACCAGCCATGTTGAGATGAGGTGGGCGTTTTTGCTCACCTTGTTCCACCCGAAAAACATGACAGCAAAGAATGTGCTTTCAAGGAAAAAGGCCAGTATGCCTTCAATGGCCAGGGGAGCACCAAAGATATCTCCGACAAACCATGAATAATTTGACCAGTTGGTTCCGAACTGAAACTCCAGAATTATTCCGGTTGCAACTCCAATGGCGAAGTTGACAGCGAAAATATTCATCCAGAATTTTGCTGTCCTTTTCCAGAATTCGTTGCCTGTCCGGACATAGTATGTCTCCATAATTGCGATTATGAAGCCAAGTCCCAGCGTGAGAGGAACAAAAATCCAGTGATACATTGCGGTCAATGCAAACTGGAGTCTTGACAAATCTACAATTGAAGCTAAAATCATAATTTATGATGTGTTAAGTTTAGGTTATTCTGTTTTAGTGAGATTTTCGATTACCTGATTGCTTTTCTCTTCATCTGTCGAGTACTTGCCAAGGTCCGGCTGAAAGAAGAAAAGCCTGAGGATGAAGAACATTATGAAAAGTTTTACAATGATGATTAGCCACAATGTTTTACCAAGCGGAGTCATACCTTTGAAACCTTCATAATAGAACATCCAGATTCTTTTGAACATACTGGTTCTCATTGGCAAATTTTTGCTCTAATATAGCTTATTTTTTTGCTCGGACAAAAGTGAAAAGGTATATTTGCGAAAAATAAGACCAGATATGGAACGCAGAAACTTTTTAAAGGCTGCACTTCTTGGCAGCATCGCCGGTGCGGTTCAGCTTAAGCCGGAAAATGTATTTGCCCGCGAGAGCAAAGAGGCTCCCGGTCAGAATGATTTAGTTGCCGTAATGGGCGGTGAACCCGAAGTCATGTACAAAAGGGGAATAGCAGCTATGGGAGGCATGAAGGCCTTTGTAAAAAAAGGACAGAAAGTTGTCGTGAAGCCCAACATAGGCTGGGATAAAAAACCTGAATTCGCTGCGAATACCAACCCTCAGCTGGTGGCTGCAATTGTAAAGGATTGCCTGGCTGCAGGAGCTGCAGAGGTTGTTGTTTTTGACCATACCTGTGATGAATGGCAGGCTTGTTATAAAAACAGCGGAATTGAAGCTGCTGCAAAGGCTGCAGGTGCTAAAATCGCATTTGCACATGACGAGAAATACTATAAGGAGGTAGATCTCCCAATGGGACTCAGACTAAAAAAAGCGAAGATTCATGAATCCATAATTGAGGCAGATGTCTGGATTAATGTACCTGTGCTTAAGAACCACGGTGGTGCAAAAATGACAATGTCCATGAAGAACTATATGGGTATTGTGTGGGACAGAGGTTACTGGCATGCAAATGACCTTCAGCAGTGTATTGCAGACTGTGCAACTTACACAAAAAAACCTGTTCTCAACATTGTGGATGCTTACAGAATCATGACCCAGAACGGGCCAAAGGGCAAAACAACCAACGATGTTGTTCTGGCCAAGGCATTGTTTATTTCCAGTGATATAGTGGCTGCAGATACTGCTGCGCTAAAGTTCTTCAATCAGTTCCGTGAAATGAAGATGGAGGATGTTTCTCACATTGGAAAAGCTGCAAAGTTCAATATCGGTACAACCGATCTGGATTCAATTAAGGTAGAGAGAATAAAAATCTGAATATAATGTACAAGTTCCTGAAAAGGGGTAGGGTAGCCGTTTCAATTTTAATTACGGTTGCCGTTACTCTTGCGTTTTTGTTTTTTTCGAACAGGGAGACAGATCTCTTCAACGGGTTTCTGAAAATTCAGTTCGTTCCTGCCCTGCTTGGCGTTTTCACCGGCAGTGCAATAATTCTGGTATTGCTTACATTACTTACACTTCTCTTCGGAAGGGTATACTGCTCTACCATATGTCCGCTGGGAACCCTGCAGGATGCAACTTCAAGAACGGCATCTCTTTTCAAGAGTAAAAAGAGCCGCAGATTTAAATACTCTTCTCCAAAAAATCTGATGAGGTACCTGATCCTGGGTGCTGCCGGCATTCCGCTCATTTTTGGATCCTCTGCCGTGATTTCATTTCTTGATCCATATTCAAATTACGGAAAAATTTCATCTGAGATAACCGGAAGACTGGAGCAATATGTCCATAACCTGTTATCAACAGTTTTTCCGGATACGATATTCTTCAGAAGCTATTCAGTTTTTATAGCCGGGTCATTTATTTTTGCACTTGCATTTCTCATTCTGGTACTTGCAATGAGTGCCCTCAGAGGTCGTCTTTACTGTAATACAATCTGTCCTGTCGGAACACTGCTGGGTTTTATTTCCAGATTTTCTGCCTTTAAACCAGAGATAAACAGGGAGAGCTGTAATAAATGCACGCTTTGTGTTACTAATTGTAAGGCTGAATGCATTGATTTGAAAAACAGTACAATCGATGAGTCAAGATGCGTGGGATGTCTTAATTGTATGACTGTATGCAAAAAAGGTGCTGTTACTTATAAGTATTCATGGAAGAAGAGAGAAGAACAAAATGAGGTGCCTGCAAACGCTGCTTCTGATCCTGTGCCGGCTTCTTCTGGAAGAAGGGATGCTCTCATTACACTGGGGCTTGTTGGGACATTTCTCGCAGTTAAAGCGGTTGGTAAGGTTGCCCCTCTGGCTGCAAAACCAAAAAAGGATGGAATTGCCCCTCCGGGAGCAGTCAGCATAGATAATCTGAAGAGTAACTGTACAGCCTGTCAGGCGTGCGTTACAGCGTGCCCCAACGGTATAATAAAACCGGCAACAGGTGAGTACGGAACAGATGGTCTGCTTATGCCTGTCTTAAGCTTTGACAAACACTTCTGCGGTTATGACTGCAATGTATGCACACAGGTGTGCCCCAACGGAGCTCTTATTCCCCTTGAGATCGAAGAGAAGCGTCTTACTCAGATTGGAAAAGTTCGCTTTAACCTTAAAAAGTGTATCGTATTTACAGATAAGACAGACTGCGGAGCCTGCGACGAGCACTGTCCAACCAAGGCTATAACAATGATTCCGTGGGGAGAGGAGGGTCTCTTTATTCCTAAAGTAAACAGAAATATCTGTATCGGATGCGGAGGCTGCGAGTATGTTTGTCCTGCAAAAGAGAAGGCTATGATAGTAGAACCAAATGAGGTTCATGCAATTGCACAGAAGCCAAAAGAGGAAAAGCAGGAGAAGGTGAAGGTAGACGAATTCGGCTTTTAAATCTGAATTTGAGAGAAACCTTTACTGATCACCTTTAAGCATTTCCGGTCTTAAAAGTTTAGTCCTTTCGAGCGACTGCTCTTCCTGCCAGGCCTTAATCAGTTTTGGATTGCCGGAGAGCAGCACCTCGGGAACCTTCCACCCGTTAAAATCTGCCGGCCTTGTATAAACCGGAGGTGCAACCAGTTCGTCCTGAAATGAATCACTCAGAGCAGACATCTCGTCACCAATTGCGCCCGGAATTAGCCTTACAATTGAATCTACAATAACTGCAGCCGGAATTTCACCCCCGCTAAGAACAAAATTTCCAATTGATATTTCCTTTGTAATGAGATGTTCCCTTATTCTGTGATCAATTCCCTTATAGTGTCCGCAGAGAATAATTATGTTTTTAAGACATGAGAGCTTATTGGATGTTGGCTGGTCAAGAATCTCTCCGTCCGGGCTGGTATAGATAACCTCATCATACTCTCTTTCACTCTTCAGCCTGGAGATAATATTGTAAATTGGTTCAATCATAAGAACCATCCCTGCCTCACCTCCAAACGGGTAATCATCAACCTGTTTGTATCGTCCTTTTCCCCAGTCACGGATATTGTGAACAACAATTTCTACAAGTCCTTTATCTGCAGCCCTCTTCACAATCGAGTGATTAAGCGGGCTTTCAAGCAGTTCCGGTAAGACTGAAAGTATATCGATTCTTATCATGGCGCAAATTTACACAAATCACCGCTTTGGCAAATAATTTTTCTATATTTGCAAGTTATTAAACTTAATTGTCTTGTAATAATGAACCAGGAAGTTAACACA
>PHDP01000100.1 GCA_002842655.1 Bacteroidetes bacterium HGW-Bacteroidetes-14
TGAACGCAGACGACCCGTAGCCTTTTCGTTATGCAAAAGTATCGCCTCAACAGCATCCGCAGGCATCTCCTCCTTCGTGAGCATCTCTGCAGCAATATTGCCATGTTTAAAAGAGTCGCCGTTTGTGATCTCCACATCAAGGTCGTGAAGCAGGCCCGCCAGACCCCATTTATCCACATCCTCGCCAAGCTTAACGGCAAGCGCGCGCATCACCGCCTCAGAAGCAAGACAATGCGCAATCATTTTTGGATTGGAAATGTGATTATTTAACAGTTCCAGATAGTGTTCCCGAGTTTTCATATTGAATATTTGAGGGAACGAATTTAGCAAAAAAAGAAGCTTTGAATGGAAAATTTAATTTAACTGGACAACATTTTTACTGATTGTCACTAATTGTCAAAACAATATGCATACTTTGTCTGAAATAATTTAAAAACTACTGAATTAAGGATTTTTTTGGCATTTTTTTTAATTAAATTTGCACATAACACAGCACACAAAACAATTCACTTTGTGATTACAAGACTCTAGATGACAATAAATACAGACATAAATATCTTAGGTGGCTTGCCAGATTGGAAGTTGATTTATGTCTTCTTAAATGAGGACTTAAAAACAATACTATCTGCAGGGGGTAGCAGATCTGTTACTACAATCAAAACAGACAAATCTGTTATGAGGTTCGAACACGCTATAACTAATACCCTTTTGACATTTAAAACAGAAGACATAGAATCTCTTTTTCGTTCGATAATTAAAGCTGAAGAAATAAGTGCCGACTCACTTCTTTTTATGTTTTGGAACGCATCATTAAATAATGACCTACTTCACTATATAAATGATAAACTCTTTTTTCCAGCGCTTTACAGCGGAAGGGTATCTATCAAAGTAGATGAAGCATCAGCATGCATTAATGAGCTAAAACAAACGCAATCTGATTTGAAAAAGTGGTCGGATGTTACCGTAAATACTACAGCTTCGAAGTATCTCACTTTATTAAAAAAATTTGGGCTTTTAGATGGCTCTGTTCACAAAACAATAAATCATTTGAATATTAATGACAAAATGTTTGTTGTGTTTATATACTGGTTAATTTCTGCTTCAGAGGGTTCGAATTTACTAAATAGCCCATGGATCAATTATGGCTTCACAGAAATACAGATATTTATTCAAAGAATCATGCAAAAGAAATTCAACAAGTATTTTAATATAATGTATACAGGAGATAAACTGACTGTTGAGCCATTAATTTCATATAACGAAATATATAATCATGCATACTAGTATAGAACAAATAGTCAATCAGGTAAAGAGAGTTGTTGAATCAAACAAACGTTCTGAGATACGATTGAATGCAAATGGAGGGAATTCAATTCTTTTAGTATGCCCCCCTGACCAGGAAGATAGTTATATAGATACTATCAAAAATACAATGGGACCTGAAATATACAAGATCATTGATCTAAACACGATTCTGGTAACTTATGTGCAAGACAACAAAAAAGAAATTGATGAGTCGTTTGAGTTGTTAAAGGGCTCTGTACACCAAATATTTAAAGCACCAGAAGGAGAGGTAGGACCAGATTTATTTAGTTGTATAATGAACGAAATTAGTGATTCTTTCAATGCAGATAGGATTCCTGTCCTTATTAACACCGGTTCTCTATATGGGAGTGACATTGAGAACATCCACATCATGGAGAGTGAGGTTGTAATGAAGTCAAGTATCCCTCTAGTTGTTCTATACCCTGGAACAAAAGAGGGAGATCATATTATGTTCCTCTCTGTGCGCCCAGCTTCAAAATATAGATGTATGATTGTAAATTAAAGTAATTCATGATGAAGATTAAAGATATACTTACCATAGACCTTTCTGAGGACATTAAAAATGTTATTGACCTTGAGGATGTTTCAGAAGTTGAGATTCAATCAGAAATTGAAAGTTATATTGTAACAGATGGCCTCGCAAAAGATTACTCAGACTTTGCAACCATTTACACATCAAACATAAAGGAAACAGGCGTATGGATTTCCGGTTTTTACGGGTCCGGGAAGTCCTACTTTGGAAAGCTATTGGGATATTTACTAAGCGACAAGTTGCTTTCAGGCACGAGTGCAAGGGAAAGAATTCTTCAAAGATTTACCGGGTTAACAGATGAGGCACTGGTCAAAAACTCCTTATCCCGTCTGAGTACAATCAAATCACGAGTGGTGTTTCTTGACATTGCGAAACAAGACACTTCAAAAGGCCTGGCATATACTCTGTTCAGGAATTTCTTACGCTCACTTAACTTGCCTGAAAATGAGCACGGGTTCTTCCTTTATCACTTAATGATAAATGAAAAACAATCGGACATAAGCGACTTTGTTTTGAGCAATTTAAATAAAAACTGGCCTGATATAAAACTTCGTCTGGTAGAATATTCAAAGGCATCAAAAGAGATTTTCCTTAACAAGGGAAATAGCGAGAATGACTACAACAACCTCATTACTACAATCAGAGGAGATATTGAACAGTTTAGCCCTGCAAGATTGAAAGAGGAGCTGAATAATTATTTAATTACTAAACCCGAAGAAAAAATTGTCTTTCTGTTTGATGAGGCGAGCGAAGCAATAAACCAGAAAAAAATAAATCTTCTAGAACTGGAAGGTATAAGCGAAGCATTGTCTGCTCTGGGGCAAAAAGTATGGACAATTGCAATTGCTCAGGAGAAGCTAGATGATGTAATTAGAAATTCAAACATAACCAAAGCTGAGCTGACAAAATTAACAGACCGGTTCAAAACCAAGATACACCTTGAAGCAACAGAGGTAGATGTGATTATTCGTAATAGGTTATTGAATAAGACAGAGGATGGCGTTTCAAGGCTTAAAGAAAACTATGGTAAGAACTCAGGAAAAATATGTGATCACGCATCTCTTATAGGATCAGGAGTTACAAAAACAGACTCTGCAGAAGGATATGCTACCTATTACCCATTCTACAAGTATCAATTTGACCTTTTACAAAATTTCCTTTTTGGGACAAAAGGATATGCATCTACCAAAGTTGCAGCCAGAGGTTTAATTATTACTACTTACGACATTCTAAAGCAAGAAGTGCAACATCAGGAGTTATTCAAAACTGTAACGGGTTGGCAAATTGCTAAAGAGGGACAGCCTCAGCCTCCGATTCGCCTTGTTAACAGGTATGACAACGCAGAGAGAATATTAAAAATTGAAGCATCACCCATTTCTGGCAGGAAACTTCTCGAAACAATCAATTTCCTTTCTGAAGCGGAAGTAACACCGGCAACTCTACCCAACATTGTAAAATCATTTATCTCTGATCCTGAAACATACCATAAAGTTCAGGATGAAATTACCAAAGCACTTGAATTACTTGTTGATGCTAAAATATTACTGGATACTAATAAGACTTACAGAATTACCTCCGATGTAGAGCAGAGGTTATTAGATGAGATGAACGGGTTTACAGTACAAGGCTTCGTTAAGAAAAAACAACTTATTTCAGTTTATAAATCTTCGTCATTTAAACAAACAATTAGCAGAGTCATTGATAATGGACTCTCGTACGACTTTTATATAACAACTGATAATGATGATGAACTGAATGTCCCATCACAGAAGTATCTGAAAATAAAAATTAAAAGTATTTATAATATTTCTGATAATCGCTCTGCAGATATTGAATCTCTTAAGGTACAGCATCAAAATGACAAAGACTTGATATGGCTTGTGCCGGATAATTCCGGGTATAAAGAGCTAGATAAGCTGATAGATGAGGTTGAACGAATTTCATATCTGGAACAAAAATATAGCAACCCTAACTCAGACGAAGGTAAAATCATGGTGAGCTTTATCACACAAAAAGGTGAGAAGCAAAACCGGATAAAAGATATTGTCGAAGAATCACTTGCTAATTCAAGTGCCATTTACCTTTACAATAACCTTGTGCTTAACAGCGACAACTGGCAAGTTACACTTCAATCCCAGCAGAAACAGATTATTCAAAATGTATATAGTAAGAGGCTTGCAGCACAGTTGAGCGACAGGGTCGCTGAATCTGTGATTAAAGAGGCTAATAATTCAAGGTTACACCAGTACTTCAGCGGAGAAGATTTCGCTTTCTTTGATAGCAAAGGCAATTTTATTGGCGAAAATCTTAAAATAACAGAGGAGATTTTATATAAAATAAGAAACACATTTGTTGATGGTGCAACACTTGAAAAAGATCTTGAACAACCACCGGCCGGTTTTAGTTTTGGAACTGTAATATCATCTGTTGCAGCTCTGATGAGAGCAGGCAAAGTCATTGCTAAATCCAATGGCTCAGAAAAATTTTCATGGAGAGACGAAGGAGTCCCGGGGATTTTTGCAGCAGCCCGTGAATTTAGAAAAGCAAGTTTTAAAGCAGTTTCGAAGTCTCTATCTGTTAGTCAAAGGCAAGAAATTGCCCAGTTTCTGTTAGATATAGAGGTAGAGAAATTTACAGGCAGAAAAGTAGACTATAATACCAACGATTTCGAACTTGTTAACACTATAAGAGATACGGCAAAGCTTTTTGCAGATAAAGTTGCTACTCTCAAGAACAGCGAAAAGGAGTTTTCAAATTTATTTCCTAAGGGAGGGGATAGCCAAAGTTATTTAGCACAATTTACAAGTGCCGTTAGCGAAGCAAACTACATAGACAAAGCGGAGGAGTTTCTTGGTGCAAAAGACAAGTTTAACACCGCTATTCAAAATATTGAGAAGATTGAAAAGTTTATCAGAAATAATCTGTCAAGGGTTGTAGAGTGGAAAAGATTTGTTGAAGCAGTAAAAGATGAACTGATAAAGGCCTCTTTAAAAAATGATGAGATCAAACAACTAACAGAAGAGTTTAGAAGCTTGGTAAGCGGAGATGTTATAAAGAATTACTCATTACTTCAACAAACTGCACAAAGAGTAAAAGACTGTTACCATAAGTTATTTACCAGTGCAGTTAAGATTTGCTCCCAGAAATATGCAGAGGTAGAGGTATTGGCAATAAGCCTAATTGACGAAATAAATACTTTGCCGGCAAATCTTAATAAAGAGGCAATGGAAAAGACAAGTTCAATCATTGATTACTCAGAAAAGAGAAAAATATCATTAGTTGAGATTGAATTTGATGTAAAAGATAAAAATAGCCGATTCACTTTCTCAGAGGTACTCTCTTTTATCGATCTGTACGGAAGCAAAAAAGCCGAGATTGACATAATAAGGGCAGGCTTAGTAAGCAAAGCTCCCGATGTAAATGAAAGCACAATAGGAACACCTAGCCCGCTTATAAGAACCTTTAGTGCCAGCATTCCTGCAAAAAAAATGAAAGTTGCAGCTTACAAAGAGTGGCTTAAGCAGGAACTACAGAAACTATCGGGAGCGGATGACAGTGACGAAATAGAGATCAACTAAAAATTTATGAAACTAAGCGAACACATAGAACATATACGACAACTTACAGAATCAGCTTTTCGCAACCGTCTTGGAAGGATGGGTATAAACTCTGTAAAACTAACACCTATTGAAGATATTCCAAATGAGTATCGTGAAGATAGAAGGCGTATTGAGACAATTTTGGAAGTCTTTGTTGCCGAGACAGGTACATTCGTTGAAGCTTATGAAAAACTCGTTGAGGAGCTTACATTTACCCTTTTCAACCGTTTGGCAGCATTAAAGGTAATGGAGGCACATGTACTTCATCCGGAAATTGTTACAAAGCGGGAAGCAAATGGAGGCCGCTCATTTGCACATCTGGCTTGGCTAGAGAACAATCCGGAAGCTCGCTCTGCTGAGGCTGAGGGGCTCATCCCTTTTATTGAAGAGCAGTTTACAAAACTCTCTGGTGAAATTCCACTATTTTGTCTGGAGCATCCTTACCATCTTTTGCCCACAGCATTGGAATTGCTTGGAATAGTTAATGCATTTAATGATGTTGAGAAAGACGGACAAGTAGATGCAGATATCTGGAAAAGCGACGATGTTTTAGGATGGCTTTATGAAAGTTATAATAATTACAAGAAAGCAGCTCATAAAGAGAGCGGCGATAAAACAGAATTCAATAAAGTAAGCATTCAAAGTCAGATATATACTCCACGCTGGGTTGTAAAGTTTCTAGTGGATAACAGCTTGGGTAAATTATATCTTGAGATGTATCCCAATAGCAAGATTAAAGAAAAATACAAAATTGCAAATCCTCCACATTCGGTTTGCCGGGAGCGGAAGCCACTGCAAGAGATAAAGATTATAGATCCAGCAACAGGATCCGGTAATTTTTTATTGTATGCATTTGATCTTTTGTACGATATATATATGGATCAAATAGAGAATTACGGAGCAGATTACAATGAGGCAAATGTTCCAAAATTGATAATAGAACACAACCTGCACGGCATTGATCTGGACGACCGGGCTGTACAACTTGCTCAATTGGGTTTATACATAAAAGCCAAACGAAAAAAGAGAAATACCAAAATAGACCATTTCAATATAGTGAGTTCCGATTTCTTTTTACCGGCCTATGAAGAGGTAAAACACTTGTTTGAAAACGGGCATCCATTGGACTCCCAATTGGAGAAGATAGTAATAGATCTTTGGGAAGACTTGCAGCAAGCCCATAAGTTTGGTTCACTCATTCGGCTGGAAGAAAAATTCAGCATCAAACTGCACGGGTTGGTTAAAAATGAAGGTATTACTTTGTTTTCAGAGGAAAACATCAAGAAGTATGAAGATTTCCGGGAAAACTTCTTTACCAACTTGCAAAAAGCCTTAGCCAATAACACAGCCAAGCAAGGCCAAACTTTTTTGAATACAAAGACCCAGGATGCCATAACCTTTTTGCAATTGCTCACCCAGGAATATGATGTGGCAGTAGCCAACCCTCCTTATACCGACAGTGCCGATTTTGGCCCTGAGCTCAAGAA
>PHDP01000101.1 GCA_002842655.1 Bacteroidetes bacterium HGW-Bacteroidetes-14
TTCATAAGTGTGATATTTACTTATAAAGATAACGAAATATATTTGGATTTTAAATACCAAGTTTTCGGATAATTGCAGCGATATCTGCTGCAGAAAGTGCCGGTGAATTATGAGAGTTGAATTCTTCTGCAAGGTCGTCGCACAGAGCTCCGTCAAGCGGAATTCTCAGGTATAGTTTTTTGTCTGAATTTACACCCACAGCCCTGGACATCTCCTCCTCTGTAGCCATTGTCTCGTATAGCTTTTCACCGGGGCGGGCGCCAATAATTTTCAAAGAAGGTTTTGACGAGGCGGCCGACACAAACATCACTGCTCCCTCAACAAGCGTCCTTATTGATGCAGCCTGCGCCCGCTCAATAACAATATCTCCATTCTGCCCGTGCCTGAGCGCAATCAGCACCAGGTCAACAGCATCAGCAACCATCATCATAAACCTTGTCATATCCGGATTCGTCACCGTCAGCTCGCGCCCCTCCCTTGCCTGCCTCACAAAAAGCGGAATCACCGTCCCCGCAGACCCCATCAGATTTCCAAACCTGACTATTGAAACAGTCGTTTTACTTCCACCATTAATTTCCTTTGCATTTGCCGGTTTCATTAAGGCCGATTCAGCCTCACGCACGCCTCTGCATTCCGCAAGAACCATCCGCTCCATAAGAGCCTTGGTGAGTCCCATCGCCCCGGCCGGGAAACAAGCCTTATCTGTACTCACAACAACAACCTTCGATACACCGGCCTCACGGGCAGCGGCCACTACATTCATAGTACCAGTCACATTTATCTCCATTGCCCCCTGCGGATCCCTCTCACAACCATGAACATCCTTCATCGCTGCTGCATGGACCACAAAATCAACACCAGTCATCGCCCCGGTTACCGCCTCCCTGTCACGGATATCTCCTCGGATGAACTTTACCTTCCCGTCGTTCTTCCCTCCATACTGAGAATCCTTGACAAATTTGTCAGAACCATTTCCCACAGAAACTTCTTCTCTTTCTCTATTATCAAATGATCCGCAACTCCTCGAAAATACTCTCACCTCGCCGGCTCCCAACGCCAAAAACTTAGAGACCATAGCTTTGCCAAACGAACCGGCACCGCCGGTCACCAGAATAATCCTGTCAGTAAACATAATACGAGGTTTTAAAAGTCAATACCAAAGATACAAAAACCAACTCAGATTTCACAGGGAAGAGTTACAGCGACCCGGGTCCGGAAGTGGTGTCAATCTGCTTTGAAAATTTAGAGATAGCGGGCAGTAGTGGAGAGATTAGGCCAATGGCTGCGAGCATAAAGCCGGAGATGATGAAGGCGTTGGTGACGCCAATGGAGTCGGCAATAAAACCGGTGGCCATGAGTGAAAACATGGCGGGGATCATGATGAGGCTGTTGTGGATGGAGAAGACCCGGCCCAGCACTGAGCTGTCAAGCGAACTCTGCAGCAGAACGGTGAATGCTCCCCAGAAAATTGCCCCGGAGATCCCGCCAATAAAAGTGAAGGCGACAAAAAAGATGTATCCTCCTGCAGGCAGGAAGCCGGAAAATGCAAATGTCAGCCCTAGTATAACATACATTGCATTGATTAGCAGGACATTGTTGAATTTAAGCTTTGGAAGGGACATCAGCCCGCCGCCCGCAAGCATCCCAATACCCCACGCAACCTCTACTACAGACATTTTGTATGTGTCTCCGGCGAAGTGGTCGAGCGTCATCAGCGGGAACAGTGTCGAGATTGGTACCATGGCCAGGCTGGCGAAAATGGTAAAAATAAACATCCACATAAGTCCCGGGCGTTTTAATATTTCGTGAAGTCCCACGTTAAGTTCAGCAAAGAATTTATGAAACTCTGTGCCGATTTTGTCCTTGTCGGAACTCTTTTGATCTGGCTTATTTTCTGATGATAATTCTGCTGATTTTCGCGCATCCCTTGGACTGGGAATGTGAACAAAGAGCAGCGAAGAACTGGCTACCAGAGCGCCAAAGACATCAAAGAGCAGAACCCATGTCATATCCAGCGCACTTACAAACAGGGCTGCGAGTGCAGGAGCAGCTATTGAACTCATGGAGAAGATCATGTTGTTAACACCGGCAACCCTCATCAGCTCACTTTGAGGGGCGAGAAGAGGAACTGAGGCCTCCATTGCCGGCATATGAAAAGAACTTCCAATTGACCTTAAAGCAAGCAGTGCATAGAGAAATCCAACCTGGACATCGCCACTCTGAAAAAGAATGACCATAATTCCGGTCATAAGGGCAATGTACAGGTCGGCAATTATCATAGTCTTTTTCCGGTCCCATCTGTCTATTAGAACTCCTGTAAAGAGTCCCAGCACAAGTTGTGGCAGGAGTGATGAGATAGTTGCAAAGGCAAGAACCTCTGCCGAACCGGTCTTTATGCTCAGCCAGAAAATCACAGCGAAACTCACCATTGAACTGCTCAGAGTTGAGAAGAGCTGACCTGTCCAGATAAATGCAAATGTTCTTTTCCAGCTGGTCTGTTCCGTGTTGTTTTTCTCGATGCTCATTGTTGTGTTTAATAAGTTAAGCCGAATTTTTTTTTACAGTTTTGTTTGCAGACCAGGTCTGTGCAGACTGAAAAGTCATTGGGCCGACTAAGATAACCAAGAAATGCGGATTTTGTTCTCTAAATCAGGTGTAATAATGGGAAGGGGTTGATTTGAATAATAATTTTTCCTGGTTGAATATTTGTGCTAACTAATTTGTTTTATAATCAATTAATTATATATTTGGAAAATATAATCTAGAATCGTCAAAATAAATATAGAAAAGATGAGATTCAGACAAGAGTGTAAATTAATGAAGATTGCAGGAGAGCAAGTAATAATAATGAAAGGAGTAGACAGTACTGATTTTGTTAGGGTGGTAATGCTGAATAAATCAGCGGCTTTGCTCTGGGAATCGCTAAGTGGTACTGACTTTACCCCGGAGGTGTGTGCAGAAATTCTTTCGCTTAGATACAATATAGATTTTGGAAGAGCACTTGAAGATGTGAAAAACTGGCTTTTAACTCTGAATGGCGCAAATGTTATTGAAGCTTTTAATGAGGGATTAGAGGCTAATAATGAAGGAAAAGTGGTTGAAAATGGTATCAGCAGGTAAAAAGGATAATTAAAAATTAAATATCATATCATGAAGAATTCCGTAATTTTCATTTTAGTGGCATTATCTGTCTGCCTTACTGCTTGTGATTTGCCTCTCGAAGAAGAAATTTTTAAAAGTAATAATGAGATTTTGAACAAATTTTCAGTGAGAGTTATGGTATCCGGGGATTGCAGTTCAGATGAAAATTCAGGAAATCTTCATTATGTGGATTCAGTTAATGAGATGAGTGGGGCGGGCGGCGCCGCGGGGAACAACACTTTCCTTGCGGGATTCGAGACAGCATGGGGAGCGGGAGACAGAATCGGCATCTTTTCCCCCCAGGCGCTCACCGCGCCCGGCGCCGCCCCCGGCTCACAAAACCTCCCTTTCACAGCACAAAATTCTGCAAACTCATCGCATTTTTCCGGCAAAATGTACTGGGGAAGCGGACTCCACAACTTTTATGCATATTACCCCTATAATTCGGAATCAGCATTAACTGCAGAAAATTCAGGCTCAGAGGTAAATGTAAAAGTTTCACTGGCTTCAAATCAGATTCAGAATGGTAATAATTCAGATCATATTGGAAATTATGACTTTATGGTCGCTTCTCCACTGAAAGATATCACTCCGGCAAGCAGTTTAAGTGAAATAAATGCAAATTTCCGGTTCCACCACCTCTTCTCATTGCTGGTATTTCAGTTCCGCTCCTCGTTTATCACCGGAGATATCGTCAGCCTGAAACTCACCTCGCAAGGTATGCCAGTTTCACTCGCATCCGGAACCACAGACCTGTCTCAATCCACACCTGCGACAGGAGAGGAGTATACCATAAGGGCCGGTTCTTCCCCCTCTGATTTGTCCATCACCATTACAGAATCTTCTGAAGAGTGTAACATATCCTCACTTTACACAAAATCGGCAAAGCTATATCTGGTAATGCTTCCGGGAGATTACACTTCGCAAAATTTTACACTTGAATTAATCGTCAGGGAGAATGACGGCAACACACAAACAGGTCGCTATACTAAAAGAGGAATCAAAATACTCAGAGGCACACTTTACACTGTTCAACTGAATCTTGATGATTTTACCTGGTAGCATTCTACCTCAGTGGTAAACTGTTTTCTAGCCTCTTGGAAGTGTAAACGAAAATGTACTACCCTTGTCAGGAGATGAAGATACCTCAATACTTCCTCCGTTTTTCTCAACAAATTCCTTTACCAGAACAAGTCCCAGGCCGGTTCCCTTTTCCCCTTTTGTTCCCCAGGTAGTATTAGTAGTGAGAGTGAATAATTTATCCAGCTTCTCTTTTTCAATACCAACCCCATTATCAGATACAGAAATCTTTACAAAATCACCCTCTTCATTCCATCTGATATTAATTTGCCCCTGTTCCGGTGTAAATTTAATTGCGTTTGACACCAGATTGCGAAGTATCATTTCGGAACTGTTAATATCTGAAAAAATGAAAGCCGATTCGTCGCCGGTCACATCACAGTGTAAAGATTTTTGCTCTGCCTGGGATTCCAGCAGATTTTGGGTATTCTCAACCAAACTTTTAACGCTGATTTTTTCAGGATGCATTTTAATAGGTCCACTCTGAATTCTTGCCCAGTTCAGGAGGTTGTCAAGAAGAGTAAAGCTGCTTTTCACAGTCACTTTTATATCATCCATAAGCATCTCTCTGGTCTCCTCATCAAGTTCCTCCATTGAAAAGAGATTCAGCATCTGCTCAAGGCTGCCGATTGGACCTCTCAGATCGTGTGCGAGAATTGAGAATAGTCTGTCTTTTGTGATGTTTGATTCCTGAAGCTGATGCTGAAAGTGTATAAGTTCAGTAATGTCCCGGGTATAGCTTATTACGGAAATTACATAATTGTCCTTACCAAGTTCTGGAAACAGGTTCCAGTCAAACCATTTTTCAATAACTGTATTATGATAGACCTCCTTGTGAGGAAGTCCGGTGTCAAAGACCTTTTTTATTCTTGCATGCCACTGATCGTAATCCTCTTTCTTATAACCCATTTGGGCATGAGTTTTTCCGATTATATCTTCCAGGTCAACACCAAGATACCTTGCCGAAGCAGGATTTGCATAGAGATGAACATAATTGCGGTCAAACTGCATCACCATATCATCAGAAATCTCCGTTAACAAGCGAAACAAACTCTCTTTATCCCTGGTTGTTTTGTGATTCTCCATAGTTGTTATCATTTTTCAGAATTTAATAACATTAGAATGGCAGACAAAGTTAAAAAATTTAAAAATTGTTTCATTGTAAAAACTTAATTCACCTATGAGGCAGACAGGTGGATGCACATATTTTTTTGTTAATTTTAACATTAGAAAATAAAATCTAAAAATCGCCATATGTACTCCAACGATAAACGAACAGTGGTTACCCTTGATGCCGGCGGAACAAATTTTGTATTCGGTGCTATTCAGGGTAACAAACAGATTGTTAATTCAATAACGACTCCTTCGAATTCGCACGATCTGGATCTGTGTCTGAAGACACTTTCCCATGGATTTGCAAATATCATTGAATCGCTTGATACTCCGCCTGTGGCCATCAGCTTTGCTTTTCCCGGTCCGGCCGACTATCCGTCAGGAATCATAGGGGGATACCTTCCAAATTTTCCATCCTTCAGGGAGGGCGTTGCTTTGGGACCATACCTTGAGGAGAAATTCGGCATACCTGTTTTCATTAACAATGATGCCGACCTCTTTGCTTACGGCGAGGCAATGGCTGGTGCACTGCCAAGAGTTAATGAAATGCTTGAAAAAGAGGGAAGTGCAAAACGCTACTCAAATCTGCTGGCATATACCTGGGGTACCGGATTTGGTTTTGGATTTGCATCATCCGGAAAACTCCACATTGGAGATAACTCATGCACTGAGACCTTCTGTCTCCCGCTCAGGCACCACCCTGAAATTATTGCCGAAGAGGGAGTCTCTGCAAGGGCAATTGTCCGCGAGTACCTTAACGCAGGCGGCGAGGATCTCTCGGCACTAAAAAAATACTTCAGACATACCGGGGCAAAGGCTTTTATTCAGGCCGACGGCTCACTGCTCACAGAGGATAATTTTGAGCTGACTCCCGCCACCATCTTCAATATTGCAGAAGGAGCCGGTCCGGGCGGAGAAGATCCTGGAATTTCGGAACAGGACCTGACTTTGGGAAGATCTCAGAGCTCATCCCAAACCAGAGTTTCCACCTCTCCCAACACCCAGATTGCCCGGAACAGAACCGCTGCGATCAAATCGTTCCAGCACTTTGGCGAGGCTTCCGGCGATGCAATCGCCACAGCAGCAACCCTTATTGACGGTCTTATAGTCATAGGAGGAGGTATCACTGCCGCCCGAAAGTACATCATGCCGTCACTCCTCTCTGTTATGCGCGAAAAGATGCACACATTTGGCGGAGATACTTTGGGCCGGCTTCAGTTCTATGTTTACGACCTCGACAATCCTCAGGAATTCAGCCTGTTTGCTAAAGGAGAGTCCAAAGTACTGGATGTTTATGGCACTACCCGAAAAGTTACCTACGACCCGCAAAAAAGAACAGGCATAACCATCTCCACACTGGGCGCCAGCCGCGCCATCAGCCTTGGAGCCTACTCCTATGCCCTTAGCCATTTGTAAGGAGAGTTGCTTATTAAAGTTTCCCATGTGCATTTTCCCCAGGGGTAAAATTACAATCGCTTTGACACCTGCCAGCCTAATTTACATTTATCACATTTTGTGAGCTTTACAAATAACTGAATTGAGAAATTAAGAGATTTTCAATTTACAACTACCTAA
>PHDP01000102.1 GCA_002842655.1 Bacteroidetes bacterium HGW-Bacteroidetes-14
CCCAGGAGGATGGGAATTTCATCCAACAACTAAGAATCGAAAAAGAGTAAAATCTTTTTTGTCTTCCATTTCCTGGAAATTCACCGAGGCCGGCTGAAAACAATTTCAGCCGGCCTCACCATTCAGAATTTGTTCTACCTGAAAATGGGCTTTGCATAAGCGACCACATCGGCCTTTGTGATAACGGTATTGCTCAGAATCAGCAACCTCTCGATAACATTTCTCAGCTCCCTGATGTTTCCGGTCCACGGATATGCTGCAAGTTCGTTCAGTGCATCAGTTTCAATATCTCTTGGAACCATTCCGCTTTCGTCACATATCTGTTCAATGAAGTGTTTCGCAAGCAGCGGAATATCCTCTACCCTCTCTTTAAGAGGCGGAACATGAATTACAATTACACTCAGACGGTGATAGAGGTCTTCACGAAATGCCCCCTTCGCAATCTCCTCCGGCAAATCTTTATTGGTTGCAGCAATGACTCTTACCTTTACATTTATATCCTTGTCACTTCCAACCCTGCTGAGTTTATTCTCCTGAAGAACCCTCAGAACCTTGGCCTGGGCGGCAAGACTCATATCTCCAATTTCATCAAGGAACAGTGTTCCCCCGTCTGCCTGTTCAAACTTCCCCTTGTGCTGCTTTACAGCAGAGGTAAATGCTCCCTTTTCGTGGCCGAACAATTCGCTCTCGATAAGCTCCCCGGGAATTGCAGCACAGTTAACTTCAACAAAAGGCATTGCAGCGCGGCTGCTCTTCTCGTGCAGCCATCTTGCCACAAGCTCCTTTCCTGTTCCGTTTGAACCGGTAATGAGAACTCGTGCCTCAGTTGGAGCAACTCTGTCAATCATATCCTTTATTCTGGTAATTGAGTCTGAGACACCCACAATTTCCGGAATTTTAGAAACCTTTTTCTTAAGAATCCTTGTCTCCTTAACCAGATTTGTCTTATCAGTCGCATTTCTGAGAGTGATGAGAATCCTGTTAAGATCAAGCGGTTTCTGGATGAAATCGAATGCTCCCTTTTTGATACATTCAACTGCCGTATCAATAGAGCCGTGTCCGGATATCATAATTACAGATGAATCTACATTTGCTTCAGACAGTTTGTCCAGCAACTCCATTCCGTCCATATTGGGCATCTTGATATCTGAAAAGATAACCTCATAGCTCTCGCTGGTTGCCATTGCAAGCCCCTCAACACCATCGGCAGCCAGATGAACATCGTGTCCCTCAAATTCCAGAATGTCCTTTAATGTATTGCGGATACTTTTTTCGTCGTCAATAATAAGCAGTTTCATAATTTTTTCTGTAAGAATGATTCGTAAATCTCCGCCATATATCCCTCTTTGAGGGAGTACGAAGACTGATGAATATCTGTGATTGCAGTTTTTTCGATTACGAGGTTAACAAGAATTGAGCCAATAACAATATAGTCAACTCTTATAGGTGACATTCCCGGCATAGCTGCTCTCTCTTCCCTCACAGACCTGATAAGTTTATTGTGAAGGCTGATAAATTTCTCCTTCTCAATCTCCATAGACGGAACCGTTCCGTCGTCCTCTGTATAAATCAGTTCCCGCAGGGTATCAAAGGAGCCTGAACAGCCAATAAGAAGAGTGGGCTTGTAACGGCCGACAGCCTCCCAGAGGTCGCTCATGTTCTCGTCATAATATCTCTCCAGGTGGGTCAGCTCCTTTTCTGAGATGGGATCAGAGGGTGGAAACATCTCCCTCAGCCTTACAACTCCCATATTGTAACTTCTTTTCCAGTATATCTGATATTTGTCTGCAATGATGAATTCGTTACTGCCACCTCCAATATCCATGATTAGAAACACTTCGTTATAAAGAAGCATAGACTCCCTCACCCCTTTGTAAATAAGTTCAGCCTCCCTGTTTCCTGATATCGCCTCTGCTTCAATGCCGAATTCTCTGTTAACCATTGAAAGAAAATCTGCAGAGTTTGCAGCATCCCTCACTGCAGATGTAGCAATTCCCCTGAAACTCTCCACTCCTCCCATCTCATTTATTGCAGATTTGAGTTCACCAATTGCTATCCTGGCAGAGTCAAATGCTGTTTGGGTAAGAATTCCCTTTGTGATTCCGCCCTCGCCAATTTTTGAAGGGACTTTAAGCACCTTAAGAATCTCATATCCATCTTCTGAAACATCTGTAATCAAAAGGTTGAACACGTTGGTGCCCATGTCTAGAATGGCTACTTTCATTGAGATATTTTTTACAAAGATAAACTATTTTTTGCGTATGTTTGTCTTTAATATGAAGATGAAAAAGGAGAGAATAATCATAGCTATTGACGGTCATTCTTCGACCGGAAAGAGCAGTTTCGCAAAGCTGATAGCATCAAAATACGGCCTTATATATGTAGATACCGGAGCTCTTTACAGGGGAGTCACACTCTTTGCCTCAAGGAACTCATTTATTGGAAAGGATAATACTATTGACACTGTTTCACTGGATGAGGGACTTAAAAGTCTCAGCCTTCAGTTCAAACCCTCCGGACCTTCCGGTGAGAGTGAGCTGTACCTGAACGGTGAGCTTATAGAGAGAGAGATCCGCTCGCTTGAAGTATCATCAAAGGTGAGTTTCATTGCAGCACTTCCATCTGTGAGGAATTATGTAGATTCAATACTTGCTAAGTATGGCGTGGAGCGGGGAGTAGTAATGGACGGACGGGATATTGGAACAGTTGTATTTCCTGATGCCGAACTTAAAATATTCATGACTGCCAGTGCAAGGGTAAGGGCAATGAGAAGATACCGTGAGATGACCGCAAGAGGTGAAAATCCGGACTTTGAAGAGGTTCTTAAAAATGTAGAGGAGAGAGATTTTCTTGACGAAAACAGGGAGACCGCACCTCTCAGAAGGGCAGATGATGCGATTTTGCTTGACAACAGCGATATGACTATTCAGGACCAGTTAGACTGGATTGAAAAAATTATCAAAGAGAGATGGAACTGAAAATTGACATAGATACCCACTCAGGGTTTTGCTACGGCGTAGTTAGAGCCATTGAGCAGGCAGAAAAATATCTGGGTGAGCACCGTGAACTTCATTCACTGGGCTCAATTGTCCACAACAATATTGAGATTTCAAGGCTAAAGGAGAAGGGATTAAAGACAATAAATTACGACCAGATGTCCACAATGAAGGACAGCGTTGTATTTATCCGGGCACACGGTGAACCTCCTTCAAGTTATAAAATTGCCAAAGAGAATAACCTCAAGATCATTGACTGTACATGCCCCGTGGTACTTAAGCTCCAGGAGAGAGTTAAGAAAAACTACAGGGAGCTTAAGCAGATTGACGGGCAGCTTCTGATATTTGGAAAGAATGGCCATGCAGAGGTTAATGGCCTTATAGGACAGGTAGATGGCGATGCAATTATCATAGAGAAGCAGGCAGACATTGAGTCAATCGACTTCAGAAGACCCATTTATATTTTTTCGCAGACAACGAAAGACCCGGAGCAGTATAAAAATCTCTGCTCTGCAATAAGAGAGAGGATTGTAACTGTTGGCGGGCCCATTGAGAAATTCAGGGCATTCAACACCACATGCGGACAGGTATCATCAAGACACCCGCATCTCAAGGAGTTTTCAAAAAACCATTCAGTAATAATTTTTGTAAGCGGAAAAGAGAGCTCAAACGGCAAAATTCTTTACGAAGTATGTCTGGCAGAGAATCCAAGGAGTTATAAGATTGAGAACATGGATGAGATTGAGGCATCCTGGTTCAGGGACGGAGATACAGTTGGTGTTTGCGGTGCCACCTCAACGCCAAAATGGCTGCTTGAAAAGGCTGCCGGCCATATCCGGGAGCTTACTACCCTCTGAATGTCATCACAAAATAATATATATGCTCAGGTAATACTCCCTCTTAAACTGAAGATGGGAATCTCCTATCTTGTCCCTTCACAGCTTGAAAAGAGAGCGGTTAAAGGGGCAAAGGTGAGGGTAATATTTGCCAGAAGAGAGTATATCGCTGTTATTTCTGAGCTGACTGACAACTGCGGAGATTACAAGGGCAGAATAAGCGAAATCCTCTCTGTTGAAGATGTGCCGGCAGTCTCTGAAAAAGAGCTGAGATTCTGGAAGTGGTGCGCAGATTACTATATGTGTACCGTGGGTGAGGTTTACCGTGCTGCATTTACATCTGCAATGCGCAGGGATTCAGCCCCAAAAAGGGTCAGAAAGCAAAAGCCTTCTGAGGTTGACTCCCGTGAACTATATCAGCTCTCTCCTGCCCAGGAGCAGGCAAGAGAAGAAATTATGGAGAGCTTTGCGCAGGGAAAGCCAGCGCTGCTTGCAGGAGTGACCGGATCAGGCAAAACAGAGATCTACCTGAAAATCGCGAAAGAGATAACAGACAAGGGAGGGCGAGTTCTGTACATGGTTCCGGAAATTGCGCTGAGCCGCCAGCTTAACGACAGGCTCGAGGCTGTTTTTGGCGAGATGCTCCTCTCATACCACTCCGGAATGACACCGGCAGCAAGGTACTCTGCCTATTCAAAAATTGACAGTACTCCGGACGGTGAAGGATTTATTGTACTGGGGCTGCGCTCCTCACTCTTTCTACCCTTCAGAAACCTGGACCTTATAATCATTGACGAAGAGCACGACAGCTCATATAAACAAACCGACCCTGCGCCCCGTTACAACGGAAGAGATTCAGCAATTGTCCTGGGACAGATTCACTCGGCCCCTGTGTTACTTGGCAGTGCTACTCCCTCATTCGAGTCTCTGTACAACTGCAGTTCAGGCAGATATTCTCTTGTAAGGCTGGATGAGAAATTTCACGGAGCCACTGAGCCGGAAGTTACTGTAATTGATACAATAAGAGAGAGCAAGGCAAAGCGCATGAACGGCCTCTTTTCGCAAACTCTGCTGGAAGAGATTGAGAGTGTAACCGGTCGCGGAGAACAGGTGCTGATATTCCGCAACAGGCGCTCCTATTCACCACTTGTACAATGTTCGGTTTGCGGGCATATTCCAATGTGCAGCCACTGCAATGTACCGTTAAGCTACCACAAGAACCGCGGTGAACTTTGCTGTCACTACTGCGACTATCATATCCCGAGGTCATCTGTTTGTCCTGAGTGCTCTGAGCCCGGCATGACCGAAAAGGGTTCCGGAACTGAGATGATTGAGGAGAAAATCAGGGAGATTCTGCCAAATGCGAGGGTTGCCCGTTTTGATGCAGAGACAACTCAGAGCAAAGCAGAGGAAAAAAGAATCTTAAGAGAGTTTGCAGCAGGGAAAATTGACATCCTTGTTGGTACACAAATGATAAGCAAAGGCTTTGACTTCAAGGGACTCTCACTTGTCGCACTTATACAGGCAGATTCAATGCTGGCTATGGACGATTTTCGCGCCAACGAAAGGGCTTTTCAGCTTTTAAGACAACTTTCAGGCAGAACAGGGAGAGGTGCCGCAAGAGGAAAAATCATTATTCAGACTTCACTGGCTGCCCATAATGTTTATGAGGCTTTCAGCTCAGGGGAGGAGAGGCTCTATGAACAGCTTGCAGAGAGGCAGGAGTTCGGTTATCCCCCTTTTGTAAGGCTGATAAAGCTGACAGTCCGCTCAGCCGACAGAAACCGTCTGTCAGATGCAGCTGCAAGAACATCCATGGGACTTGGGAAGATAAGGAGCGCAGAAATTACAGGCCCTTTTGCCCCGGTTGTGGACAAGGTAAGGGGAGAGTATATTCTTCAGTTCTGGATAAAACTTCCAAGGGCAGGTAATGCCGCTGCAAAGGAGAGAATTGCAGAACTTGCAGAAAAAATTGAAAGTGAAATAAGGAGTGTGACTATTGTTGCCGATGTTGACCCTCAGTAGAGAGTTCGACAAACCTCAGAGCCTTTGGAATAATTTTAAGCCTCACAGGGAGAAAACCCAGCGCTTCTCCATCCATCTCCACCTTCCCGCCTGGATAGCTCTCGATTACTATCTCTGAAGCCTTGATTCTCAAAACCTTCCTCGACTTTAAACCATTGCCCTTCTGGAGCTCCTTCATAAGGAACATAAGTCTAAGCCTCCATGTCATCCTTACAACAAGCAAATCGAAGAGCGAATCGTCAAAGAGTGCATCCGGGAGGGCAATCAGCCCGCCTCCGCTGTAAACTCCTATTCCTGCAGATGCCACAAACAGCCTTCCCTTGAAGACTCTTTTTCCATCTGCCTTAATCACATAGCGCCCGGCCCTGTATCTGAAAAGGGATGCAATTTTACTGTAGAAATAGAGCCACCGGCCTCTTTTTCCCTCATCCTTGAGCCAGTTATATTTTGAGTTCACCAGAGCAACAAATCCGGCTCCTGCAGCATTAACTATGTAGCGTGTGTGTCTTACACCAGATTCTGTATACTCCGCCACTCCGGCATCCTGAAGTTTTGTGTTGCATTCGCACAGCGCCTTGATTGCACCGGCATATCCGGAATGCAGCCCCGCTCCCCTTGCACGGTCATTACCTGTGCCGGTGGGAATCACTCCTATTGTTATTGAATCTGCAGGTACATATTGCTGAAGAAAGATGCCGTTTACCACCTCGTGCAGGGTGCCGTCGCCCCCTACTGCAACTATCTTTCTGTAGCCATCCTTTACAGCGCTTACAGTCAGTTCAACTGTGTGATATTTATGCTCTGTAAAATAGCAAACGAACTCCAAACCGCTGCGAAACATTGCATTAGAGATTACCGGCCAGTCTGCAAGACCTCGTCCGCTTCCCGCTTTGGGATTGACTATTACGGCCCAGCCACTCTTTTCCATTTGACGCTCAGATTTGTTGCCGGCAAATGTAATATATTTAGTTTTGCTATGAAAAGATTTTGTAAATTTGCAGTTTGACGACATAGTTTTCTGTTAAACTTCATATGGG
>PHDP01000103.1 GCA_002842655.1 Bacteroidetes bacterium HGW-Bacteroidetes-14
GTTCAATAATCTCCGCTCTCAATGGAAAAATTTACAATAAAAATTGATAATACCGAGGTAGAGGTTAGTAAAGGTACCACCATCTACCAGGCAGCAAAGCAAATTGGAATTGACATTCCTGTGCTTTGCTATTTGAACCTCGAGCACCTCAACATAGAAAGCCGTCCGGGCGGATGCCGTATATGTGTTGTGGAGGTTGAGGGAAGAAGAAACCTTGCTCCTTCATGCTCAACTGAGTGTACACCCGGAATGGTTGTAAACACTCACAACATGAGGGTTATGAACGCCAGAAAGACAGTTCTTGAACTGATTCTTTCAGACCACCCGAAAGAGTGTCTCACATGTTCATCTTCTGGTCAGTGCGATCTTCAGCACCTTTCTCAGGTTATGGGAATCAGGGAGATTCACGCAGTTGAGAATGCAGAGATGTCTACATACAGAAAGGACGTTTCTCCGGCCCTTAAAAGGGATATGGATAAATGTATCATGTGCCGCCGTTGCGAGACCATCTGTAACGATGTTCAGACTGTTGGAGCATTAAGCGCAGTTAACAGAGGTTTTATGTCTGTTGTGGCTCCCGCCTTTGAGCAGGACCTGATTGACTCTCCTTGTACTTTCTGCGGACAGTGTGTTGCAGTATGTCCTACTGGTGCACTTACTCCATACGACGATACAGCTAAGGTGCTTCGTGCCCTGGCAGATCCTTCAAAAACCGTTATTGTACAGACAGCTCCTGCTGTTCGTGCTGCCCTTGGAGAGGAGTTCGGCCTTGAGGCTGGTACTCTTGTAACAGGCAAAATGGTTGCGGCTCTCCGTTCACTTGGATTTGACAAGATTTTCGATACAGACTTTGCAGCCGACCTTACCATTATGGAAGAGGGTGCAGAACTTCTGGGCAGAATTTCCAAATTCCTCGCAGGAGATAAGGATGTAAAACTTCCAATTCTTACATCATGCTGCCCTGCATGGGTTAACTTCTTTGAGGAGTACTACCCTTGCATGCTTGACATTCCGTCTACAGCGCGCTCTCCTCAGCAGATGTTTGGTTCTATTGCCAAAAACTACTATGCAGATATTCTCGGTGTTAAAAGAGAAGACCTTGTGGTTGTTTCTGTTATGCCTTGTCTTGCAAAGAAATATGAGTGCCAGCGCGAAGAATTCTCAACAAACGGAAATCCGGATGTTGACTTCTCTATCTCTACACGCGAGCTTGCTTCACTTATCAAGAGCTGTAACATCAACTTTGACCTTCTTCAGGACGAAGAATTTGACAAACCGCTTGGTGAGTCAACAGGTGCCGGTGTTATCTTTGGTGTAACCGGTGGTGTGATTGAGGCTGCTGTTCGTACAGCATACGAGCTCTTCACAGGCAAGAAACTTGACAAGATTGACTTTAAAGAGCTTCGCGGTCTCGAGGGAATCCGCATGGCTTCTATTGATTTCAATGGTACTATGATTCACATTGGTATTGCTCACCAGCTTGGCAATGCACGTAAACTCCTTGATGGAATTCGTTCAGGAATGTACAACTTCCACGCAATCGAGATTATGGCATGTCCGGGTGGTTGCATTGGCGGAGCAGGTCAGCCTCTTCACCATGGCAATTCAAAAGTTATCAAAGCCCGCTCAGAGGCAATTTACAGGGAAGATTCACAGAAGACAATCCGTAAATCGCATGAAAACCCATACATCGTAAAACTTTACGAAGAGTATCTGGGACATCCGATGAGCGAAAAGGCTCACCATCTTCTCCATACACACTACTTTGAAAAAAATAAAAAATAGACTGTCATGAGCAATTTGAAACTACAGGAATGCCACTTAAAGACAATTGACGAGATTTGTGACTCGTACAAAAACGACCCGGGCGATCTGATTAAGATTTTGCACAAGGCTCAGACGGCCTTCGGATACCTTCCGGAGAGTGTTCAGCGTGAAATTGCAAAAAGGCTCAAAATTTCAGTCGCAAAAGTATACGGTGTTGTAACATTCTACTCTTTCTTTACTATGACTCCAAAGGGCAAGCATGCTATCTCAGTTTGTATGGGAACTGCCTGCTACGTAAGAGGAGCAGAGAAAGTTGTGGATGAATTCAAGGAACAACTAAAAATCAAGGTTGGCGGTGTTACCGAGGATGGTAAATTCTCTCTCGACTGCCTTCGCTGTGTAGGTGCCTGCGGACTTGCTCCGGTTGTGCTTATTGGCGAAAAGGTATATGGCCGTGTTGAGCCTTCACAGGTGAAGGAGATTCTTGACAGCTATACTGACTAATCTTTTAGCTCTAATATTGAAAGAGGGTGCCCGTTTGGACACCCTCTTTTTTTGAATATAGTATTCAAAATGCTAAAATTTCGAATTTATCACATGCTAAAGTTTCCCATGTGCAACCCACCTGCCAGCCTAATTTTCATACTGCTAATATTTAAGTAGTTGTAAATTGAAAATCTCTTAATATCTCAATTCAGTTATTTGTAAAGCTCACAAAATGTGATAAATGTAAATTAGGCTGGCAGGTGTCAAAACGATTGGTACTTTACCCCTGGGGAAAAGTGTCAGATTTCTTATTGCCAGCACATTAGACAAATCTGCATATTTTTATAACACGCTGTATATGTGGCGTTTGACACTTTTCCCCAGGGGTAAATTGCACGTGGGAAACTTTAGTCACATGTCAGCCTAATTTACATTGCGCTGTATATCAATTATATGCAATTTCTAATTCTGGATTTTATAAAATTATTGTATATCTAACAACTTGTATTATAGATAAATGTAAATTAGGCTGACATGTGTGAAGTGAACCCCAAAAGTTAGACAAAAAACTTTTGGGGTTCACTTCAGTGTCTATGCCCATGACATTTTACCCCAGGGCAGAAAGTACTTTATCCTTATCGAGCTTCTTGGTGCAGAAGAACCAGTCGTGGCATGTAACTCCCTCTTCCTTGCCATCCATGCGATCTTTGGCAACACCGCATGAGCCGGCAGTAGGAACAATTACATCGTCTCCGGGGCGCCAGTCAGCAGGCATGGCTACTTTAAAGTTGTCTGCAGTCTGGAGTGCAATGATTACTCTCTTGATTTCATCGAAGTTTCTTCCAAGTGCAAGCGGGTAGTAAATGATTGCTCTGATAACGCTTTGCGGGTCAATGAAGAATACTGCGCGAACTGCTTTTGTATTACTTTCACCGGGCTGGAGCATTCCGTATTTGTTGGCAACCTCCATGGTTATATCTTCAATAAGGGGGAATTTTACCTCAACATCCTTCATCCCTTTGTACTCAATTTTCTCCTTGATTGTGCGCAGCCATGCAATGTGGCTGTAAAGTCCATCGACTGAAAGTCCGACAAGCTGGGTGTTGAGCTTTTCAAACTCATCCTGCATTGTCGCAAAGGTCATGAATTCAGATGTACAGACAGGGGTAAAGTCGGCCGGGTGGCTGAAAAGGATTGTCCATTTTCCCTTGTAGTCAGATGGGAAGTTAATGTCACCCTGAGTTGTTACTGCTTTAAATTCCGGTGCGGTATCGCCGATTCTGGGCATCGCATAAACTTGATTTTCCATATTGATATTGGTTTTATTGTTTTTGATGGTACAAAATTAGTGATACCAATATGATAAATCAAATAGATTAAAGAAAACTAAACATAGAAAATATCTATATAGCACAAAAGATGTTCACCTCATAGTTAAAGTGTCTGTACTGGGTGTCTGCACTGGGTTTAGGTGCTGGTCTCTGAACAGAAGTGGCAGTAAAGGAATTTACCCCAGCAGATTTCTGAGGGCCTGGAGATTTTTGACTTTGACAACTTTTCTCTCGAGTTCAATGGTGCCTTCATCCTCCAGCTCAGCGATGCACCTGGCCAGGGCGGGGCGGGTGACTCCAAAGAATTTGGCAAGTTCGGTCTGATTCTTATCCATTGTAAAACTTGCGGCCTTTGGGTCAGCTGAGCGGACATTGTCCATTGATTCGAGTATGTAGTGGGCAAGCTTTCCCTTAATGGTCTTGATATTGAGAACCTGAAGCCTCCTTGAGAGAAACTGAGCCTTATTGGAGTTGAACTTGATATAGTTTTCGAGAAATAGTCCGTCCTTCTGGAACATTTTAATAACCTCGTCACGGGGTATCATAAGTATTTTACATGTCTCCAGGGCAGTCACATCCACAGGGAATGTGTTCTGTTCTGCAAAGAGAAATGCAGATGCAAGAGGTCTTACGGCAGGAATGTTTTCTATGGTCATAAGTCCGCCGTTCTCTGCCGTCATCTCAGTTTTTACAGAGCCTGAAAGCAGTATGTAGAGATGTTTGCATGGTGATCCCTGCATTGCCACCATATCGCCCTTTTCAAAAGTCTCTACGCTGAATTTTGCACCGGCCAGCAGTTTTCCTACTCTTTCGTTGCCCAGATTGCCAAGTATAGGGCATCTGGAAAAGTCCATCTCTCTCATTAATGAAATATTTATTAAACGAAGATAAAATTTATTCAGTAGTGTAACAAATAATACACATTTATGTTTTGGCCCAATTTACCTTTGCATCCGGAAAACATAATTAACACAAATAAATATATTCAATTCTATGAGCAAAATGTTCTGTTATCAGTGCCAGGAGGCAGCTAAAAACACAGGCTGTACAATTCAGGGAGTATGCGGAAAATCCGCTGATGTTGCAAATCTTCAGGATCTCCTGATCTACCTGAGCAAAGGTATTTCACACTACACTGTCCGCCTCAGGGAGATGGGTGTGGAGAGCAATGATGTTAACAAATTTATTGTTGACGCCCTTTTCATGTCAATCACAAATGCAAACTTCGATAAAGAGAGGTTTGTCACAAAAATTGGTCAGGCTATTGACCTCAGAGAAGCAGTCAGAGCACTCTTTACAGCAAAAGGCGGCAATATTTCTGAAATCACTTTTGAAGGTGCTTTCTGGGCATCAAAAAATGTTGAGGAGATGGAGCAGAAGGCAACTGAAGTTGGTGTTCTTGCTACAGAAAACGAAGATGTACGCTCGCTTCGCGAACTGACAATATATGGTCTCAAGGGGATGGCTGCCTATGCAGAGCACGCCTTTAACCTCGGACATGAAGATAAGGATGTTCACGCATTTATTCAGAAGGCTCTGGTTGATACAACCAACGACAACCTCACAGCAGACGAACTTACTGCACTTGTACTTGCAACCGGCGAGCATGGTGTTAAGGTTATGGCCCTTCTTGACAAGGCAAACACATCTGCATACGGAAATCCTGAAATTACAAAGGTTAACATTGGTGTTCGCAACAACCCTGCAATCCTTATCTCAGGACACGACCTCAAGGATATGGAGGAGCTTCTCAAGCAGACAGACGGAACAGGAGTAGATGTATACACACACTCAGAGATGCTTCCGGCAAACTACTATCCTGCATTTAAGAAATACAAGCACTTTGTGGGTAACTACGGCAGCTCATGGTGGGGTCAGACTCAGGACTTCGAGACATTCAACGGTCCTGTTCTCTTTACAACCAACTGTATTGTTCCTCCAAAGAGCACCTCAACATATGCAGACAGAATCTACACAACAGGAGCATCAGGCTTCCCGGGATTCATCCACATTGAGGACAGAAAGGATGGTCAGCCTAAAGACTTTTCAAAAATCATAGAGCATGCAAAAAGATGTGCTTCACCAGTTGAGATTGAGAGCGGTGAGATTGTAGGCGGATTCGCCCATGCACAGGTTTTTGCTCTTGCAGATAAAATTGTTGACGCAGTAAAAAGTGGTGCTATCCGCAAATTCTTTGTGATGGCAGGTTGTGACGGAAGGATGAAGGGAAGAAGCTATTACACAGAATTTGCTCAGGCGCTGCCTTCAGATACAGTAATTCTAACAGCAGGATGTGCCAAATACAGATACAACAAGCTTCCGCTTGGCGATATAGGTGGAATTCCAAGGGTTCTTGACGCAGGTCAGTGCAACGACTCATATTCACTTGCAGTTATTGCCCTCAAGCTTAAAGAGATCTTCAATGCAAACAGCATCAATGAGCTGCCAATCGCATACAACATTGCATGGTATGAGCAGAAAGCCGTAATTGTTCTCCTAGCCCTTCTCTACCTTGGCGTGAAGAATATCCACCTGGGCCCTACACTCCCTGCATTCCTCTCACCAAATGTAGCTGAGGTGCTTGTGAAGAACTTCGGAATCGCACCAATTGGTTCTGTTGATGAGGATATGAAACTATTTCTGGGTGAGTAATTTATTTGGTTAATTATAATTTTTACAACCCCGCAGGAGCCGTCTGATATTCAGGCGGCTCCTGATATTTTGTATCTTTGCAGGAAGAGATGATTTTATAAGTATAACACGGCAAATATGACAGTAGAGAACGAAGGCGGAATCAACCTGCCTAAAAAGGATTACAACAGGGAGATGCAGATAGGCAATTCTTTGTAGCATACAATCATCTTTTAACAAGTATGTTGCTGTAATAGCTTGATAGCAAGGATATACTACACTTATGTAATGGGCCGTATTTTGTTAAGTATAAATGATATTATCGACTGATCTAAGCAATCGAAGACTTTCTTAATCATACCTCCCTCCCATGCCAGGACTCCCTACATCGGCATAATCCGCTACCCCCTCCCTGTAATAATTATAGCTCTATATAACTGTTCGGATTGCCACAGAAATTTTCTAAAAATTTTTTTCATATTTCTCAAGAAGACCCTCCAATATTATATTTCAAATATTGGATTGGTACATTTCTAATAAATGCATTTTTATTTGTTCTTAACTGAAGACATGACTGTCCACTAAAAATTTAAGGACAGTTGTTGGTTATACAAAAGTTCTTTGAAATCGTTATTTTCAGCATTGTTAAAAAGTTCAATCATTGATG
>PHDP01000104.1 GCA_002842655.1 Bacteroidetes bacterium HGW-Bacteroidetes-14
TCTTTGCGGTCCTGTAATTACGGCCTAGTAGTTCAGCTGAATAGAACGTCAGATTCCGGTTCTGAAGGTCGGGGGTTTGAATCCCTCCTAGGTCACTTTTCCTACTTCTTCGTGTAAACAATTGTCTCTGTCTGGTTGCCTGAGCTGTAACCATCCCAGAGCAGGTGGAAATTTACTGTTTCGCCCTGTTCAATCTCGTCAAGTATATCTTCAATTTTGAATGAAACTCTTCCGAAAGATGGATAGATCCTGGCATCTCCGTGGGCATTATGTCTGAATGTAAAGTAGATGTCCTTATCTGTGCTTCTTGATTCATCCTTTACAAGATTAACAAGGTGTTTCAGATATGGGTTGTTTCTGTATACTTCAAAGTGAATATTCAGAAAATCTGCTCCTATCCATGCATCTCTTACATTAATGTAATCATGACCAATGCTGTCTTGTTTTGCAGGGGTGTCAAGAGCAGAGGAGTTCAGTACATCTTTTGTTAGGATGTCGTAGATGTAGTTAAGAATAATATCCTGGCTTGTGGGGGCTGTGATGTATACTTTGTCGTCTTTAATAACAGTATAGTCCACCAGCACTCTCTGACCGTCGGTAACATCGTATCCGGGAATCCGGTTGACAATTATATTCAGCTGCATTCCGTTATCCAGTCTGATTTTGTAGTCAGGGTTATCTCCTTCAATAACTCCGTAACCTATGTTAAATTCGCTTAAATCTGTACCCTCTTTTGTACATGATACTGTTGTGAGCGCAAACAGAAAAATTGCAATCAGTCCAATAAATCTACCTTTCATAATCAAATCTTTTTTTACTGTTTTATGTTTGTACAATTAAGATGCAGATGCCACCCCACATGTTGCACGAATGCCGGAAAATAAAAGAGGAGGGAACTAATCCCTCCTCTTAACTCTGTGACTACTGAGCAGTTATTCAACAAAGGCAAGAATTTCGCCTTTTGCAACAGTCTCGCCGTGTTTTGCGCAAATTGCAACAATCTTACCGGCAAATGCTGGTTTTACAAGCTCGATACCATAGAATGTCTGTACAAAACACATAGGTTTTGCAGGTTCAACAGCCTCTCCAATATTTGGAGCAGATGAGGCATCGGCCATATCATACTGCCACATAATCTGTCCCTTTGCAGGAGCCTGAACAGGTTTTGCGTTAGGGAACTGTGCAAGAATTTTCTCGACATCAACCTTAGGCATCTCAACAACAGGTCTTGTAACTATAATTGGTGCGCCGGCTTTTGCCTTGGCAGCCTCAAGCTCCTGGGTGAAACGTTGTTTTGCAACACCGCTCTTGTAGTCGCGGTACTGTCTCTCGTGCATTGCAAATTCAAAGAGCTCTTCATCGTCCTGACCGGTCTCCCAGTTGTTCTCTGCCATCTCTTTTCTGAATTTATCAAGCTCGTTAGGGAATGCATCCTGAGGATTTCCGTTGTAGAACTCCATTCCTTTATCTTTAGCAAGCTGGATGATTTCAGGAGCAAGTTGTCCAGGAAGGTTACCGGTTTTGCCCAGAATCATGTTCCATGTATCCTTGTCAATTGTAGACCATCTTGGCTCACCCTTAAGGATGTGCATAAGGTTCATGAGTGCAATGTTTTTAACATACTGGCTGAAAGGAGTAACCAGCGGAGGATAGCCGAGTCTTGGCCATACATACTCAACCTCCTGGAAGAGCATTACCACAAGTTCGTTAAGCTGAAGCTCCTTTTTGCCCTGATTTCTCAAAGATGAGTTGATAGCTCCGTGGAAGCCTTTAAGGTCTGCCATCATAGAGCCCATCATACCTCCCGGAAGTCCGCAGCCAACAAGCAGTGAAGTCATCTGTTTGTTACCCGGGTCAATGAAGTATCCCAGGTAGTCATCCATGAAGCTCTGGGTAAGTCTTCTTGCCTCCATATAGGCATCCATGTTAATGTCTTTAACAAGGAAGCCGGCATCTTTAAGCATAGCCTGAATTGTGATAACGTCAGGGTGAACCATACCCCATGAGAGCGGTTCCATAGCTACATCCACATAATCTGCACCGGCTCTTGCAACCTCAAGCATAGAGGCTACTGAAAATCCCGGCCCTGTGTGTCCGTGATATTGTACAACAATATGCGGATATTTGTCCTTAATTGACTTTGTGAGCTTACCAAGGAAAGCAGGACGGCCAATACCGGCCATATCCTTAAGACAGATCTCATCTGCACCAAATGCAACAACTTTGTCTACAAGACCCATATAGTATTCAACTGTATGAACCGGAGAGTAAGTGATGCTGAGTGCAACCTGAGAAATCATTCCGCCTGACTTGGCATATTTTACAGAGAGCTCAAGATTTCTTGGATCGTTAAGACCGCAGAAAGAACGAGAGATGTTTGTTCCCTGTTTTGCCTTAACTTTATACATAAGCTCACGGACGTCAGCAGGAACAGGATTCATCCTGAGTGCATTCAATCCTCTCTCTAGCATATGAGTCTGTATTCCCACCTTATTGAAGGGAGCAGTCCATTCGCGGACAGCTTTGTTGGGATTTTCACCGAAAAGAAGGTTAACCTGTTCAAAGGCACCTCCGTTAGTCTCCACTCGGTCGAAGCAACCCATGTCAATAATCACGGGAGCAATCTCCTTTAGCTGATGAACCATCGGAACATATTTTCCCGATGATTGCCACATGTCTCTGTAAACCAGAGAGAATTTAATTTCGCGAGCCATAATTTCAATATATTTTTTGCAATTCTTTTCGATTACAATTTTCGGGGGCAAAAGTAGAAAAAAAACAAATAAAACCCCCTATCAAAGTGTAAGAATTTACTTACAATTTTTAAGCCACATAATATTTTATCTTTTTGAATTTGTAATTCAGAAAAAATATCTATTTTTGCATCCCGATTCATTCGGTACATGGTGGTCGTAGCTCAGCTGGTTAGAGCGCTAGTTTGTGGCACTAGAGGTCGTGGGTTCGAACCCCATCTTCCACCCAGAGAAAACGCCCGGCACAAAAGTGCCGGGTATTTTTTTGCCCTCCCGCCAAGCTCGCTTGAGCGGGAGAGACAAAAAAATATACCCCGCCGCCTGAGGCAGGCGGGGCGTTTTCTCTGAAGGCCCCCCCAAGGGCTCGCCGAGCAGAGCGAGGCAACAGCCCGCAGGGGGTGGGAGCCCAACCTCCCCCGCAACACCAAGCATGATTTTTGCATCTTATTATATATAACTACTGGTTTACATAGAACAACTGCTCCGTTATCATATAAAAATACGTCCCCGGTTATTTCACTAAATCAACTCCGCTATGAAAAAAATCCTGACTCTAATATTCGTGCTTGCTGCTTTTACAGCGTTTGCACAGCATAATTCCCAAAATTCACTTGACTGGGCAGGAACTTACAAGGGTGTAATGCCATGCGCAGATTGTGAGGGAATAAGAACAACGGTAATACTCACAGAGAAAAATGAGTTCACCGTAAAAATGCAGTACCTTGGAAAAAAAGCCAAGGAGTATAAATACTCTGGCAAGGTTATCTGGAACTCCGGCGAGAATATAATCACCCTTATTGCAAAGGGAGAAGATTCAAAAGAGTACTATTTTGTTGGAGAGGGCTATATTCAGAAACTCGACGCAGATAAGAAAAAGATTGACGGGGATCTCGAAGAGATGTTTAAGCTCAAAAAAGCAGATGAGTATGAACTTTTAGTCTTTGATTCAGGCTTTGATTTCTGGCTCAGCAGCAGCGGTTACAGTATTAACCAGTATTCCAATGAGTATCTGAGATCCATGAACATGTCATATGTTCAGGAGTGGAACAGAAGGAATATTCAGGGCGACCGAAGATTTGAGAGCTACATTGATTATGATGCATTTGAAGATTACAATAAGGACTTCAATTACAAACTTTTTATGTACTTCAAATATTTCGAGCAAAAAAACAGGGTAAAACTGATTCCCGGAACCGGAAGATTTTGAATACAAAGGTTTAGCATTCTGGAATAAGTGCTATATTTGTGCTCAATCTGACATCTCCACATGAACAGACTAACCTGGTTTCTCATTATCTCTTTGATAATTTCATCCTGCTCGGGCAATAAGAGCAGCGAAGTTAAACTGCACGAACGCCTGAAAGGGTGGGATAGCTATATCTATAAAAATCCGTCAGTTACGCTTGACAGCCTTTCAAAAATGCACCCGCAGCAATTTCCTGCCGCATCCGCTGCATATTACAACTTGTTGAAGACTATAGCAACAGAGAGGATGACCGGAAAAGTCAAAGACGATGAGGCTATCAACTCTGCGCTGGAGTACTACAGAACCACAAGCGACTATTACAATCTCTGCCGTGCACTTCTATACAGGGGTGCAAGTCTCTTCACAATAAGCCAGGGAGATACCACAGCCTACTTTCCTATCAGAGAGGCCGAGATCATTTTTAATAACAAGAAATTTGACGATAACTATCTTGGGGCCTCAATATATCTATATCTGGGAAAAATTAACAGATTAAGATCAAACCATGAAGAGGCAGACAAGGCATTCAGAACAGCACTGGATTATTGCAATACAACAGGCAACCTTGAAGACTTCCAGACAATTAAACTGGAGATGTTCTGGAATGCAATAGCCAAGAGAAAATATTCAGAAGCCCTTGAGAGCCTTATTTCATTTGGAGATGTGGGTCCTGCAACACCAGATCTCGAATATCAGCTTTACTATGCGATGTCCAGCTACCATTCGGCAAAGAGAGACTTCAGACTCTCCATTGAGTACCTGAAAAAGATGCTGGATGTGAAGAAGAGAGAGAAAATTGACGTAAGCTCTGCCAAGCTTTACCACTCAATGGCATCCTACTTTATACGGAGCAATATGCCTGACAGCTCTCTCCATTATGAGCTTCTTGCAATAGATGCAATTGAGGATTCGCTTTCCAGAGACAACCATTATTATTTCAAGAATGTTGCAGATATACTTGAGTCAAAAGGAAATAAGGCTGGAGCCCTGGACTATTATAAAAAGGCCTATATAAGCTACAGATCTGCCTATTCAAGAATTACCCAGAATAAGATTCTTGAACTGGAGAAGAAATATGACTCAAACAGACAGGAGGCGCAGCTGGCCAGACTCAGGACTCAAAAGATATTTCTTATAAACGGAATTATCTCACTGACGCTTCTTCTGGTTATAATCCTGCTGGTAAGCTATATATCAATAAACAAACATAAGAAGCGTGTTGTTGCATCTGCAAGTATGCAAAGCAATGCCGAGGATGAGTTGCGAAGGAGCTGGCTTGTGAACGAATTACTTAAGAGCTCTGCCGGACTATTCCCGCAGTTTATGGAAGATGTGAACAGAGAGGCTGCCAGAAGCCGAAAGATATCAAAAGAGGTCTTCGATAATCTGAATGAAACGGTAGACAATATTAAGACTCTCTCAAGGCAGAGAATTGCATCAATAACCAAGAGTGAAAACTTCAGGGCACTGCATCCAAACATTGAGTTTCTGACTACACTTTCGGACTTTGAAAAAATTGAACTGATGCTTATCGAGTGCGAATTTTCTTCACAGGAAATTGCCGAACTGCTCAGCACAACACAGGCAAGTGTTCGCTCAGTTAAGACCAGAATAAAGGAGAAAATTATGGCAATGGAGGGACTCCCTTTTGACCCGCAAACTACCTTTTCGATATTCAAATAGTGCAGTTTTTCTCACTTTTTAGCGCAACAGAACGAAACAGCCTGTTTCAAATACCTTGTTTTACAGAGTTTTGACGGCGAAATGGCCGCAACAATCAGAAACAGGCCTCAGCATTGATATCAATTGCGCCTCTTAGTAGTAATTTTGAAACGGAGATAGTCAATTTGACCTTTGAGTTTCAATCCCGGAATTTGTAACAAAAATTTTTCACAGGGTTAGTTAGGATAGAAACTTAGAGGTCAAATCTATTTTTATACCCTCCAAAACTCTTTACAGATACTTTTCCAGAACACTCTTCCAGGCCATATATCCATCACCCGAGAGGTGAAGTCCGTCATAGGTATATTTCGGGTCCAGCTCATTGCTGTCGGCAGATTTCAGCACCGGATAGACATCAATATAAGTCAACCCCTTTTCTTTGCACATTTTAATCAGCTTTGCATTCAGCTCAAGAATCTGGGGACCCTTTGAGCGGTGTTTGGGGTAGTTGGTGAATGTGCTGTTAACAGGAAATACGCTTTGGATATACAGTTTTGTACGAGGTGTCTCTGCGGCAATTTTGTCTGCAATCTTCACTATGGTATTCAGCACAGAATCTACAGTAAAGTCTCTTGACAGATTATTCACTCCAATGAGAAGAAAAATCTTTTTTGGCTTTCCTTTTACTATCGGGTCAAGTCTTTCATAAACGCCCTCGGCAGAATCTCCGCTTATTCCGCGGTTTTTGATATTGTCATTGTCAAATATCTCTGCCCACTCTCCGTAGTGGGTGATGCTGTTTCCAAGAAAAACGATATCTGACTTGTCTATTGGAAGCTTTTCAAACAATGTGGCCCTGTGATGGTAGAGAACAGAATACTTAAGTTCCTGAGCATAAGACAAAATAGTTGTCGCAATCAGAAGCAGGGAGATGATGAAAATCTTTTTCATGGATTTAAGGGGTTTATGGTTCTTAATGTTAATCAATTCAATATAGTAGTAGTCCGGCTATTCCGCCCAGCACTATTATGAGTATCGGGCTCTGCTTTCCCCACTGTACTGCAGCAAATGCTCCTGCAAAGAGGAGCCAGCTCTTCCAGTCTATAAAGTTGTCCGGGGTAACCAGTGTTATTGCTGCCGATGCTATGAGTCCGGGTATGACCGGTCTGATTCCGGAAAGGGCAGCATTAAACCACCTGTTTTTCTTAAACTGA
>PHDP01000105.1 GCA_002842655.1 Bacteroidetes bacterium HGW-Bacteroidetes-14
GACTCCTGTACCTTTTGTGTACTGGGAAACCTCAACATTAAACTTGTGAATGTACTCCGGAAACCGGCTGCCATCTCCAAAGTAGAAAATATCCGTAAGTGCGCCGTACTGAAAACCAAGATCGCTGTTGTAACCAATTGCAGGCAGTGGGCCAAAGTTCCAGCCCTTTTTCACCTTTGCCGGTGCCTTTTGTTCATTTTGTGCTGCCGCAGAGAGGGAGAGCACCATTACAAGAACCAGAAGTGCCGGAAATTTCACATTTTTCATGACATGAATTATTAAAAAATTACAAGAAAACTCGAAATAAGATATCCAAGGTAATTCCCTACCGCATATCCAACCAGACCTACAGTAAGTCCGGTTATAATGACCGATTTGTTTTTCATTGCTGTTGCAACAAGAGGAACAAAAGGGGGAGAATTTATCAAAGCTACAGAAGAGACAAGAACAGTATCTGCATCAAGTTTAAAAATCTTTGAGAGTAAAAGCTGAACAAAGAGAGATACAAAAACAGCAAATGCAATATAGAGCAGCAGGTAGAATCCGCCGGAGAGGTTGAGCCTTCCAAGGTCTGCCATTGAAGCTACAACTATACTGAAAATATATACCAGATACATTCCTGCGTCATAACTCTTTTTGATTTTTCTTACAGGCTTCAGAAATGAAGCAGCTATTCCCAGCGTTGTAATTGTAAGAATAACCACAACCATCTGTATGCTCTTTGGCAAAATTAACGAGAGTCCGCCTGCAATTGCAAATATGAGCACCGACAGACCGAGGGCACCTGCCAGCGGAAGAAGGTTCTCTTTGTTAAAGAAATCCCTGTAAGGATTTTCATCATAAACCTCAACCGGCATCTCACCCTTCTGCGCACCCGGCTTTGAAGGAGAGTGAAGAAATTTTCTAAAGAGGGGAATACCCACTGATAGCACAAAGGTCAGATAGAGAAGGCTGATTGCCATATCGTATGAGTGTATGAGCAGGTAGGTTTCGTTAGGGACTCCAAGCATTATCTTGATAGCAGCAAGATTTGGAGTTCCTCCTGTATAAACTCCCGCGAGCATTCCTGCAATTTTTGGCATCTGATCACCTATCGCCGGATCGTTACCTATTGGGCCGCGGAAAATAAAGTAGCCCGCAACAACCGCTGTTACCACTGCAACAGTACCTGTGAGCAGGGTAAGGATGGCTTTTTTGATGTCCCACTTGAGGAAATCGCATGAGAAGAGCATCATTGGGATGGCCAGCGGAATAATAATGGTAACTATCATATCCTGGATTGGGTAGGCCGAATGCGGAATGATTCCGGAGTTACCAAGAATTATTCCAATTAAATAGAGCAAAAGTACAGGACCAATTTTATTCAGGAAGGGAATCTTTGTACAGAGCCACAGCACTGCAGCAGGAATTAAAATGTAGGCCAGCAGGATAGGTAAAAGCATCTTTATTGAGTTTTATATTTAGTCATCTGATTCATTATCAGTCACAATTTCGTCCCCCTCTCTCGAGCGCCTCATATTGATTTTTGGATTATCCATGGTTCCCGTAATTGTAATTGGAATACCAATAATTCCCAGAGGCGGAAGCCCCAGCCGGAACCTGATATTGAGCCGTCCGTCAAGAGAGGCCTCTCCCTCAAACCTCGGGCGGAACCCAAATACTCTCATTCTGGTGCGCTCAATTTTTATGATGTTGTCTGAAATTGTGCTCTTTATAACTACCCCCTTAAGACTTGGGTTGTCAAGACTGTCCCTCCCTGTAGCTTTGCTAATCGCTCCCAGAACCTTCAGCCCCTTAACCTTAATATCCTCCAGCACAATCTGCCCGCCACCCTTAAGGGAAGGCAGTACAGGACTCATGTTTTGGTCCAGTTTGCCAGCTATGTCATATTTCATTGAGACATCTCCATTCATACTGGCAGCAGATGAGAAGAGCTCCCTTATCATAGGAATCTCATTATATGCTCTGCGGATGTTAAATGAATCGGCTTTAACCGCAAAAGAGAAGGCTGCCTCGCTGAGACTTTCGGGTGCGTAGCGTGCATTAAGGCTGAATGCTGCTCCGGCAATGTTAAGCCTGCCTCCGGTGAGCTGCATCTCTTTGTCTCGCATGGCTACCCTTCCCCTGAGGTTCTTCACAAGAATGCTGTCATAGCTGAGCTCTTTAATGCTGGCATCAAGGGTAATTGCCATCCTCTCCGGCAGCTGAATTACTCCGGCAGATGGCTCTGCCTTTGCTGCAACTGCTGCTGAATCTGCAGTAACTGCATCAGACTCCTCAGCCTCAACCGGCATGAAGTCCTCAAGCGCAAGTTTGTCAGATGAAATTTTCATCTGTCCCGAAAGTGCTCCTCCTTCAAAATAGTAGCCCATAAAGTTGGATGCATATCCCTCAAGTGTGATTGAGCTCTCACCACTCCTCACAGTCGTTCTGTCCAGCCACGCCTTGTCGCCGTCAATCCTAAGGGCTGCGAGCGGAATCTGGAACGGCATAGCATAACTGTCACTCTTGTATTTGAAAGATCTGAGTTCAAGTGTGCCGCTGTTCTGAAGTTTATTGACTGCTCCGGCTTTTGCATCTGCCTGATTGCCCTTTAAAGAGAGGTCTGAGAGCAGATAGCCGTCAACGGCTGCTCCTGTAATACCAAGAAGTTTGTAGATATTGGTGAGATCAAGGTCCCCCTTTGAAACTATATCGTACTGAAGGTTGTCAAAATTCTTAAGGCTTGCCTCAAGATTGAAAGGCTTTCCGTCAAAGACAAACCATACAGGTCTGAGCTCTGCCCTTGTTCCTGCATAGGTTCCGTCCTGGGACTCAATAAGAACAGATGCATTGAGGTCAGTTATTCTGGAAGTATGAATATTTGAAAAGACTGAGCCGTTGCTCCATTTTACAAAAAGGCTTCCCGCTGGAATTGTCCGCTTTGCGCTGTCATAGACTCCGTCAAGTTTTGCCCTGTACTCCAGCGCCCCTCCAAAAGCCACCTCCTCAAGACCAATCGCCTTGCTTAAGGCATCCATATCGGCGAATCCGCCTAAAGCCCCTTTAACTGCTATGGAATCACCCATAGTTATGCTTATTTCCCCTCCGTTTTGCTCGCCGGCGATTGTAAACCCTACAGTGTCAACAGTCAGGTTAATCTTGTCAAAATTTGTCTGAGGGATTGTGAGAGATCCCCTGAACTCAATATTTTCAAGCGGAAGGTCTGCCAGAGATGATTTGATGCTTCCCTTCTGAACCTCCATGCTTGCTGTAAAATCAGGGAATGTGCCAAGGGAGTCAGATGCAATACCTGTAAAGGCAAAGCCCAGTTTTGTATCTCCCCTGAAGCGGGTGCCCTCAAACCAGGGTGTAAATTCTGCAGGCATAAGGGTGAACAATGACTCAAAAGGCATCCTCTCTGTATTGCCTGCAATATTTATATCAAACCCGTCTGCAAGCGTTTTGAAAAATCCCGAAAATTCCAGTGGAACTCCCTGCAGTTTCAGGCTGTTTTTAATAAAGCGGAATGAGAGGCTGTCTGTATTTATGCTTGTGAGCATCCTGGCTGTAAGTCGCTTATGGTCTATATACCTTGAGGTCCCAAGGTCTACCGTTAGTTTTTTAGCTTCCAGATTTGACTTGAGGTCAAAAACAGCCTCGGCAAAGTTCCCTTTGCCTGTATAATCGAGCTCTTCTGCCAGAAAAACAAAGCCTGAGGCAACATCCTCAAACCGCAGTTTACAGTCTCGCAACTTGATTTTGTGAATCTTTACAGCCGGTGTCTCACTATCCTCTGCAGATGCTGGTGTATCTGCCGCTGTACTGTCTGATGAGGGGAGCATTATATCAAAATTGGCCTTTCCATCAATGCCGTTAATAAGGTTAATGTTCCCACCGCCAATGTATATCATACCAACCTCCACCCTCTGCCTTACCAGAGAGAGGAGGTTTATTCCCACAGCTATCTCTTCTCCGGATGCAAGAGTATCCTTGTCATAAGGAGCCGGCCCCATAAGGGTAAAGTCACTGAATGTAACCGTAAGATTCGGGAAATGGCTGAAAAATGATATCCCTGTCTCTTTAAAATCGAGGGTACCATTAATATTGTCATTTGCCAGTTTTTTTAGTTTGTCTACAAGATGCCCCTGAAAAAAGAAGGGTATCACTATCATTAATCCCACCAGTGCGGCAACTGTTATCTTCAGAGCCAGTGATGATATTTTTTTCATAAACTTAAATTTAAGCTCTCCAGAAAATCTTCCTTTCGCTAAGATACGCAACAATTGACATAGTTAGCAACACTGCAACTGCAGCTCTTGCAACTCCTATCCACGGCCAGCCGGCCGGATATGCCGCCTGATAAACAAGAATGAGCCCCGTAAGTTTGAAAAGGGGCATAACAAGTGAGCCGAATGCAATATAGCTCATAAGCGGATTGCTTCCCGCACCAGCAAAAATCCTCACGAACATTGAGCGAGGGTTAAATGCAGATATAAAGTCTGTTATAATGAGAAGATAGATGGAAATTGCTGCTGTTATAAAACTGTAGGAGATTGTGAATGGCGATTTTGAAATGGAGCCCTCTGCAAAAATTGTTGCTCCGCCAAGAATCATGAGCACCAGAGCCAGAAGTGTCTCTTTCTTATAGACAGGCATCAGGTTCCTCATAACAAACCAGAGAAGCGCAAAGCTGCCCGATGAGAAGAGGAATGTATAGAGTGTCCACTTTCCGTAAAGGGCAAACATAAGCCACAGAAGAATTGCAAATATGTAGATGAGAACAAAAACCTTAACAGCCTTTGAAACAGGAGCATCCTTAACAGGGCTGTATCCCTCTGCAGAAAATACTCTTGCCCTTACCAGGTCTCCCACCCATGTCGCGGGAAGCAGAATGAGCAGAAAGTAGATGTACTCCATATTGAAGAACCATCGTATCTCCTTAATTGCATACATTTTTGGCTGAAGGTCGTACGACATTGTAACTGCAGCAAAGAGAACTATAAGGAAAAATATTACAATTCTTGCACGCAGGTTATCTCTTGTGAAGTACCAGATAAGTGAGCCAAACAGGTAGAGGAACGCAAGCAGAAAAATGATAATTCCGCTTCTGTAAATTGAGACCTCCTCTCCCAGAAAAAGGTTGCCTGCTGCAATCAAAAGAGTAACAGATATAACTCCTGCAATTCTGATAATCCTTTTATTGGTATTTGCCCAAATCTGGAATCTCCCCTGCGGATTTTTAGGAAACACATAGTATACCAGAAAGAGGGCTGCAAATCCTGCAACTGTAGCCAGCTGGGCAATCCACCCCCCGGCGGTTGAGAAATTGAGCAGAACATAGAGGTACGAGAAGAGCCACAGCATCAGAAATCTCACAAGTGTGCTGCCCAGGTATGCCTTTGTGACATTTGCACCTTTTGCAGCCTCAATTCTGGCTCTTCCTGCAAACGGAATAGCCATTCCCATACAGAAGATAAAAATTGGGAAGACAAGGTCTACCCAGCTTACCCCTGAGAGTGTCGGGTCAAATGCATGATTGGGCGGAGGAGTCTGAATGTGGTACATCCATGCAGGAAGTACTCCGTAAGGAATTATTGCCGAGAAGACCATCCCGAAGATGGTTAGTCCGCGGAGAATGTCCAGTGACAGGTATCTTTTCATAGTTTAGTTTTTGTCATTTTATGTATTTACCATAACACCTCTCTCCCCAGAAGTGGTAATCCCTCTCTTCGAGGCGGCTGCCAAAGAGTATCTGGTGAACAAGCCCGTTCCTTTCTACAAGTATGGTATGGTAAATTTTTCCGGTGGGATTCTCCTTTATCCAGAAGGCCGCCTGCCCGCCGGAAGAGAACTTTCTGACAAATGAGGTATCTGTGCGCTCCCTCAGGCTGACACCTCTCTTCCGAAGGTCTGCCGCCATCATTTGCGTGCGGTAACCTGTACCCCCTTTGCTGCTCACGATGCGCTTCCCGTTGAGGATAACTGTTGTATCTACATATGCCATTACACCAAGGTGCCGGTTGCGGTCTCCCTTTAGCCAGGCAGTTAGTTTATCTGCATATAGCTCCTCTTCATATCCGTAGTTGCTGTCTATGAATGCAATTCTCTCCACTACCGGAGGAATCTCATCTGACGATTGCAAAAAGTTGAGAACAAAACGCCCGCCTCCGCTGTGGCTTGAGAGTATCAGTGACAGCGGCTCCTTCCTGACGCTGCCGGGAAGAGATGCCTTAACAATCGCAATAATTGTATCGGTTAGTTTCCTGTAATACTCAGGTGAATCGGGAAGCTGGGAGGCGTGGATTGTCCACCCCTTCTGAGCCGCCTCCAGGTATGCAACAATGTAGTTGTGCCTTCTGTCGTGCTCCCTTAAAAACCTTATCTGTGCTGCTATATGCTGAATGTCAAACCTCCACTCGGAAGCAGTGAGCGGCCCTTTGCGGCCCTCGGTCTCCTCAATGGTGTTTCCGTTTGGAAGGGCAAAGAGAATCAGCCTTACAGGCTTTCCTCCTCTGAAGTTTTCCTCTGAAGGCGAATTTATTACTACCCTGGATTTTGGAATTAAATCTATGAATTCTGTTCTGACTTCACTCTGAATGCCGGGATTCTCTCTCCCTCCCTCTGCAGCAGCGGCTGTTGCAAATAGGACCAGTGAGAGCAGCAGGGAGAGTG
>PHDP01000106.1 GCA_002842655.1 Bacteroidetes bacterium HGW-Bacteroidetes-14
GTAAGGGGTGTTGACGCATCACTTGACAAAGAGGCTGCCCGCGTAGTTGCTTCTTCTCCAAAATGGAAACCAGGAAGACAGAGAAACAAACCTGTAAAGGTTCGCTACACTTTCCCTGTTATCTTCCAGTTGAGATAGCAAATATTCTAACAAGATAAATAAAAAGGCTGCCTCGTAAAGAAGCAGTCTTTTTTAGTATTAATAATTATGGCAGCAGAAGAGACCAACATCGAAAGAACAGTCTTTGTAGGAGTTATCAGACAAAATGATGACGAACAGAAGGTGTATGAATATCTGGACGAGCTTGAGTTTCTTGCAGAGACCGCCGGTGCTTATGGCGAAAAGCGATTTATTCAGCGTCTGGATAAACCAAATCCCAAAACATACATCGGCTCCGGTAAGCTTGAAGAGATCAAGACATATATTACAGAACGGGATATAAAGCTGGTTATTTTTGACGATGAGCTTACTCCTTCTCAGCTCAGGAATATTGAGCGGGAACTTGAGTGCAGAATCCTGGACAGAACAAATCTTATTCTTGATATTTTTGCTCAGAGGGCCAAGACAGCATATGCTAAAACACAGGTTGAACTTGCTCAGTACCAGTATCTTCTTCCACGACTCACAAGAATGTGGACTCACCTTGAGAGGCAGAGAGGTGGTATTGGAATGAGGGGACCCGGTGAGAGTCAGATTGAGACAGACAGGCGTATTATTCTGGATAAAATAAGCAGACTCAAGGAACAGCTTAAGAAAATCGACAAACAGATGGCCTCGCAGAGAGGAAACAGGGGGAGCCTTGTCAGAATCTCTCTTGTTGGTTACACAAATGTTGGCAAGAGTACACTCATGAACTTACTGGCCAAGAGCGAAGTATTTGCAGAGAATAAACTTTTTGCAACCCTGGATACAACTGTAAGAAAGGTAGTTATAGAAAATGTTCCCTTCCTGCTGAGTGATACTGTGGGTTTTATACGCAAACTCCCTCACCAGCTTGTTGAGTCGTTCAAAAGTACACTTGACGAAGTAAGGGAATCCGACATTCTTATGCATGTGGTAGATATTTCACACCCAAATTTTGAGGAGCATATTAAGGTAGTTAGGGAGACCCTTGATGAGATTGGAGCTAAAAACAAACCCACCTTCCTTGTTTTCAACAAGATAGATGCATATAACTATGTGCCTCAGGATGAGTTTGACTTTGGTGAAAAGAAACGGGAGAACTACTCACTCGAAGAGCTTAAGAATTCCTGGATGAGCAAAGAGAATGCTCCTTGCATTTTTATCTCTGCCCGCGAAAAGATTCAGATTGACAAGTTAAGGAATGACCTCTACAAAATGGTTGCGGAGATTCATGCCGGAAGATACCCTTTTGATAACTTCCTCTGGTAACCTCTCCACTACCCTTCCGTTATACCCCTTCATTGTTCCGGCAGCAACCAGCGAATTAAGAAGCGCTTCTTCCGTTGCTTCAATTGTTGCCATGAATATTGGCGACATAGAGTCGTTGTGGAGTTCCGTTGGTTTGTATAAAGGCTGATTCTCTATCACATAGTTTTCCTTTGCAGTGGATATGGCAATTATATAGTCCCCGCTTCCGTTAGAGGCAATTCCTCCGCTCTTGGCAAGGCCCATAAATGCCCTTTTTGCGACTCTCTCGAGGTTTCTGGATGTGAGAGGCGCATCTGTTATTACGACTATCATACAGGATCCGTCTGCATCCTGCATTATGTTTTTGCTGTAGCTGTAGTTTTTAAGCAGTTTTCCTACCGGAACTCCTCCTATTTCGAGCACTCCCCCGTAATTTGTCTGAACAAGCACCCCTACAGTGTATCCGCCAAGTGAGGCAGGCAGGACTCTTGAAGATGTACCTATTCCTCCTTTATATCCAAAGCAGATTGTGCCTGTTCCGGCTCCCACCCCGCCCTGTTCTACTGCTCCTCCCCTGGCATTTTCGATAGCCTTGAGAACATGCTCCGGTTTAACAACTCTGGCTCTGATATTGTTGAGCCCTCCGTCATTTGTCTCTCCCACCACACCATTAACTGATGCAATGTTTTCATTTCCCGGCTGTGCCAGTGTATAGGTTATCAAAGCATCCAGCCCTGCCGCAACAGACATGGTGTTTGTAAGTATAACAGGTGTTTCAATATTGCCCAGCTCTCTAACCTGAGTATAACCTGCCAGCTTTCCAAATCCGTTTCCAACAAAAATTGCTGCAGGAACCTTGTTGCGGAACAGATTTCCCTCATGCGGAACTATTGCTGTAACCCCGGTACGGATATCGTCCCCCTCAATGAGTGTGACATGTCCAACCTTTACACCGGGAACATCTGTAATGGCATTGAACTTACCGGTTTTCATCACTCCAATCTGAATACCGTAGTCCCTTAGAAGTGTCTGTGAAGATGCAGTTAATGGTAACAGCAGAAGAATTGCCTGAAGGATAGGCAGTAGTTTTATTTTCATAATAATATAAATTTTCACGGCACCTGCCGCAAATATCCTTCAGCATTAATAAAGAGGCCGTTTACAGCCCCATAAAAGCGAGCAGCGCATCTTTTACTGACTCTGGCTCCTCAAGGAAGCCATTGTGTCCCGAATTGGCTAAAAAGAGGCATTTTGCCTTTGGCAGTTCAGACTCCAGCAACCGGGCCTTCTCCATTGAGATGTGATAGTCATCTTCTCCAAATACCATCAAAACCGGTGTTTCGCACTCTTTAAGAAACTGCAGGTTATCCGGCCTTGACTTGAGGCCTTCAATTGAAGCAACAATTCCCTCAGGATCGTGAGTCTCTGTCAGTTCAACAAGCTCTACTATCTTTTCATCGAATCTACGCTGATTTGCCTTTGCAAACATAAGCGGAATGCCCATTCTTGCAATTGCAGGCAGCTTCGCCTGCATAATCAGAGATATCTCCCTGTCGCGGTCTGCCTTTTTCTCCTCGCTGTCTGCAAAGGGGGTTGAGTGCATCAGGACGAGCCCCTTAAAGAGCTCCGGATATCTTTTCACTGCCTCAATTGCAATGTATCCGCCCATAGAGTGGCCCATAACGAAGGCCTTCACAACACCGCATTTATCCATAACTGCCTTTAGCACATCTGCAGAAAAGGCAAGCGAATTCTCTTTTTTATCTGTTCCTGTAAGGCCATGTCCCGGCAAATCAATAGATATCAGCCTTATCCCCTCAGGCAACTTTGCTGTAAAATCCTCCCACACATACAGGGTTTCCAGATACCCGTGAAGCATCACCAGGACTGTATCTCCCTTTTTGTTATCTGATATGTGGACAGGTATACCGTTGCACGTTGCGAAAAATTCCATGTTCTGATTTTTTTGCAAAAGTAACTGATAATTGTTGATTTTTTATACTTTTGCAGAGCTAATGCCTATTCTACACTATTATTCACCAAAAAAATTTTTTATGAAAATCAGAAGATTTTTAACTGTCGCCACTCTTGTCGTACTAGCCTACAGCCTTACCAGCTGCAACAAAGAGCCCGAGCAGATAGTTCTTACAGGTTCGTGGGGGATAGACACAGCCAAAACCGCCCTTGCAATAATCTACAACCAGGTTGTTGCAGAAGAGAACCCTGTTGCACTTAACTATCTTAAGGAAAACAAAAACAGAATCCTTGCTATTATTAAAAAGCCGGAAGTCCTTGCTTTTTCGGGCACAAATTCTGTTGTATTAAAGTCAGAAGGAGCTGCAGATATTGCAGGAACCTATACTCAGAGCGATTTTTACTTCACAATAACAGCACTGCCTTTCCCTAAAGGATTGTATGGTGCAAGTGACAACAAACTTCTTGAGCTTTACTACAGTAAAGAACATATGATGTCTCTGCTGTACTCAATACTTACGCCAAACGATCCGCCTGCATCTGTGTTTGATCAGCTGATTGACAAGTTTGAGGGTATTGGAGTATACAACAAATTGCTGCTGCCTGCTTAAGCAGTTTTAAGGATAATAAAAAAGGAGTTGCCATTCTGACAACTCCTTTTTCTTTTATAACATATTGCCTTTGCAGCAAACAGGTTAGTCTTTCAGCTTTGCTTTAAGAAACTCTCTGTTAAGCCTTGCGATGTGTGCAACAGAGATGTCTTTTGGACACTCCATTTCGCAGGCGCGTGTGTTTGTGCAGGCACCAAATCCAAGTTCGTCCATTCTTGCAACCATTGCCTTTGCGCGTCTTGAAGCCTCAATCTTACCTTGCGGAAGCAGTGCCAGCGAGCTTACTCTTGCAGCAACAAAAAGCATTGCCGAGCCGTTTTTGCAGGTAGCTATACATGCTCCGCAACCTACGCAGGCTGCTGCATCCATACTCTCCTCTGCATTGTCCCTCGGGATTGGAATTGAGTTTGCATCGGGAACTCCTCCTGTGTTTACTGACACATATCCTCCGGCCTGAAGAATCTTGTCCAGTGCTCTTCTGTCAACAACAAGGTCTTTAATAACAGGCATTCCTGCAGATCTCCACGGCTCAATTGTGATAGTCTCACCATCCTTGAATTTACGCATATGAAGCTGACAGGTAGTGATATCATCATCTGGACCATGGGCCCTTCCGTTAATGTAGAGTGAACACATTCCGCAAATTCCTTCGCGGCAGTCGTGGTCAAATGCTACAGGACCGTCTGACTTGCATCCCTTCTCTACAGCTACAGGATCTGCTCCCTCTCTTACCAGCTGTTCGTTGAGGATGTCCATCATTTCAAGGAATGAGGTATCCGGAGATATGTTCTGAACCTTGTAGGTTGCGAACTTCCCTTTCTCTTTCGCGCTTTTCTGGCGCCAAACTTTTAATGTTAAGTCCATATCTGTTGTACTCCTTAGTCTTTATAGTTACGGGTGGCTATTTTAATGAATTCGTACTGCAGCGGCTCCTTGTGCTTGAGTGGCTCCTTGCCCTCTCCTGTATACTCCCAGGTGCTCACATACATGTAGTTTTGGTCATCGCGGAGAGTCTCTCCCTCCTCGGTCTGCATCTCCTCGCGGAAGTGTCCTCCGCAGGACTCTCTTCTCATAAGAGCGTCAAGTGCCATCAGCTCTCCCATTTCAAGGAAATCTGCCACTCTCAGGGCTTTTTCAAGCTCCTGGTTGAATTCATTGTTCTCTCCCGGAACAAAGAGGTCTTTCCAGAACTCATCGCGCAGCTGGCGGATTCCCTCAACTGCCTTTTTAAGTCCCTCCTCGTTTCTTGCCATTCCCACATAGTCCCACATGTAGTGGCCCAGTTTCTTGTGGAAATAGTCTGCAGAGTGCTTGCCTTTAATTGAGAAGAGTTTGTTGACTCTCTCCTGAATGGCTTTTTCTGCCTCTGCAAATGCAGGGTGATTTGTATCTGTTTTAGGTACCTGAATTTTGCCTGCAAGGAAATCTCCTATTGTATAAGGGAGGATGAAATATCCGTCTGCAAGTCCCTGCATAAGGGCCGATGCTCCCAGGCGGTTACCGCCGTGGTCACTGAAGTTGGCTTCCCCAATTGCATAGAGACCGGGTATGGTTGTCTGAAGGTTGTAATCTACCCAGAGTCCGCCCATTGTATAGTGGATAGCCGGATAAATCATCATTGGTTCATCGTAAGGATTAACGTCTGTAATCTTTTCGTACATCTGGAAAAGGTTACCGTATCTCTCCTCAATTACTTTCTTGCCAAGTCTTGCGATGGCTGTCTTGAAGTCAAGGTAAACAGCAAGTCCTGTCTCGTTTACGCCAAAGCCTGCGTCGCATCTCTCCTTAGCCGCACGTGAAGCAACGTCACGCGGAACCAGGTTGCCGAATGCAGGGTAACGGCGCTCGAGGTAGTAATCTCTGTCCTCTTCTGCTATCTGTGAAGCTTTGATCTTTTTCTCTCTCAGCTTAATTACATCTTCCTTCTTTTTAGGAACCCAGATTCTTCCGTCATTTCTGAGTGACTCAGACATGAGCGTTAGTTTTGACTGCTGCTCTCCGTGAACCGGAATGCAGGTCGGGTGAATCTGTGCAAATGAAGGGTTTCCGAAGAATGCACCCTTTTTATAACACTGCCATGCGGCAGAGCCGTTGCTGTTCATTGCATTGGTCGAGAGGAAGAAAACATTGCCGTAACCTCCTGTTGCAATAACAACTGCATGAGCTCCGTGACGCTCAATTTCTCCTGTTACCAGATTTCTTGCAATAATTCCTTTGGCCTCCCCGTCAATCATTACCAGGTCGAGCATCTCGTGCCTTACGTAAGATTTTACGGTACCTAATTCAATCTGGCGATTGAGAGCAGCATATGCTCCCAGAAGAAGCTGCTGGCCGGTCTGGCCTCTTGCGTAGAATGTACGGCTTACCTGAGAACCGCCGAATGAACGGTTATCGAGTAATCCACCATACTCTCTTGCAAATGGAACACCTTGTGCAACGCACTGGTCAATAATGAGGTTGCTCACCTCTGCCAGGCGGTAAACGTTCGCTTCGCGGCTTCTGTAGTCACCTCCCTTGATGGTGTCG
>PHDP01000107.1 GCA_002842655.1 Bacteroidetes bacterium HGW-Bacteroidetes-14
CGGAATAACCTTCTGATGCTTTACAAGAATCTTTCCGGCGGGTGGCTTGTACCTGTTATGTTTGCAAGAATGATTATGGATGGCCTCTCTGCTGTAGTCTATCTTCTGCAGGGTAAACACGGATTCTTCAGAGCAGTTCTGAATGCCCACCGCGATTTCTATGAGATGCGCACAAAAACAGCCCGAACCAAAAGGGCAGAAAACGCAAATCCTAAAGGGGTGTATAAAGGTCTTATCGTTCTCTCATTTCTCTTACGTCTGGGCAGACCAAAGTTTGTAGATATTGCGCCGGACGTAAAAAGATAGAGGCTCAGGAGAGAATCTCAAGAGCCTTTTCAAGTTTGGTACCTCTGGAGCCTTTAATCAAAATAGTATTTCCCCTGAGCGGATTCTCCTCAAGAAACTCCTTAAGCCTTAATGAATCTTCAAAAAAGTTACCTTTGGTACTGTAATACTCATCTCCGGCTGCTGCACTTCTAAACTCACTTCCCACAAAAAAGTAATATCTGATATTGATTGTTCTGGCAATATCCAGAATCTCTTTGTGCTCTTTTTGTGAATCAGCACCAAGTTCCAGCATATCCCCCATAATAACCACCTTGTTGGCAGCCTCCATCTGCCGGAAATTCTCAAGTGCGGCTCTCATGCTTGTGGGATTTGCATTGTAGGCATCTACAATAAGCAGGTTATCCTTACCCCTTACCATCTGGGAGCGGTTGTTGGATGGCCTGTAATTTTCTATTGCTGCAACAGCAAGGCCTCTGTCTGTACCGGTGAGCTCTGCTGCAGCCAGTGCCGCCATGACATTCTCTGCATTATAAGAACCAACCAGCTGAGTGTTTACAACCTTTCCGTCCTCAAGTGCTATCCGCAGAAACGGCTCCTCCGGAGATGCAGGCAAAATTCTGGCGCCTGAATAGTTTAGGCCATATGCTACTTTGCGCAGATTTTTTCTTTGTTCAATCATCCCGCAAAGGTTTGGATTGTCTATGTTATAGAGTGCAGTTGATCCGTTTTGTTCAAGGAAATCATACAACTCTCCCTTGGTCTTTTTAACTCCCTCAAAAGAGCCGAATCCCAGAAGGTGTGCCTTGCCTACATTTGTTATAAGTCCCATATCCGGCCTGGCAATTTCACAAAGATCCCTTATTTCGCCGGGACCGCTCGCACCCATTTCAACGACAGCCATCTCTGTAGATGAATCCATCTTTAGCAGGGTAAGCGGAACTCCAATATGGTTGTTAAGATTCCCTGCAGTTGAGGCTACCTTGTATTTTGCCGACAGAACTGCAGAGACAAGCTCTTTTGTTGTCGTCTTTCCATTTGTGCCGGTTAGTGCAAAAAGCGGAATTCCCAGTTGACCGCGGTGATATCTTGCAAGTTGCTGCAGTGTGGAAAGGACATTGTCAACTATGATGATTTTCTCACCTGCAACATCTGCCCTGTCTGCCACGCTCCAGGATGCTCCCTTCTCAATTGCAGCTGCTGCAAAGTCATTCCCGTCAAAATTATCACCTTTTAGTGCAAAGAAAATGCAGCCGGGCTTAATTGCCCTGCTATCTGTGGTTACTCCTTCCGATTGGGTAAAGAGTCTGTATAGTTCTTCAATTTTCATCATTCAGGGATTTATTTTTTACCGGTTGATCCAAATCCTCCCTCACCTCTTTCGCTCTCTCCCAAAACATCTGCAACTTTCCATTCAACTCTCTCGAATTTTGCAACAACCATCTGAGCAATTCGCTCTCCGGGGTTAAGAACAAACTCTTCATCCGAGAGATTTACAAGAATTATCTTAATCTCTCCCCTGTAGTCTGCATCAATGGTTCCGGGGCTGTTTACAATTCCAATTCCATGCTTGGCCGCAAGCCCGCTGCGTGGCCTTATCTGTGCCTCATATCCCTCCGGAAGCTCAATGTGAATGCCCGTTGGAACAAGAATCCTCTTAAGAGGTCCCAGCACAATACTTTCGGTTATGTTTGCCCTCATATCCATTCCGGCTGAGTGGATTGTTGCATAATTGGGAAGTTCGTTTGACGACTTGTTTAGAATTTTAACTTCCATATGGATATTTTTTCAGTTTTAAGGTAAATGAAGATATAGATTAAAATCAGCAATATGTGAACAAGGTATTTTTGTATTACTCCGGCATCTTCCACCAGAAGGGAAAGAGCATAGAGAATTACACCGGACACAATGAAAATTGAGATCCGTTTCCAGTTGTAGGGAATTGGGTAGTGTCTGTTGCCCATCCATACGCTCAGTGCAAGCATTATAAGATAACTCACAAGGTGGCCCCATGCGGCTGCATGATATGAGAAGAGCGGCATAAAAAACATGTTGGCGGCAAGTGTAACAGGCAGTCCTGCGGCAGTAATGTAAATGGCATATCTTGTCTTGCCCGAGAGCTTGTACCACATAGATACATTGAAGTTCATCCCAAGGATTACATAGGCCATGAGCATAACAGGAACAATGTCCATTCCCTCTCTGAAGTCCTTGCCAAGTATTAGTGCAACCACATCAATAAAGAGGGTTATTCCAAGAAAGACCAGTATGCTGAATGCAGTGAAGTGCTCCATTATTGTTGCATAATCCTCTTTTGATTTCTCCTTGCCTGCCCTTGAAAAGAAAAATGGCTCGGAGGCATATCTGAACATCTGGATAAAGAGCATCATGAGTGTGGCAATTTTTACACCCGCCTGAAAGATTCCCAGCTCTGAACTCCAGTCAAGGCCCTCTGGTGTGAAAAACCTGAACAGAGGCCTGTCAATGGTGTCGTTAATGATTCCCGGCAGCCCGGCAACCATGAGAGGCAGAGAGTAAAGCATCATCTGTTTCCATAGTTTTGGGGTAAACCTTAGTCTGATTGAAGAGAGGTCAGGGATAAACAACAGAAGTGAAACAACTCCGCTCAGGAAGATTGCAAAAATGATGTATGTAAAATCTGGTGTTGCCGATATAAAGTTGAGAAGAAATGTGTCCGGGTTGGAAATAATGTACTTAGGTACCCAGAAAAAGAGCAGAAAGTTGAATGCTGTTTCCGACAGGATTTTTATAGTCTTCAGCAGTGCAAATTTTACAGCTTTATGCTGATAGCGGAGCCTTGCAAAGAGGATGGCGGTGAAAGAGTCTATGGCAAGGATACTCCCTATGTATACTATTATGTAGCCAAATCCTGTATAATTCATCATTGAGGCAATATCTTCGGAGAATATTGCCATTGAGACAAAAAAGAGAAGTGAGAGCAGCCCTACTGTGAGCAAAGCATTTGAAAAGACATCAGATGGTTTGTCGTGTTTGTTTGCAAAATTAAAGCAGCCTGTCTCCAGTCCAAGAGTCAGTACAACCTGCAGAATTGCAATATAGGCTAGAAATTCGGCAGCAATTCCGTAGCTCCCGGTAGTGAGCATACGGGTGTATATAGGAACAAATATAAAGTTTATGATTCTGGCAAGTATAGTACTTAGTCCGTAAACAGCAGTTTCGCCTGCCAGCTTTTTCAAAAGATTTCCGCTCATTGGTTTAGGTTGGTTTAGCGCTGTTGTCAGTTATCCAGAGACTTTGGTTTGAACAGCATCAAACCAATATTCAGCTGAGGATACCATTTGACATCGCCGTTCTGGTAATATGAGAGAGACAAAGATACGGGTCCTACCGGAGATTGCCATACTGCAGCCATATTTCCCATGAAATATCCTTTAGGGAAAGCTCCTGTAAAACTGCCAGTCCCGTCGCTGTTTTTAATCAGTGAACGGTATGGCTGGAAGTATGAAACGTGTGTATTCAGAAACACACTGTTAGAGACCCTGAATATTGGGTTAACTCCAACAGCAAAATAGGTTGGGGCTCTGAAGTCCTTAAGGAGCAGCGTCTTGCTGTGAGGTGTTGGCTGGAAGGCCGGCATCGCAAGCAAGCTTGATATATAATCACCAAGCAAAAACTTGTTTGATATAGTTATATCTGCAAGAGTGCCTATTGTAAGCCATTTGTTTACAGGGTGATAAATCTCTGAATAGAGCCTTGCTTTAAAGCGGTTGTTGAAAACATGACTGGTAGGGGACATCTCTGAAGAGGTACTTCCCGGAGTGTAGTCAGATGACATAAAGGCGTAACCGACACTTATCCGCTGATTCATCCCCGCTGTTGGGTAAATTCTGTAGTCTGTCGTATTTCTCTCCAGCATCAAAGATGGAGCAACAATCGAAATGCCTGTCCTGTCAGGGATGTCATACGATGTGAAGTTGTCTGTAAGATAGTAGATGAAGTTATCGCGGCCTATATTCAGCTTGAACTTGCCCATTATGCTCCTCTCCAGGTCAATTGGAGTACCTACCTTTAGTGTGAAAAAGACTTCAGTCTCCTCTATGCTTGTAGGGAGCCTGTCCGGATAAAATTTTGTCTGGCTTCCCCTGAAGTAGTCAAATTTGTGTGCTGTGATTGATGCCTCATAAAAAACCAGCGGCTTGACAGAGAAGTCCTGACGGAATGAGATTGTTCCTCCGGTGTAAAAGCGGCCAAGGTCAATATCCAGTGCAGTTCGCCACGGATATAGCCCAAAATTTCTGTATTCAAGTCCAAGGTAGCCCTGGTTTAGCGAAGATGAAGAGATGTTTCCGCCTATTGCAATTCTGAACGGGGGTCTTTCGGTTATTCTCAGATGAAGGTCAAAGAGCGAGTCTTTGTTCATCCTGGCAGTGGGGTAGAAAGTATTTACATTTCCTGAAGCAACAACCCTGAAGTAACCCCTCTTTATCATCTCGAAATTTGCTGTACCCTTCATGTGATTTTTGAGGGTATTGGTAATAAAAATCTTTTTGTTCTCTTTAAGAGTGTCCGGGGTAAAATAGATCTTGTCAAATATGAGCTGAGGGCAGCGCTTTCTGAATGCGAGCCTCATCTCTGCAAGCTCTTTGGCACTTCTCCTGCTTTTAACGCGCTGCTTGATTTCGTCCATATGCGACATTGCCAGATCATATCCCTTCTGAACGAGCTCATCTATACGCTCAAAATCCATAAGCCCTATTCCCGGATAGAGCTGGTCAAGCAGAATGCCCTTTTCCCGCGGAATATCATAATTGGTCTCAACCATCATCATGTTTTCAATCTGAGTCATCAGATCCTCCGAATCGGGCTCGGTTGGATTGGACGAGCATTTGGCCCCTATGATGTATCCCGGATTGAAATCCTTAACCATTACATCCCACGGAAAATTGTTGTAAAACCCTCCGTCAAACATAAGCACAGAATCAATCATGATTGGCTTGAATACAAAAGGGAATGTCATTGATGCCCTGATTGCCTCTCCAAGTCCTCCTCTTCTTATAACATACGGCTTTTTGTTGGCGATGTCTGACGATACGCAGCGGAAGGGAACCATCAGCCTGTCAAAATTATAGCCGGCAGCTGCAGAAGATGAGGCAAAAAGCTGTATAAGGGCGATGTCCATCGGGTATGGGGAGATAAGGCTGGTAGGGAGGTTATAGTTGATGGACTTCTCTTTTGGATTTAGTGAGAAGGTGGCCCCGAACAGCTCTGCAACGGGATCTCTTCTGTACACATAGGTTGCGAAGTTTCTTTCTGACTCTCCCTGCTGCCATGAATTGAAGTCATCTGACCGGAACAGTACAATCATTTCGTCAGGAGAGAGTCCAATGGCATAGAGACCTGAAATTATTGAACCCATTGAAGTCCCGGCGACATAATCTACAGGAATGTTATTCTCTTCAAGTGCTTTGATTACTCCTATATGTGAGAGGCCTTTAGCGCCGCCGCCGCTAAGTACAAGTCCCACGCTCTGAGCACATGCACCCCAGGAGATTGCAGTAAGAATAAAAAGTATGAATATCTTTTTTCCTTGCATAATAGGGGTAATTGAGGTAATTTTGCCTTCATTACAAAGGTATTAAATTTTGAACAAATCTTATAACTAAATCTAATGAAGAGCAGAATTTTCAACCTTCTGATTATCACATCCTTGTTGATTATTTCCTGTAAGGGAGGCAAACAAGAACAGGGGGCAGATCAAACAAAACAAGAAGACACAACTATTATGACACCAAACCTGGCATTCAACCCGGCAGAACTACCGGCATCACCTGTATTTGATATTGAAACATCAGCAGGAACTATTCGCGTTAAACTGTACGAAGAGACTCCTCTTCACCGCGACAATTTTATAAAACTTGCATCTGAGAGATTCTATGACGGAATCCTTTTCCACAGAGTTATCAGTGGATTTATGATTCAGACCGGTGACCCGTTCACCAAGGATCCAAATGCAGCCGCTCAGTACGGTACAGGCGGTCCCGGATACACTGTTCCTGCAGAGATTCTTCCGCAGTTCAAACACAAAAAGGGTGCTCTTGCTGCTGCCCGCAAGGCAGATCAGGTGAATCCAAAGAAAGAGTCTTCTGG
>PHDP01000108.1 GCA_002842655.1 Bacteroidetes bacterium HGW-Bacteroidetes-14
AGACAGGACTCGAACCTGTGACCTTCGGGTTATGAGCCCGACGAGCTACCAACTGCTCCACTCCGCGGTATTAGGAGTGCAAAGATATGGTAAAATGATTCACTCTCCAAATTAAATTGTAAAATAAGTTACAACCTGCTCTTTATCAATCTTCTTTTGTTCACCGGTAGCCAGGTTCTTTATGCTGATGTTGCCATTTGCAAGCTCGTCCTCTCCAATAATTGCCAGAAATGGGATTTTCTTTTTGTCTGCGTAGTCGAACTGTTTCTTGAGTTTGGTTGTGTCAGTATAAATTTCGGCAGCAATTCCTGCAGCCCTGAGTTTTTTCACAACGGGAATTGTATAAAGAACCTCTTTTTCTCCAAGGTTTGTGAAGAGAACTTTGGTTCCCTCAACCGCATCACCCGGAAACTTGTTAAGGGCAGAGAGCACATCATAAATTCTGTCTGCTCCAAATGATATACCAACTCCGGATACGCCCGGAAGTCCAAAAATCCCTGTAAGGTCATCGTAGCGTCCGCCTCCGCAGATGCTGCCCATAGGCACATCATTAGCCTTAACCTCAAAGATGGCTCCTGTATAGTAATTAAGCCCTCTTGCAAGCGACAGATCCAGTTCGGTCTCCTGACTTATTTCTGCTGCAGAGATTAATGTAAAGAGCTCTTCGAGTTCATCAAGACCCTTTGTTCCAGTAGCAGATTTTGCCAGAATAGGCCTCATAGCTGATATCTTTTCTGCAGTTGATCCGCTGAGGTTAAGGATAGGATCAATAACTGCAAGTGCTTCATTGTCCAGCCCTTTTGAAAGGAGTTCTGCCTTAACTGCATCCAGTCCAATCTTGTCAATTTTATCAATTGCAACTGTTATATCAATCAGTTTATCCGGGTGTCCGGATACCTCGGCTATTCCTGAAAGAACCTTTCTGTTGTTGATTTTTACTGTTACTCCAATATCTAGTTTTCCAAAGACATCATCTACAATCTGAACTAACTCAAGTTCGTTGATGAGTGAATTACTTCCAACCACATCTACATCGCACTGATAAAACTCACGGTAGCGGCCCTTCTGCGGACGGTCTGCCCTCCATACGGGCTGAATCTGATATCGCTTAAAAGGAAAGACCAGCTCATTCTGATGCTGAACCACAAAGCGCGCAAAGGGAACTGTAAGGTCATACCTTAATCCCTTTTCACAAACCTTAACTGAGAGTGAGTTGCTGTTTCCCAGCATTTCAGGAGTAACACCGGAAAAGGCATCGCCGGAATTGAGAACTTTAAAAAGCAGTTTATCTCCCTCCTCCCCATATTTTCCAAGAAGTGTCGAGAGATTTTCCATTGACGGAGTCTCAATTGGAGCATATCCGTAATGTCGGAACACATTGCGTACGGTGTTGAAAATATAGTCTCTGCCGGCCATCTCTGCGGGTCCGAAATCTCTTGTCCCTTTGGGGATTGAAGGTTTTTGTGCCATTTGTATCTTTTATTTTGAGCGGCAAAGTTACTAAATTTCCTTAAGGTAGGCATCAATGGCAGCTGCCGCTTTTCTGCCTGCACCCATTGCAAGAATGACCGTTGCTGCACCGGTAACTGCATCTCCCCCTGCAAATACACCTTTTCTTGATGTCTGACCGTTCTCATCTGCCACAAGGCAATTCCATCTGTTGGTTTCAAGTCCCTTTGTTGTTGATGCTATCAGTGGATTTGGCGATGTTCCGAGGGACATTATTACAACATCTGTTTCAATGTCAAATTGAGAGTCAGGTACAGGAACAGGTGAACGTCTGCCGCTGTCATCAGGTTCACCAAGCTCCATTCTAATGCATTTAAGACCTCTTACCCAGCCCTTTTCATCACCAAGTATCTCAACAGGATTGGTCAGCATCCTGAATACAATCCCCTCCTGTTTTGCATGGTGAACCTCCTCTACCCTTGCAGGCAGCTCCTTTTCTGTTCTTCTGTACACAATGGTCACCTCTGCTCCAAGTCTCAGTGCAGATCTTGCAGCATCCATAGCCACATTGCCTCCGCCTACAACTGCAACGCGCTTGCCTACATAAATGGGAGTATCATAAGAGGGGTCGTAGGCTCTCATAAGATTGTTCCTGGTAAGAAATTCATTTGCTGAGACCACTCCGTTAAGATTCTCTCCCGGAATATTCATGAACTTTGGCAAACCGGCTCCTGATCCAATAAATACTGCAGAAAATCCCTCACTCTCCATAAGTGAGTCAATTGTGACGGTTCTGCCAACAACAACATTTGTTTCAATCTTTACTCCAAGTGCCTTTACATTTTCAATCTCTGTCTTTACAACACTCTCCTTCGGAAGCCTGAACTCAGGTATTCCGTACTGAAGAACTCCGCCCGGTTCGTGAAGAACCTCAAAGATTGTAACATCGTAGCCAATTTTAGCAAGGTCTGTTGCACATGCAAGTCCTGCAGGGCCGCTTCCCACTATCGCCACTTTTTTCCCGTTAAGAGGAGCTTTATCTGTAAACTTAACTCCGTTTTCACGGCTCCAGTCGCCTGTAAATCTCTCCAGTTTTCCTATTGCAACTGCCTCTCCCTTGATCCCGAGGATACATGACCCCTCGCACTGACTCTCCTGAGGACATACGCGCCCGCAGACAGACGGAAGCGAGCTGTCCTGTGCAATAATTTCGGCAGCCTTTGCAAAATTGCCCTCCTCAACCTCTCTTATAAAATCAGGAATTCTGATACTTACGGGACATGCAGGAACACAAAGCGGGTTCTTGCAGTTCAGACAACGCGAAGCCTCAAGCATCGCCTCCTGAGAGTTGTATCCGTAACTTACCTCTTCAAAATTTGCAGCTCTTACCAGAGGGTCTTGCTCCCTTACCGGTACTCTTGGTATTTTATTTCTCATCTGACTGGAATTTTCTGTTAGTGAAGACCTATTTTACAATTATGATCTGCCTCGGTCTCAATAGACCGGTACATAGTCTGGCGGCGCATGGCCTCTTCGAAATCGACCTGATATGCATCAAATTCAGGCCCCTCCACACAGGCAAACCTGCTCTTTCCGCCTACAGTAACCCTGCAGGCCCCGCACATTCCTGTTCCGTCTACCATAAGGGTATTAAGGCTCACGGTTAAAGGAATTCCGAACGGTTTCGCAGCAAGCGTTACAAACTTCATCATAATCATCGGTCCAATTGCCACAGCATGATCATAGCATTTATAATGCTGATTTCCTTTCTGCAGACCATCGGCCTCAAGCAGTTCCTTCATAACCTCTGTAACCAGTCCCTTTCTGCCGGCTGAGCCGTCATCTGTGCAAATGTAAAGGTTATTGCAAACTGCCTTCATCTCCTCTTCAAAAATGAGCAGGGATGAGCTCTTTGCCCCAATAATCACATCAACAGATGCTCCCATAGAGTGCAGAAACTTAACCTGAGGATAGACCGGTGCCGTTCCCAGGCCCCCGGCTATAAAGAGAAACCTCATTCCGGAAAGTTTCTCCCCTGACATATGTACAAATTCAGATGGTTCGCCCAAAGGTCCCACAAAATCTGTGAATGAATCTCCCTCATTCAGATGGCATATCTGTCTGCTCGAAGCACCAACAACCTGCGTTACAATCGTGACCGTTCCCTTTGAACTGTCGAAATCGCAAATTGTGAGAGGTATCCTCTCTCCCTTTTCATGAGCCCTTACAATCAGAAATTGTCCCGGTTTTGCAGAGGCTGCCATCCTTGGAGCCTCAACCTCCATGAGAGTGATTACGGGATTAAGATCCCGCTTCTTTAAAATTTTGTACATATGTGTTTAATAAAGTCTTTCGAATGTATAGCCCATCTTCCTGAGCCTTTTTATAATCTCTCCCAGCCTGTCGTAAAGCTTATCCGGCCTTCTTGAATCAACACCCGGATGAATCAGGATAACAGCTCCGTTCAGGTTGTTTTTCTTTTCGAATGCAAAGAGTTTATCTATCAGATCCTGAGAGCTCTTGTAGCTGCTCATACCAGGATATGTATAATCTGCAGGTGTTGCAGTTCCCGGAGTGTAGTTGACAGTTTTAAGACCAAGTACAGAGGCTGTGTAAACAGACTCTTTGTTGTACCATTCGTACGGAGGCATAAACCATGAGGCATTTTCTGCCTGAACACCAAACTTTGCAAGTTCGGCGATATTGTTTTTTATATCCATCACGAGGCTGTCGCCGGCTACCAGGGATTTATCCCTCTTATCCCATGGTGCATACAGAAGATGTTTGTCTGAATGACCTCCAACATAGTGACCCTCTTTGATAATCTTCTCAATCATACTCTTCTGTTCTGCGAGCCTGAGGAAATTCCCTGTAAAAAAGAACGAACCCTTAATCTTATTTGAAGAGAGTGTTTTCAAAATTTTCTCTCCGCCCTGAAACATTGAGTCAGCTGTAAATGCAAGATAGATAACCTTTTTATCTGTGTTTACCCTTACAATTGCACCCTGTGAATCCCTTTCAGTTTTTGCCGGGGCTGAGGCCGATGCCTTTGCTGCAGCGTACTCCCTGCCGTCGCTCTCCAGCTTTGCAAAGTAGAAGCTAAGTCCGGCTGTTCCGTCCATTGTAGGTTCATTTGAGGCATAGTCTCCTATATCATCGTGATAAACCGCCTTGCCATTATTGAATGGTGCATATTTATCCGGATTTCTGAGCGAATTGCCGGCTCTTTCAATGAAGAGCATCCTCTCGATAGGTCCGTCAACAAGGCCGCCGTATGTAAGATCTCCGTTGTGAACAGTGTAAGATGAGTGAGGAGAATCGGGATAGTCTCCGCCCTCAGGGAATCCAACAATCATTGATGTTCCCCACGGGTTGGTTCCAAAGAGCCAGTCACGGAGTGCTGTCTCCATTTCGAGATATGAATTGTCGCCGGAAACTTCGCGGTAGAGTCTTGCCTGAGTAATTGCAGCAGATACAAGGTTGTTTGAACACCAGAGGAAAGGGATTCCAAAAATGAACGGATCATCTGCTGCTCTTTTGCGGAGATGTTCAAGGCCGTCTTTCATGTATCCCAGGTATTTTGCGCTTACCGCCTTATCCTTTGAGGAAGCCAGATAAAAGTGACCAAGGTTTATGAAGGGATAAAACTGATAATGTCTTCCCCTGCCAAGCTCCATCCAAGGAGTGACAGGCTCGAGCTGACCCCAGTAGTCTGCCTTTTTAAGCCACTTTGCATCGCCGGTATTCTTGTAGAATGTTGCAGCAGCAAGTTCAATATCATCTACATATGTATCCTCTTCATAAAAATATGGAGAAACTGTGCAGGCTGTCTGAGTGTTTCCGGGAACCTCCTCTGCAAATGCATAAGCCTTCTCTGCCTTTTCGCGGAGTTTTGCAGCATACTGCGGATCACTCTCTTTAAACAGTTCGGCTGCCATTGCAAAGCCAGATGCGAACTTACCTGCGGCAGACGAGACGCCTGTTGTGCGGTTAATGTATTTACTAAGTCCCTGCGGTTTCCCGGTTACAAAATAGACCGGTCTGCCGGTTCCCGGGCCCCAGCCGTAATCTACCTTATCATTCTGAGGAAGGCGAAATCCTGCGTGGTCGCGGTCGTCTGCAATCTGGGCAAACATGACCTTATCTTCCGGATTCATTCTGTCAAGCCAGTCAAGGCCCCATCTGATTTCGTCAAGAATATCGGGAATTCCGTTTGAGCCTTTGCGGCCCCTTGCGTCGTATAGATCCTTAAAAACACTTTTGTCCTTCTGCTGCTCCCATGAAAACATCAGGTGGTAAAGAGCAGTTGCAGAGGTTGTCTGATACTGCAGGTAGTCTGTGGCATCATGCCATCCGCCCCTTACATCTACCTTTTCGCCTGTACGGGTTGGGTGGTCTACTATAAAGCCGTCATGCTGATGGCAGAGTTCTCCGGTGTAAGGATTGTCGCCGCATCTCTGCTGGCGCATATATTCAAGAAGAAAGTCCGACAGACCTTCGTAAGAGCTTGCAGATATTCTGAAATTTGGAGACTTTGTTCCGTTGGAGACGATATAGAATCCGCCTTCACTCTCAATTTTAGAAAAATCGAAGCGGAATGCGCTTTTCATTCCCCAAACCTCAGCATTTACCTTTTTGCCGGCTCCTTTGAAAACCAGCCTGCCGGTAACAGATTCGTGCACTTCAAAGAGTGGTGCGGAATTTTCGTTTTGGGAGATAAATACAGCTACCTTAATATCAGAGGGGAGGTATCCTGCCTGGTTAACTCTAATCCAGGAGTTTGCTGCAAGATTGAATGATGAGAGTAAAATGAACAGTGATAAAACAGAAGATAATCTGAGATATTTCATAGCATTAACGGGGGAATTAATTGATACAATATCAACAAATGTAATACAATTTTATCTATTTTCCGACTACTCT
>PHDP01000109.1 GCA_002842655.1 Bacteroidetes bacterium HGW-Bacteroidetes-14
AATCTCCAGAAATACCCATACAAAATAATTCACATAGGAGACTTCACGCTTGCGGGCGTAGTAATACATTATTATTCTGCTAATAACCACAACCAGTACACCGGTAAGGATAATCGGAGCAGAAAAAAGGAAAAACTTAAAGTCAGATACATCATACCAGCTTTTGGCCCCGAATGGCTTATAGATATTTATAAACAGAAGGGCAAATGCGGCTGTGAATATCACCAGCCTCACAATGTTTCCCTTTCTGATTATATAATCTGGTATTTTCATGTTTATGCAAAAGTAGTGAAATTTTTAATTGGCCACACATTTAAGAATTTCACCCCACTATTTACAATTTCACCCATTGATGTCTGCGGTAACACCATATTTTTCGCGCTGTTACAAGGGCAAGCTTTATTTGCATAAAAATCATGAGGAAAATGAGAATGCATACATTAAGATTTGTTGAAAGATTAGGAAGGGATGAAATTCTTAAAAAAAGACAAGAGACCTCTCCCGTGAAATTTCTTGGTTGCCTTGAAGAGCAGATTTCTGAGAATACAAGTTTTGACTATTACATTGTTACTCCCGATACTTTTGCCGGTTTGGGGAAGAGGGCAGGATCTGCTATATTGCTTTTCCACGGACTAAATGAGAGAAACTGGGATAAATATATTCCATGGGCAGAGTATCTTTCAAATGAACTTAACCGTCCAGTTATACTTTTCCCGCTCTCTATGCATATAAACAGATCTCCGCTCGAATGGTCAAATCCGAGAGCGATGCAGAAACTTATCAATGATGAGTTTGGCGACGGCCCCCGCTCTTCAAATCTCTCCTTTCTCAATTATGCACTAAGTTCAAGGCTTAAATCAGATCCATTCAGGTTTTATCTCTCCGGCAGAGAGAGTATATATAATGTATACCAGCTTATGAATGAAATCAGAAGCGGCAGGCATGAATTAATTTCAAAGGGAGCCAAAATTGATATTTTTGCTTACTCAATAGGCGGGCTGCTCTCCCAGGTCCTTCTTACCTCAGATGTTCAGGGTTATTTTGCAGAAAGTAAGTTGTTTATGTTTTGTGCAGGCTCACTTTTTAATGAGATGAACGGAAGTTCAAAAATGATAATGGACGGAGATACTTTTGATACCCTAACCAGCTATTTTACCACCCGCTTTATCTATCCGCAGCATGAAAAGAGAATTATTGGCGACAACCTGGAGCAGGCGTTCATATCTCATATAGCCAGCCATCTGGGAAAGGAGAGGAGGGAGGCCTTTTACCGAAACAATCTGCACAGGGTTGGTATCATCTCACTTAAGCAGGATAAAGTAATTCCTACTTCAGGAATACTGTCTGCCATAGGGACAGGAGCTGCCGGTTGTCTTGAAGAGATGGATTTCCCTTTCCACTATTCACATGAGATACCTTTCCCTGTATCAAAAGAAAACGCCGCCGAGCGTAAATACTGTTTTGAAAAAGTATTCGGCAGGGCGGCTGAATTTCTTAGATAAAAGATTACTGCAGCATTGAAGCTGGATTCAGATTCTCTTTTTCGATGTCTTTAAAATAATTTACTGTACCAACCATCAGCTCGTCAGTTGCGGCATCGTCACAGACAATGATTCCCTTAGGGTGCATCTGAAGAACGCTTATTGTCCAAAGGTGGTTAATGCTGCCTTCAATCGCCATCTTAAGGGCACGTGACTTGTGATGACCATTAACAAGAATCATTACCTCACGGGCATCCATTATTGTACCCACGCCAACAGTAAGAGCCGTTTTTGGAACCTGGCTTATGTCATTGTTGAAGAAACGAGAGTTGGCAATAATTGTATCTGTGGTAAGTGACTTGACTCTTGTTCTGGATGTGAGTGAAGAACCCGGCTCATTGAATGCAATATGTCCGTCAGGGCCAATTCCTCCCATAAAAAGATTAATTCCTCCGTATGAAGCAATTTTCTTCTCATAGTCCAGACACTCTTTTTCAAGATCAAGAGCGTTACCATTTGGAATATTTACATTTTCCGGTTTAATATCAATATGCCTGAAAAAGTTGTCCCACATGAATGTGTAGTATGACTGCGGATGATCTTTGGGAATGCCGATATATTCATCCATGTTGAAAGTAACAACATTCCGGAAAGAGACCTTACCTCCCTTGAAGAGTCTGATGAGCTCCTTGTAAGTGCCGTAAGGAGTAGATCCGGTAGGAAGGCCCAGCACAAATGGTCTTTGCGGTGTAGGGTCAAACTCACGGATTCTCTTTACAATCAAAGCAGCTGCCCACTGCGAAATTTGCTCATACGAGTTTTGAATAATAAGTCTCATAATATGTTTGTTAAAAAATATTCTAGTTAGCGAGCAGTTCTCTTGCGTTAGCAACAGCTGCCTCGGTCATTCTGGAGCCGCTGAGCATCCTGGCAATCTCCATGATTCTCTCATCTCCGTTAATTCGTTTTATTGCAGTGGATGCACCATTTGCGCCCTCTGTCTCTTTATATACCAGCAGATGGCACTCTCCCTTTGATGCAATCTGCGGAAGGTGAGTGATCGCAAATATTTGCATTCCCTCTGCCATTTCTCCGATAAGCCGGCCCATCTTGTCGGCTATCTTTCCTGATACTCCCGTGTCAATTTCGTCGAATATCATTGTTGGCATGCCGCTGCCCTTTGCCATAACAGCTTTCAGACACAGCATAATTCTCGAAAGTTCACCTCCGGATGCAACTTTGGAGAGCTCTCTCGGTTCAATATTTTTATTGGCAGAGAAGTGAAACTGCACTCTGGTGTTTCCCTCTGCACTCCATGTGTGCTCTTCGTTTACAGATACTGTAAATACAGCATGCGGCATCTCAAGTTCTCTCACCGAATCCTGCATAACTTTTGCAAATGGAGCCGAACTTGCAAATCTGCTTTTATGAAGTTTTCCTGCAGCGACTGCCCGGTTTCTCTCCAGCTCTTTAACTGCTGCAGTCATATTTTCAAGTTCTTCCCTGTGAGACTCCGCGTTTTTAAGTGACAAAGAAAGATTATCTCTTACAGCTATAAGCTCATCAATACTCTCCGCGTGGTGCTTCTTAAGCAAATTGTAGAGCAAAGATAGTCTCTCTTCTGCAATTTGTGCCCTTTCAGGCGATACATTCACTCTCTCTGCAAGAAGAGAAAGTTCCTCTTCAATGTCTTTCAGCTCTATACGGCAATTGTCAGCTCTCCTTGAAATTTCAAGGACAGTGGGAAAATTTGATGAAATTCTTTCTGCTGTATGAGCAATTTCTTTCAGATTCCTAACAACAGAAAACTCCTCTGTTGTTAAAAGGGAGGTCATTGTGAGCAGCGAGTTTTTAATATCTTCTGCATTGCTGAGCATCTTGAACTCAGCCTCCAGTTCCGCAAGCTCTCCGGAAACAAGTTTTGCCTCCTCAAGCTGTTTGTACTGAAATGTATTGTAGTCGTTATCTGCCTCCTCTTTTGAAATTTTCTCCTTAAGAGATTTCAGTTTTGAACTCATAGCCAGCAGCTCTTCATGAATTTTTGTATACTCTTCAAGAAGCTGTGCATTTCCGGCAAACGAGTCAAGAACAGCAAGCTGAAACTTACTGTCAGAGAGCAGCAAATGCTGGTGCTGGGCGTGAATATCTATTATTTTTTCAGAGAGAGCCTTAAGGAACTGAAGCGAAACAGGTTCGTCGTTTACAAAATTTCTGGATTTGCCCGCAGGAGTTATAACTCTTCTTAAAGTTATTTCACTGCCGAATTCCAGTCCCTCGGATGTGAAGAGGTCTGATAATATTCTGCTTCTCTCCGTTTCAAAAACAGCCTCTACTATACAGTTTTTTGAAGAGTCTTTTAATGCTCCGGGGTCTGCCTTGTTTCCAAGCAACAGCGAAAGTGCGCCAAGCAGGATAGACTTGCCGGCACCGGTTTCGCCGGTGATTATAATGAGCCCTTCGGGAAAATCAATTTCAAGATTCTCAATGAGGGCATAATTGGAAATGTTCAGGCTTTTGAGCATATCAGCAAGTTTTCAATATAGTCTGCAATATCTCCGGCCACCTGCTCCTTGCTTTTAAGCGGGTAGTGAACAGTCTCGCCACCCCTGGCAATAATGGAGATCTTGTTTGTATCTGTGCCAAAACCGGCGCCTTTGTCATTGAGAGAATTGAGAATTATCATGTCAAGTCCTTTGCGCTCTAGTTTGCTGAGGGCATTTGAATGTTCATGATCTGTCTCGAGTGCAAAACCTGCAATCAGGCTACCCTCTTTTTTCTCTTTACCTATAGCTGCAGCAATATCCCTGGTGGGCTCAAGCTCCAGAGACCAGTTTAAACTGCCGCGCTTTACCTTGTTTTGTTCCTGCCTTGAGGGAGTAAAATCTGCAACTGCAGCACACAGTACAGTTACATCTGCCCCTTTTTGGTATTCTGCAGTTGTTACATCAAACATCTCTGCAGCAGTTACAACATTTATAACTTTAACAGCCGGGTGAACTTTTTGTGATTCAACCGGTCCGGAGACCAGTGTAACTTCTGCACCCCTGTTTGCAAATTCTGCGGCAATGGCATAACCCATTTTGCCGGTAGAATGGTTTGAGATGTATCTGACGGGATCAATCGACTCTCTGGTAGGACCGGCGTTAACCAGTACCTTTATTCCTTTCATATTTCCATCTTCTGAAAACATTTCAGTAAGAGATGAGACAATCTCGTCAGGTTCGGCCATACGACCCTTTCCCTCCAGTCCGCTGGCCAGTTCGCCTGAATTCGGGTCAATTATTTTTACCCCTCTTTTTACAAGGGTTTCAATGTTCTGTTGAGTGGCAACATGAAGAAACATGTCAACATCCATGGCCGGAGCAACTACAACCGGGCACCTTGCAGATAAATAGGTTGTTAGCAGCAGGTTATCTGCCACACCCGTTGCCATTTTTGCAATTGTGTTTGCGGACGCAGGTGCAATAAGGTACGCATCTGCCCACATCCCCAGTGATATGTGACTGTTCCAGTCGCCGTTTTCCGGATTGTAAAACTCTACAAGAACAGGACTTTTGGAAAGCGTTGCCATTGTAAGCGGAGTTATGAATTGTTTTGCCATTTCTGTCATAACAACCTTAACCTCCGCACCCTCCTTAACAAGGGTACGAACAAGCACAGCCGCCTTGTAGGCGGCAATGCTTCCCGTTACTCCGAGCAATATATGCTTCCCTCTGAGCATTACTCCTCAATCTTCCTATAGTGGATTCTTCCCTCTTCGAATTCGTTGATAGCTATAAGAGTTGCCTTTGGAAGACGCTCATAGTATCTTGAGATTTCGATCTGTTCCCTGTTTTCAAAAGTCTCCTCCAGTGTGTCGGCATAATTTGAGAACTCTTCAAGTTTCTGATTGAGTTCAAACTTCATCTCTGCCGAAATTTGGTTAGCCCTTTTTGCAATAACCATTGCAGATTCGTATACATTACCGGTTGGCTCGGCAAGCTTTGACAAATCTCTGGTTATAGTGTTGTTTGGGACATTTTTCCTGATTTCCATATCTATTTATTATTTGTTTCAGATTGTGCCTTTTCAAACATTCCGTCTACAGACTTTCTGTATTTTGAATCCGGAAATTCGCTGACAAAATTGTAGTATTCATCTATCAGCACCATATATCTCTCTTTCTGTTTCTCTTTTACGCTCTGCGCTGCATACCTGTACTGAGAAAGAACCAGGTAGTACATGATATCTTCGCGGTATCTGTTGTCGGGATTCTCCTTAATGGCGTTTTTAAGAGCAAAAGTTGCAGCTTTGTAGTCTTCAATTGTAAAGTAGATTTTTGCGGCTTCATAACCCTTTCTGTCGAGTCTTTCCTGCATATCCACAAGCATATCCTTGCATTTAACAAGGTATTTTGTGTTTGGATAGTCATACAAAAACTCGTTTATGGCAGACATTGCCCTGTAGGTTGGAAGCTGATCCAGTTCATACCTGTATGTAGATTCATACAGACAGTCAAGTCTGAGAAATCTGGCCTCTTCTGTGAAGGGACTTCTCGGAAAAACCTTGGTAAACTGATCAAAATTAGTCTCTGCTGTCTCCAGGTCTCCAAAGTGATAGTTGCTCAGGCCAAAATAGAACTGAACAGTGTCATCTTTCTCGGTACCTTTTGTGGCAATAAGAATCTGCTCGAACAAATCGGCAGCTTTTTTGTACTTTTTCTGTTCGAAATATTCAAATGCGCCCTTGTATTTCAGGTCAACATCTGCACTTCTCAGAAGAAGTTCATACTTGGAGGCACAGGAGGTAAAAATTACTCCCAGCAGGATAACAATTGAAAGCTTTGCAATTTTCATTTTTGAAATATTATTTGTTTTCCGAAAGAAA